>CAZONJ010000064.1:0-6140 GCA_964581225.1 uncultured Terriglobales bacterium | reverse complement strand
TTAATTTGCGATATCTTGCCGCAGAGATTATTTTTTGCGGCCTAAGAACCTGATGCGGGCGACAAACGACCGGTGATCGAACTGCCTAAACCTCAAAAATCCCGGGGAATCGATGTTGTTGTCCACGATAGAAGGGTTCCTATGGTTGGTCACATTATCAAAGCCGCCGCGCAATGCCCAATGCATGCGAAACAAATCGAAGCGCTTTTCAAGATACGTGCCCAAGTCGAAAAAATCGGGGAAGCGCCGCGAATTGGGAGCGCCCACCACATTCTGCTGCTGGTTGACTACGCTGAATGGATAGCCCGTGCGCCATTCCATGGTATATGCGAAATCGAGGGTCGGCCTCACCGGCAGCCATCCATAAGAGAGCATGCGATTGGGCGTGTCCCACCCCAGCGGACCACGGTTGATTGAGGTAAAGAGAGGATCGGAGATCTGGTCCAGCCCGAAGCCGAGCACCTGATTGCTGCGCGCCGCGGAACGGGTGTAGGAGACCATCCAGAAATGGTTGGTGCGGAAGGAATGACGAATTGTGGTTTGGACCGCATCATAGTGGTCCTGTCTGGCATTGGTAAGAAAAAGGCTGGCGCCACGACTTGACGCAATATGCGGACCGGCCTCCCGGTAAATAAAGCCGCGCTCTCCGCGCCGCCGCAGGTAATCCACGCGAAGATATAGCTCTTTGGGCAGCTTCTGCTCCAGTTCGACACTTGAATTGAGCGAACGTGGTTCCTGCAGGTCAGTTTGATTGAGCCGGAAGAAGACCTGGTCGGTGCGCAGCAGCGTGACTCCATCCGCAGCGTAGAAATTTTCCACGCGAGGACCTTCAAGCGGGAAGGTGAGAAAGGCCAGATTAGTAGCGTCGTAAAACAGCCCAACGCCGGCCGAGATCTTTGTCTCCTTGGCCAGCATAGAGCTGCCCGCTATACGGGGAGAGACCAGGCCATCATGCAAAATGGTGTCCCAGTCAAAGCGGATCCCCGGTTCGATGATGATCCGGTCGGAGGGCGACCAGCGGTCTTGAATGTATGTGCCGGTCTCAATGTTTCCCTGGCCAAAGGTGTTGGGGCCGGGAAAGGTCACCTGCTCACCCAGCGTTCCGTTTTCATTTAAAAACGAAATAGGACGGCGGTTGACCGACTGATAGTAGGTGAGCCGGTCCGTATCGAGGCCAAGCTGGAGCTCATGGCTCCCCAGCGCCTTCACCGGAGCGAGAAAAACATTCACGATCCCCTCCAGCCGATGGATCTCCGAATCCGAACTGCGGAAGAAATTTCCCCCATAGCTCTCGGGAGAGACCGTAAACGGCAGTGTCCCCAGGGGGCGCTCGTGTCCACCCACCGTCAGCCAGCCCAGACCGACCTCCGCCAACGTCCCATTCGCGAATAGATGTTGCTCTTTCAAGGTGGAAAAATAAGAGGTGTACTGGTAATCCGGCGTTGCGGAGAGAGGATTGGATAACGAGAGAAACGCATGTTTCTGGTCTTGCCAGTTGTAGAGAAAGCTGCCGGTAAGAATGTCGGAGCCGCTCAGGTTGACCTGCGCTTTGGACAAGTTGCTGATACGCGCGAATGGGGCGCGGTCCGCGCCGTCCGGTAAATCTTTAATGATGTTGGTGTCGTACTCCGCGTCCGGGGCTTCAAAGAACCATGCTTTCCCCCTGAGCAGCGGGCCGGAGAAGGTCGCGCGCGGCACCCATTTATCGAAGCCGAAGCCCTTTTTGAATTGAAATGAGGGCACAAAATTGGTGGCTGAGAAGCGCAGGTGGTCGTCGCCCATGCCGGTACGCAGTGCGATCACCCCGGCTGAGGCCTTTCCGTACTGCGCCGAATAGCGGCTGTCCTGCACGGAAATTTCGCGGATGGCATCGGCGCTTACCCGCAGATTGAAGGCGTGATTGACCGGATCGGTGGCATTGAAGCCATCCAGCACGTTCAGGGTCTGATAAGTTTGCGCCCCGGCAACATGGACATTTCCTGAACGGTCCATCACCACTCCCGGAATGAAGGGCAGCAGGTAGCGAACATCTCGCGTGGTGGGATACGGAACATTGATCACATCGTTGCTGTCGAGGGACTGGGTGGAGGCCGTCTGCTCCGGATCGATGGTTGGACGCGACTCGGCGACGTTGACCGTCTCCTTGACCTCCTGCTCATGGGACAGAGCGATCTCCAGCAGTGGCTCCTGCCCCACCTGCACCTGGTCCAGGGTGACGGCATAAAATCCGGACTTCTCCGCCTTCAAACTGTAAGAGGCTCGTGGGAGAGAGAGCTGGCAATGTCCGGAAAAATCGGTCTCGCAAGTGCGGGAGAATTGAGCGTTGAAGATGTGGACTTGAGCTCCCTGGATCACGACCCGGTTCTCATCATGCAGAAAAAAGGTTATTTCCGCATCCGAAACGACCTGTTGCGCAGCGGCTCTGGCCTGGGAAAACAGCAGGCAGAAGGAAGCCATCGCACAGATCAGAATTTTGGGGAGCATAGTGGTAAGTATCCGACTCTATGGGCACTCTACCACGAGAAAGCGGGAGCAGATTGAGGTTACAGATTAAAAAAGCGGCATAGATGGTTAATAATCCATGCCGCTTTTATTGTGCGAAACTATGGAGCGATCAAGCTGCCCATGGATTCAGCACGACTTTGGTGCAGTGCTGTTTTTTGTCCCGGAAAATTTTGTAGGCCTTGGGCGCTTCGTCCAGTTTGAGCCGGTGGGAGATGACGAATGAAGGGTCAATCTCTCCCGCTTCGATCCGCTTCAGCAATGGCTTCATATAGCGCATCATGTGGGTTTGTCCCATCTTCATCGTGAGTCCCTTCCCAAAGGCGGCGCCAAAGGGAATTTTATCGATAAAGCCTCCGTAGACCCCGGGAATGGAGACCGTACCTCCCTTGCGGCACGCCTGAATTGCCTGGCGCAGCACGTTGGGACGGTCCATCTCCAGGCGGAGCGTCTGCTTCACGCTGTCGTACACGGCGCCGATGCTGGTGCCATGCGCCTCCATGCCGACCGCGTCGATGCAACGATCCGGGCCTCTTCCCCCCGTCATCTGCTTCAGTTGCTCGATGATGTCGTCGCTTTCGGAGTAATCCACGACCTCCGCGCCCGCCTTTTCCCGGGCTAGCGCGAGGCGTTCAGGAAAGCGGTCGATGGCGATCACCCGCTCCGCTCCCAGCATGTAAGCGCTGCGGATGGCGAACAGGCCGACCGGCCCGCATCCCCAGACGGCAACCGTGTCCCCCGGCTGGATGTCGCAATTTTCAGCGGCCATATAGCCGGTGGGAAAAATGTCCGAGAGAAAGAGCACCTGCTCGTCACTGAGACTGGTCTCCAGCTTGAGCGGGCCTACATCGGCAAAAGGAACGCGCACATACTGCGCCTGTCCGCCGGCGTATCCGCCATACATGTGGGAGTAGCCATAGAGCGCCGAACCGGTATAGCCATACATCTTTTCCGCGATCCAGCCGTTCGGATTGCTGTTATCGCAAAGCGACCAGAGCTCCTGCTTGCAGAAGAAGCAGTTGCCGCAGGCAATGGTGAAGGGCACCACGACGCGGTCTCCGGGCTTCAGACTTTTGACTGCCGGCCCAACCTCGACCACCTCGCCCATAAATTCATGGCCGAGAATGTCGCCCGCTTCCATAGTGGGAATGAAGCCGTCGTAGAGATGCAGGTCGGAGCCGCAAATGGCGGTGGCCGTGATTTTTATAATTGCGTCCCGCGGGTTCAGTATCTTCGGATCGGGCACGGTTTCAACCCGCACATCTTCCTTGCCCATCCAGCAAAGTGCTTTCATTTTTTAATCTCCTTTTTCCTTATGCGCGGACCCGGGTAAGGTCGGCCCAATCCAGATCGCCAAAGCGTTCCATATCGCGTTTGTTTTCGCCCAGCATCTTTTCCATCAGCGAGCCTTTCATGCCACGAGGTCCATGCGGCTGGCCGCGAGTGGTCGCGATTTCTCCTGCCTCCATGAGCATCTTGAAGTGGCGCAGGTTCTCCCGCATCTGCTGCTCGGGCTCCACCCCCAGCAGGGTCGCAAGCGAAGAGCCAAAGATTCCGCCGGGCAGGCGGTAGATCATCTTGAGCCGGACCTCGGTACCGCGCCCGCTGGCGAGCTCCTCAAACTCCACCCGCCCGGCCTGTTCGACCTTCGCTCCGGGAAGCGAGCGCCATGCCAGGACATGCCCGTGACGGTCTTCCGTGATCTCCGAGTCCCACTCCAGGCGCGTGCCACCGGGCCCGCGCATGATCCAGTGAGAGCGAGTGCTGGAAAGGCTATGGACGGCTTCAATGTGCTCCATCCATTGAGGCGCGTTTTCGTACTTGCGCCAGACTTCGTACAGGTCAGAAGCGGAACGGTTGATTGTGACCGAGCGCAGCGCCCGGAGTTCACGTTTGAAGAGCGATGCGGCGGGACCGGACTTCGCGCCCTGCAGCGCGAGCACGCCGGCCGCCAGTCCGACTGCGGCCCCGCGAGGCGAGCGGCGGCTGATTCCATATGCAGCCAACGCTCCACCGGTAAGCAGCGCTGCCCAGCCGAGAGAGGTAACGATTTTTGATCGCTCCTCTTTAATAGGAGTGTTCGATTTGATTGCTTCCATGGGAGTTCTCCGAATTCGAGAGGATGAAGGATTCGATGATGCGGAGAATCGTCGTGCTGTCTTGGCGGCAGCAAGACTTAGGGAAAGTAAAAATAAATGCCGCAGCTCCCAACCAGTACTCGAAGTCAAGTTGAAGACCCAGAAAGCACTGCAAATTCTGTGTTCCGGTTTTGCAGCTACTCTGCTATGTTGCCCGTATTCTCTTTCGAGGAGATCTGTTTCATGAAGACGGCAGCTCTGGTAGCAATTTTTGTACTCACTTCAGGATTGTCATGGCAATGTGCCTCCGCCCAAAGTCCGGCAAATGCCTCTGCACCTGCGGTGAGCAGTCCGCCTGCTGCGACTACCACGGCTTACACCCTTCCTCCCGACAAGCTGCAGAAAGCCAAGGCGCTCTATCTTCTCGAAGGCCGCATGAGGCTCATCGATACCATCTACTCGTTCGCCATCCTGCTTGCGGCGCTCTTCTTCGGCATAGCCGCCCGCTATCGCGACCTGGCCGAATCGGTTTCCGCAAGACGCTTTGTGCAGGCGCTGATTGCGGTGCCGCTGCTGCTGTTGACCATCGACTTCCTGGGCTTGCCGCTCGACGCATACCAGCATCACGTCAGCCTGCAATACGGGCTCTCGGTGCAGCGATGGGGGTCATGGCTGGCCGATTTCTGCAAAGGCGAGGCCATCAGCATTGTCTTGTCGGTCCTGCTGCTTTGGATCCTGGTCAGCGTGATTCGCAAGAGCCCGCGGCGGTGGTGGTTTTATTTCTGGCTGGCGGCGCTGCCGATTCTGGCTTTTGTGGTCTTTATCGCCCCGGTAATCATCGATCCCATGTTCAACAAATTCCAGCCGCTTGATGCCAAACACCCGGAGCTGGTTTCAGCAATCGAGAAAGTCGTGCAGCGCGGAGGGCTGGTGATTCCGCGAGAGCGGATGTATGAGATGAAGGCCAGCGAGAAGGTCACAACCCTGAATGCCTATGTGACCGGCTTTGGGGCCTCCAAGCGGGTGGTCGTGTGGGACACCACCATCCAGAAGCTGACCACGCCGGAGACATTATTTGTCTTCGGTCATGAGATGGGACATTACGTCCTGCACCACGTTATTCATGGCATGGCCGTGGGCGCGATCGCGCTGCTGCTGGCGATGTACGTCTTATATCTGGTTGCCGGCTGGGTGGTGCGGCGGCTTCCCCCACGCTGCTCCATCCGCGAACTCGGCGATTGGGCCGCTCTGCCGGTGATCTTTCTACTCTTCGGAATATTCGGGTTCCTCGCCCAGCCGCTGCTGAACAGCTATAGCCGCAGCGTGGAGCATGAGGCCGACGTCTATGGGCTGGAAGTCACGCATGGCATCAATGCCAATTCACAACAGGCGGCGGCCCATGCCTTTCAGGTACTCGGAGAGCTGAGCCTGGATTATCCCTATCCCAGCAAAGCAGTGGTTTTCTGGTTCTATGGCCACCCCGCCATCTCTGACCGGGTGCGCTTCGCCGCCGAGTACGATCCATGGTCAAAAGGCCGCTCGCCAAGATATGTGAAGTGA
>CAZONJ010000063.1:0-18525 GCA_964581225.1 uncultured Terriglobales bacterium | reverse complement strand
AAGCGCAGGAACGCGCCTTCGCTACCGCCCAGCGCACACTCTCCGACACCCAGAAGCAGGTGCAGATTGGTACCCTGGCGCCGATCGAAATTGTAAGCGCGCAAAGCCAGGTCGCCTCCGTCCAGCAGAGCCTGATCGTGGCGCAAACCAACCTTGAGCTGCAGCAGCTCCTGATGAAGAATGCGGTTTCCAAGAATCTGACTGATCCCGTACTGGCCGCCGCCCCGGTAATCCCCACCGATACCATGAACGTCCCTGACCAGGAGCCGGTCGTGCCCATCCAGGACCTGGTAAACGATGCCTTGTCGCATCGTCCCGAGCTGGCGCAGTCGCGGATTACCCTCACCAATTACGAGATCAACATTAAGGGCGCTAAAAACGGTCTGTTGCCCGCCCTTGACGTATATGCCTTTTACGGGGCCAGCAGCATAGGAGGCCAGCAAAACGCTTTGGCGACCTGCCCTCCGGGAAGCACTGCCGGTTTTTGCACTCCAGCGGGCACTATCACTCCGAGTAGCTACGGCAACACTTTCTCGAACCTGTTCAATAGCAGCGCTCCGGACAAAGGAGTCGGCGTCCAGTTGAGCATCCCGATCTTCAACCGCTCGGCGCAAGCCGACCAGGTGCGTTCGGAGCTTGAATATCGCCAGGCGCAGATGCTGCTGCAACAGCTCGAAAACCAGATCCGCATCCAGGTGCGAAACGCGCAATACACGGTGCAGCAGAACCGCGCCCTGATCGATTCCGCCCGCAAAGGACAGGAACTGGCGGCGCAAAACCTCGATGCCGAGCAGAAAAAATACTCTCTCGGGGCCTCCACTCCCTTCAACGTCCTGCAAATGCAGCGCAACCTGGCGACCGCAGAATCAAGCCTGGTATCGGCCATGTCGGCCTATGAAAAATCCCGGGTGACCCTGGACCAGGTAACGGGAAACCTCCTCGATCATTTGGGCATACGGATGGATGATGCCGAAACGGGGTCGGTCAAGACTTTACCGACAGCGTCCAATGTAAAGCCCAACCCGAATGCGGTCTCCACCGCCAGCCAGGACCAGCAGCAGCAGCTTGAGATGCAGCAGGTCCAGCCGCAAACCAATCAACCGCCGCCCACAGCTCAGCCACCGCAAGAGCCGCAGAGCGGGCAGCAGCCTTTACCCAATCAGCCACAGCCCAACCAGCAACCGCAACAGAATCCCCCTCCTCCCCAATAGGAGGATGTGTTGCCGTCGGCCCGGAGCCTTGCTTCGGGCCTTCTTTTTTGAGGAATCCTCTCCGTCAGCTTCCCCAAAGGGCCAACTCCATTTATGCTGACGCGCAGTGAAAGTCTCAGTCGTCATCATCACTTATAACGAAGAGGCCAATCTTGGGCGCACCCTTTCCAGCGTTGCTCCGCTGATGTCCGGGGGAAATGGCGAACTGATTATCGTTGATTCCGGCTCAACCGACCGCACCTGTGAGATCGCGCGCGATTGTGGGGCCAAGGTCTTTCGCGAGGAGTGGAAGGGCTTTGCCGCGCAAAAAAATTCCGCGATTGCCAAAGCCACCACCGAGTGGATTCTAAGCCTCGACGCCGATGAAGAGGTCAGCCCGGAGCTGGCCCGCGAAATTCTTGATCTCCACGGAGATGCGGTCCAGGGCTTCTATCTTCCGCGCCGCAACATGTTTCTCGGACGATGGATTCGGCATGGCGGCTTTTATCCCGACCGGAAGCTGCGGCTCTTCCGCCGTGGCGCAGGAAAATTTGAAGAGCGCCTCGTCCATGAAAACCTGAAAGTAGAGGGCGCGACCCGCCCCTTAAGCGGCAACCTCATCCATCATGCCTATCCCACGCTTGCCGGGTACATCGAGCATATGAACCGCTATTCGTCGCTGGGCTCGCAGCTGGCCGCAAGCCAGGGCCAGACCGGACGCACGCTGCCGGCCTTTCTTTGGAACGTCTGGCTGCGCCCGCAGTTTACCTTTCTCTACAACTACCTGGTCCGCCTCGGCTTCCTTGATGGACGCGAAGGGCTCCTGCTGCATCTCTACCATGCCGTATACGTGAGCTGGAAGTATGCCAAAGCCTGGGAAAGGACGCGCAAGCAGCAGCATTGAAGGGATCGACGCTGCTGCTTATAAGTGGGCCGTTGCGCTGGCAATTACCGCGATTGATTCAGCCCCAGCGCCTGCACCGTGAGCGCATCCGGGGTTCGCACCCCATTGTCGTCGTTTACCAGGGCAAATCCGCCAACGTAGTCCCACATCGTCCAGCCCATGTTGTGTTTCTCCAGCGAGGTGCGCACGTCGTGCAGCCAGCGTGCCCGGTCCTCCGGGTTGGAATACTTTCGGTAGACGCCGAACTCGTCACAGATCACGCTGGCATGGTATTGAGCGGCCCATGCCGCCACCTGGTCCATTTCATTATCGATGCGGGCCGCATTCCACTGGTCTGCGCCATAACGCGATAGCTCGGCGCGCTGCTCCAGGTTCGGTACCTGCGACAGCTTCGGCTTTATGTTCTCCAGCGTCGATGGATACGGAATCTCTCTCAAATACGTCCAGGTATCGACTCCCCAGCTCGCCCCTTGATGGGTGAACCAATGGGGATCGTAAAAGTGGAAGTTGTAGATTACGTTTGGATCAGGAAGTGGTTGTAAAAAAAGGAATTGAGGATCGGATGAAAACATGTGCCCGGTGGCGATAATCGTGTGCTTGGGGGCGCCCTCCCGAATCGCCGCCGCCACCTTCGCCTGGATGCCCAGCCAGCGATAGCCGTCTTGCACCTCCGGCTCATTGATGATCTCGAGATACACCAGGTTAGGATCGGTATCGGAAAAGTGACGCGCCAGCGCTCGCCAGAAGGAGGCAAACGCCCGTACGTGGCGATCGTCTTTCCCTAAACGCTGGTTGAACTCGCTGGGCGGATGGATGTCGATCAGCACCGCCAGCCCCTGTCCAGTAATCATCTGCACCGCATGATCGACGTAGCCCAGGTACTGCGGCGAAATGTCCTCCGGCTTCGACTCGTTAAACATCGGCGTGGGATCGATGGAAAACCGCACATGGTCCATGCCAAGTTTCTTTACCAGGGCTACGTCCTTTTCGGTGATGTAATTTTGGAAATGCTCAGGGTTCAGCCCTCCCGAGCCACCGGCCTGCGCAAACCACTGGCTGAAATTGATGCCGCGGTGCAGCCGGTGCAAGCGGGCGTTCAAATCGGTTGCAGAGGAGGCTTGCCTGGACGCCTGGTCGGTAAAAGCAAAGCTCTGCACCGAACCGGCGATCGGCAACAGCGCTCCCAAAAGCAGTGACAATGTGCGGAAATGTCTAGAAAGATTCATCTTCCCAATTAGCTCCTTGAATCACCACATCGAATTTTGCTCCTTATAAAATTACCAGTTCTCCCTGATCTCTGGAACTGCCTGCCGGCCAAGCGCGATCCCACTAAAAATATCATCGTGAACGAGCGCCGAAAAGACTGAAGGGGCGCGAGTCCCCCTTGGTCGAACTTGCCCCGTAAATTAAACTCAAAAGAATGGTAAAAGTGCATCGCCGTATTCCCGGCAATCAAATCAAGCTGCTGATCTTCGATCTCGACGGAACGTTGATTGATTCGCGGACCGATCTCTCGAACTCCGTCAATGCCATGCTGCGGCATTATGGACGCCATGAACTGCCCGCCGACGTGATTGCCAGCTACATCGGCGATGGAGCTCCCATGCTGGTGCGGCGCGCTCTAGGCGACCCCGAGGACGAGCGCTTCGTCCACGAGGCCCTGCAGTATTTCCTCGACTATTACCGCGAGCACAAGCTCGATCACACCTATGTTTACGATGGAGTATTGCCCGCCCTGCGCGCGCTGCGCAGCCATGGGAACGGGCATACCCGCGCAATGGCTGTGCTGAGCAATAAGCCGGTCGGCCCGACGCGGGCCATCATCGAAGGGCTGGGAATGGGGGACTTTTTCTTTCGGGTTTACGGCGGCAACAGCTTCGAGACCAAGAAGCCCGATCCTCTCGGGCTCCATACGCTGCTCAAAGAAGCCAAGGTCTCCCGAGATGAAGCGGTGATAATTGGCGACTCCGATGTGGATGTGCTTACCGCGCGCAACGCGGAGATCTTTGCTATCGGGTGCTCTTACGGACTGGCTCCGCACACCCTGGAAGCGGCCCCGCCGGATGTGCTCGTCGATTCGCCCGCGGAATGGGGCAAAGCCCTTCAGCTATAAATGTTTTCTTTGCAGATCCAAATACGTCAATCGCGCAATCTCGCCAGCAGGTCCTGAGGATGGACTGGTTTTGCCAGGATCTCGAACTCATGTCCTTGCGCCCGCGCGCGTTCCAGCAGATCGGCAGTAGCCGCTTGTCCTGAGAAAAGCAGGATCTTGCAGTGGGGCAGGAACTCACGAATGTGAATTGCCGCATCGATACCGTTCATGTCCGGCATGATGACGTCGCTGATCACCAGATCCGGACGCTCGCCACGCGCGCGCTCCACCGCGCCAGTGCCTGTGTATACAGGGGAGGCATCGAATCCGTTCTGATTTAAAATGATCGCCAGCGTATCGGCGATTACGCGCTCATCATCCACCACAAGCACTTTTGGCTTTTTAGTCCCTGTCATTTGAGGTGATTTTATGCTCCTTTAGGCGGGGTACAACGTAAAATGAAATCAGCTCCCTTGAAAGTATAGCAAGAACATACACTTGAGGTTAGAGCGTCGAATTCAGCCATTCGCATCCCGCCATCATTCCCACATCTATCGTATACGAGAAGCGAATCTCAGGTAGAGCACAGGCCAACCTCTCTGGTTGTCTATGCTTCCTATAAAATTAGCCATTTAAGGAGGCCTTCGTATGCGTAAAGCGAGCCTGTTATTCGTGTTACTGCTGGCGTTCGCAATATTTTCCATCGCCCAGACATCCACTGCGCCCGCCAACCAGGGCAGCGCCCCAACCAGCAGCAATCCTAATTCGCCGGCCAGTCCAGACCTGTCAAACCCACAAAGCACGATGCCACCGGATAAAAACCAGAACGGCACGACTTCCAGCAACACAAATTCCAGCAATACGGGCCAATCCGCTGCAGGACGCGAGATCGCGGCGGGAACGGAAATCCGGGCGATGCTCGATACCCCGCTCTCCACCAAAACATCGAAAGTGGGGGACACATTCACGGCCACCGTAACCGAGCCGGTGCACTCTTCCGATGGGCAAGTCGCCGTCCCTGCTGGAGCTAAGATCCAGGGCGAGGTCACAGAAGCCGACCCGGGAAAGGCCATTGCGGCCCTTCGCGGCAAAGGCAAACTGAATATGCACTTCCGCGACATTCAGCTCCCCGATGGCAACACCATTCCGCTCAGCGCGACCTTGATTTCCGTTAACAGCACCAAGGGCAAGAAGAGCTCAACCAATTCCGAGGGAGAGGTGCAATCCGGAAATACCGGGACCCATACTGCCAAAGATGTTGGGATAGGAGCTGGAATCGGCACTGTCGCCGGACTTATCTTCGGTGGAGCGCTCAAAGGGTTAGCCATTGGAGCCATTGCCGGCGGTGGCTATGTTCTCGCTACTAACGGCAAAGAGGTGGAACTGCCGGCGCAAACTGGACTCAGACTGCGCGTCGACCATAACCTCGCGCTATCCTCTACGACCGGCGGCCAGTGATCGCTGCTTACGACTGTATGTCGTTCGCAGCCTTGGCGCTCGGGACCACAGGTTGACGGTACTTCCTCCAGTACGGTATAAGGAGGAGCTTACCCTTTTTTTTGGAGCGAAAGTTGCGTTCCAAAATTTAGCGATACTTTTCTGATTTTTCCACAGCTGGAATCGCTCGGACAAAATTTGCTTTGTTGAATCGGTAGACAGTGATGACAAAAAAGTCTCCACCTAAAGATAGAGATAATATCCCTAAACTAAACAAAAAACAGCCAGATAAACATCCACTGAATGGCATTCTGCAGATTCTTAAAGGGGGTTCGGGAAAGTCTTCCCCCATCCAGGACGCCGGTTTTTCACAGGCTGTGCAAAACTATGAGGCCGGCCTCAAGCTCCTGCAGGAGCGCAAATTTGACCGCGCTAAGTCCATGTTGGAAAAGGTAGTTTCCGGTCCAAGCCGGGAGCTTGCAGACCGGGCTCGGGTTCATCTGAACGCCTGCAATCAGCAGCTATCGAAATCCACGGCTTCGTTCAAGAATGTGGGCGAGCACTATGACTATGCCATCTCGCTTATGAATTCGGGCGATTACGATGGAGCACGGCAGCACATGGAAAAAATCGTAAAGCAAAATCCGGAAGCCGATTTTGCATTTTACGGGCTGGCTTTGCTCGACAGCCTGAGCAATCATGCCGAGGATTGCCTGAGAAATCTCGGTCAGGCCATTCGTTTAAATCCTGCGAACCGTTTCCAGGCGCGTAACGATATGGATTTTCAGAATATGGCGGATGATCCCCGGTTCACTGAATTACTTTACCCAGAGGTAGGCGGTGAATCTTCTCACCATGCGCGTCCTTAGGGATTCCAGTGACCGCTCGCCTGCCGCAGGACAGATCAGGACGATGCGGCTTTTTCATCGCTGGATAATTCTCGGGAGGCGGCGTGTCCTATGAGCCTGGAAGCAACTCGTTCTCTGGGGAGCGTAGAGGCTAAAGACATTTTTGCCGGCAACGCCCTGCTGCGAGTGGTGGCTATCGGCGGAGGTACCGGGCTCTCCACCCTCTTGCGCGGTTTAAAGCATCACGCGCTGCAGCTTCCTGCAGAAGCCACACCCGAGGAAAACGAGCAAAGCCGCTATACCGGCCCAGAGCGCAGGCAAAAGCCTTCCACCCCTGAGCCCCTGCGCCGGGTCAGTGATCGTATCTGGATATCCGACCTGAGCGCCGTGGTCACTGTCACCGATGACGGAGGCTCAAGTGGACGTTTAAGAAAAGAGTTCAACATACTGCCTCCAGGCGACATTCGCAATTGCCTGGTCGCTCTCTCTGAAGATGAGGCCCTGCTTTCCCGCCTCTTTCAATATCGATTCAACTCCGGAGAGGGGCTTGAGGGGCACAGCTTCGGAAACCTGTTTTTGACCGTCTTAAGCGACCTTACTGGTGACTTTGCAGAAGCGGTGCGGCAGTCCTCGATCATTCTCGCTACCCGCGGACAGATATTCCCGGCCACAACCTCTAATGTTCAGCTCACCGCGTTGATGGACGATGGCTCGGAGGTCAGCGGTGAGACCCGGATCACCGCCAGCAACCGGCGCATTGTCCGCCTGAAGATGGTCCCCGAAGATGCCCGTCCGCTCCCCGGGACGCTGGCGGCGATTGAAAAGGCCGACCTCATCACCATTGGTCCAGGATCGCTTTTTACCAGCCTGATCACCAACGTGCTGGTCCATGGAATACCCGATGCCATTGTCAGGTCCAGGGCTTTGAAGGTATTCGTCTGCAATCTCATGACCCAGGCAAATGAAAGTCTGGGGCTCACGGCTGCGGAGCACATCAAAAAAATTTACGAGCACGCCGGGACCCCGATTTTTGATTACGCCCTGGTGAACACAGGGGAGATTAGCGCGGAGATCCAGGAAAAGTACGCCCAGGAGGGCGCGTCGCCGATCGTGGTGGATCAAGCTGAGATCGAGTCCCTCGGCGTGAAGTGCATTACCGGAAACTTCGTGGACGAAGGCAATGTCGTTCGCCACAACACCACTCGCGTGACCGAGGCGCTCTACCGCCTCCTGAGTGAACACCCTGAAGCCATAGGTTGAGTGATAGCCGCTGTCCCTTGCTGTTCCCGCGCCGCGCGCACACTTCTCATGCTGCGCCTTCCGGATTTCGGAAAAGTTTGAGACACTTCCAAAAGTCTGAGACACTTCAATGATGAGCCCCGGTAAGCAAGCTCGCACCGCTCCGCAAGATTCGTCCGATTTTGCCATTGCGATTATGGCCGCCGGCAAAGGGACGCGGCTTAAATCCAAACGTCCTAAAGTGCTGCATGAGGTTGGAGGAAAGCCGCTGCTCTCCCATGTAATTGCGGCGGCAGCCAAAATCGTGCCCCCGAAAAAAATCTTCGTCATCATCGGCCATGAGGCCGAGCGCGTCCGCCAGGCGGTAGAGAAGGCAGGCGTGCAATTCATTGTGCAGGCCGAACAGCGGGGCACCGGACACGCCATCCAGTGCGGGCGCGGAGCTTTGTCAAAACACCGGAACATTCTGGTGCTCTCCGGCGACGTTCCGCTCATTCGTCCGGAGACGATTACCCGGGTGCGCGACGGGCATCTGGCCGAGCGCGCGGCGATGACCATCCTGACTGCGGAACCGGCAGACCCGACCGGATATGGCCGCGTCGTCCGTCAATCGCCCGGCCGCCCCGAAATTAAAGCCATCATTGAGCAGAAGTCCCTGCCCCAGGAGCTGCTGCATGCGCGCGAAATCAATTCCGGGATTTACGCCTTTGCCACCGCCCCGCTGTTCGCCCATATCGATAGCCTGAAAACCAATAATGTGCATGGGGAGTATTACCTCACCGACATGGCAGCTTTACTGGTCGCTGCCGGTGAAAAGGTCATAGCGGTGAAGGCGGAAAGCGTCGAGGAAGTGATGGGGGCAAATACCATCCCCGAGTTGATCGCCCTCGATTCCAGCCTGCGTATGCAGAAATGCCGGGAGCTGATGCTGCAAGGGGTAACGATCTTCCGGCCCGAAAGCTGCGTGATTGATTCTGAGGTAACGGTTGGCGCGGACACTATCATCGAGCCTTGCGTTCAACTGCTGGGCAATACTGAGATTGGGGAAGATTGCCGCATCCGGTCCTTCAGCGTTATCAGTAATTCCCAAATCGCAAGCGGCGTCCTGGTCCGAAACGGCTGCATCATCGATGAATCGCAGATCGCCTCTGGCGCGCTCCTCGGCCCCTATTGTCACATCCGCCCCGGCAGCGAGATCGGGGAGAACGCACATGTCGGAAACTTTGTGGAGACTAAAAAAGTCCGTCTGGGGAAAGGGTCGAAAGCCAATCACCTTACCTATCTCGGCGACGCAGAAATCGGCGCAGGAGTAAATGTGGGCGCCGGCACAATTACCTGCAACTACGATGGCGTACATAAACATAAGACCGTAATCGAAGACGGCGTATTCGTCGGCAGTGACTCTACGCTGGTCGCTCCCGTGACCATAGGCCGGGGATCATACGTGGCCGCAGCTTCCTGCATCACCGAGAATGTGCCGCCCGATTCCCTTGCCCTGGGCCGCAGCCGCCAAATCGTGAAAGAAGGCTGGGCAAAAGCGAAGCGGAAGACGAAGTAATCCTTTACCTCAGCAACTTTTGAGGAACCAATCGATGCGGAAACAGCTTGTGCGCTGCTTCTAATCGTCATCTCCTCTTGGCTGACCGGCATCAGCCCATGGCTCCTCTACATCCAAAATAGTGAGCAAATTTTACTGACAGGAGCGGTTATGGCAGAGCAGGACAAGCGAAAAAAAGAACACCAGCAGCAGGAGCGGAGAGGCCCGGCAGAACAGCCCTCAGGCTATAGCGGAGAAACGCCGGCCACCGCCGGAGGCGGAAAGACATCCTTGCGGAGCCACACGCCGGAGAACAGCATCCGCGAGATCAATCCCTCCAGCCCAACACAAGGCACAGAAGCTCCCAGCACTACTATTGGCAGCCCCACCACCGCTGGCGGAGAGGGGATGGGGAGCATGGGTTATGGCGGCTCGGATAAGCCCCGGAGCACGGACCAGCAGGTCGAGGATAGGCCCAGGGCTGTTGCGTCCCAGGACAATGCTGCCGCGCCGGAGAAGAAGCAGCAGGACTCTGGTTCCGCCAGGGAAGAAAAAAAGAAGGAAGTCGCGTAGAAGAAACCCAGCCCTGAAATTCCAAAAGCCCCCGATCAAAGGGGCTCTTGGATTGAGGAGAGTTGAGCGAAGAAAAAATCTTTAAGCGGCTGAGGAGCTTGCCAGCAATTCACGAATCTTTAAACGGGCCTGAAATAGTCCCTGCCTAGATTCGCTTTCCGTGATCCCTGCAGTACGTGCGATGCGGGAATGGTCATATCCTTCCACATCATGCATAAGAAAAACCAACCGTTCCGTTGAGGGTAATTGCGCGACTGCCCTCTCCAGATCCACCTTGCGCGTGTTGTTCCGCACCTGCTCTTTGCTTTGGGAAATCTCACATTGCAGGGTCAGGGAACCGATGGGCATCATCTCTCTGAGCTCGGAAACCAGGGTTTTGTCGATGGTCTCTGCGTCAGGTTTAGCGGTCTTGGCGAAGACACGGCAAAAGACACTTGTAAGCACATCCTCAGCCACCGTCTCGCTGTCGGTCATATAAAAAGCCAGCGAAAATACGCGATGGCGGTGCCCTTCGAAGATGTCCTTGTAGACATCGGCTGCCGCCTGCTTTACCTGCTGAATTACCGGAGCAAAGACTGCCAAATTTAAACTCTCAACCCGACTGGACATTGATCCCTCTTGGTGTCGTGCTGGTGAAGCCCGGCCATCCCCACGCGGCCCACGATATGTCTATCTTAATGCAGTTAACCCGCCAATCTACCGAAATTATGCTTCCGGCGGGGGCAGCAATCTGTTCATGAACCGTCGACAATTACATTTAGGATAATAGATTCAGTATCTTACGGGATTATTTCGATTGAAACGCGCGCGTTACTCACGTATGGAAATCTTTAAAAGCGGAGCGGAACAGCAGAAACTTTGGATTGCAAGTTAACCAAAACAGGACAATATGAGCATCGGAATACCACTCTGGTACATTCAGATACTCACACACGGAGTAAGTTCTACACAAATTTCTGGGGTGAGACTCATTTTTTACAGACCGAGTTGTATGTGGGAATTTAAATTTCTGCAAAGGCCGATTTTGAAGCTGAAATCCCGGTGGAAGCCACATTGAAAACTCCAAATTGGAATCAACGTGTAAAATGAGTGTTCTTCCACGAATCACAATGGCGCCAGATCGTATCTTAGTAGTTGATGACGAAGAGGCAATACGGGAAATTGTCTCGTCGATGCTGAATAACGCCGGATTTCAAACCCGGCAAGCCTCCTCCGGCACGGAGGCCTTGTCCCTGATCAACTCAGGAGAACCTTTCGAGCTGATGCTCTCCGATCTCATGATGCCTGAGATGGACGGTATCACGCTGCTGGAAAAGGTAAAGCAGGCCCGTCCGGATATGCCTTCCATCATGGTCACCGCGGTCCACGATATTTCCGTGGCCCTGGGCGCCATTCGCAACGGCGCTTACGATTACCTGCTTAAGCCCTTCGAACGGGAGCAGATGCTGGCTATGGTGCGCCGCGCCCTGGAGCATCGCCGCTTGCGCCTTGAGAACCAGGCCTACCAGGCAAACCTTGAGTCTCTGGTGGCCGCCCGCACCGAGCAGTTGCGGCAGACCATGACTGATCTCGAGCGCTCCTATGACATCACACTGGAGGCGCTCGGCGACGCGCTCGACCTCAAAGACGCGGAGACCGAAGGACATTCCAAGCGGGTCACCGCCTTTACCATCGCCATGGCGCGGGCCATGGGGATGTCGGCGGAAAAGATCCGCGTCATTGCCCGGGGAGCGTTTCTGCATGATATTGGAAAAATGGCCATTCCCGACGCTATTCTGCGCAAGCCCGGCGCCCTCAACGAAAACGAAACCACAATTATGCGGGAGCACTGCTTCCGGGGTTATCAGATGTTAAGAAAGATCCCGTTTCTTGCGGAAGCGGCGGAGATCGTCTACTCCCACCAGGAGCACTTCAATGGCAGCGGATATCCGCGCGGACTGAAGGGAGAAGAGATACCTCTTGGCGCCCGGCTGTTTGCGGTGGCCGATACCCTCGACGCCATTACTTCGGACCGGCCGTATCGGGCGGCCCAGTCGATTGCCGCGGCCCGCGAGGAGATTAAGAAACACTCCGGCACGCAGTTCGATCCCAAGGTGGTCGATATATTCGTCAAAATGCCCGACACTATATGGGAAGACCTGCGCCGGGAGATCAATTCTCACGCCCGCCGCTATACCTATACCGCCTCGCTCACAGACCCGCGGCCAGGCGCCAGCGGCTACAATAAATAACGAGGAAATTTTATGGCGGTACTTTCTGACGCGGAAGTCCGGTCCTCTCTGCGCGAGCTATCGGGCTGGAAATATCAGGACAAGGCAATTCAGCATCTCTATGAATTCGCTGATTTTGCGCAGGCTATGAAATTTGTAAACCGGGTTGCGGAAGCGGCCGAGCAGGCGAACCATCATCCGGACATCGATATCCGCTACAACAAAGTAACAATGTTATTGATGTCGCACGATTCCGGAGGGGTCACGAATCGGGACCTGAAGATGGCGCGAAGAATTGCGGAAATTGCCGGTTCCTGAAGCGAAGCTTATCGAGCGGCTTCAATGCTTTCGGCTACGTGATTGAGGGCCCGTTGAATGCGTTCGAGTTCGCGTTGGGCCGTCTCATTCCACACCTTCAGGCGCTCTGGGGTCTCCCAGGCCTTTTCCGCAATGGTCTTAAGGATGCTGCGTCCGCGCCCTGAAAAAAGCAGGACGCCGACTCCGCCCATGAGGACCCCAAGTCCTCCTAATCCCAATGCAGCCAGGTTTTCGTGCCGTTTATCCATGTCCGATGCCGCCCCAGAAACCATATATCTACTCACAATATATAGATGCACTCTGCCCGGAATTTCGTCAAGGAAAGTTGCTGATTTTTAATAATTCCGGCGGTTTTGAAAGAAGCTTTTTTAACCCGTGTCTTTACAACCTGCCCGTCTCTTATGAGGCCTTTCTATATTTAAAACCCGGTGAGCGTTTCAAAGTTACTAAAGAAAGGCTTCTTGGGGCTAATCAGGTTTGGAGGCGATGGGGGATAAACCATAATAGGGCCAAAGGAGGCAAGGATGAAGGCCCGGCATACCAAGTCCGCAACACCCAAAACGGTTTTTATTCGATTGGCTGAAAACGGGGTAGCCCCCGACCCGGTCTATGCCCGTAAATACGATCAGATCATCTGGCAGTCAATCGACGGCGATATAGAAGTGGTCTTCCCTGACCAACATCCATTCGATCCTGCCTATGGCAATAGCTGCGTGGTCAAGGCAAATTCCCAAACTCCTCCTTACCCGATTACCGCCTCCAGGGGCAGCTATAAATACAATATTGTGACCTCCAGAGGCACCTTCGATCAGGGTATAGTGGTTGGCCCTGTGCGTAAGGGGTTGTAAAAGCCTTGCTTCCCCTGCGGTCTGGCCTTCACGAACTACCGCATGTCAGGGGCCGGCGTCAGCTTGGGCTTTTCTAATCTTCCATTACGCCGGTCAATAGGCACCAGTTCGGAATGACCGGATTGCCCATCCAGGTTCTTCTCCTCCAACTGCAATGGCCTCTGGAGCACCATCTCCATGCTGCTTCCCTGCGGCACCTTGAGATCGTCTCCACGGCCCAATAGCACCTCCGCCAGACCGACCCCGCCGCCGATAAGCCCACCCATTCCGGCCCCTTTGAGCCCCCGGCTCAGGCCGCCGATGATCGCGCCCGTACCCGAGGCGCTGGCGATGGTACCGGCATCCTTCGCCTTTTGTCCCGACGCCTCGACTGTTCCCTCTTTTCCTTTTACCTTGCCGTTATCGATGCCGGGTACATCGTTCACCGCGCCCGGCACAGAGACCGTATAGCCGCTGGGGAAGATGAGCGTGGTGAAGTGGAAAAGAATCTGCGCCCTTCCCCTCACCCGTCCCGGACGCTGGATATTGTCGATCACCCCTTGAACATACGTTCCCGGAGGAATGACGATGCGATTGTTCTGGGTGACCGGAAAGCTGGTTTCGAGATACACGCCATCTCCTGCCCGCGCGGTTTTGGTGTTGATCCCGCTCTTCAGTGACATCAGCAGCTTGGTGCCTGCCGGTACCGTAATGATGGTGCTGTCCGGCTGAGTGGCCGGTTGCGGATTGGCCGGCGCTTCCTGCCCGGCGCACAGGAGCGAAGCGAATATAAGAGGAGCTATGAAAGCGCGCATCGAGACCTCCGCCAGGCATTGTGCCACAGATTCCGCGGTAATTCTTATTTCACAATAGGAACGGCGCCGCCGAATCCGCTTGCAGAGAAAATATTACTCCGAGGGCTGAGGAAGCTCCTTGGCCAGCCCTTGCGGCGACCATGCGTCGAGGATCGCCTTGGCCATGCGGGCGATCAGCATCTCCCCTGCATTCTCCGCATTCCAGCTTTGGTCCTGATTGTCGTACGTGAACGCCGAGATGATGATTGGGCCGGTCTTGGAATAGACGATCCCCACATCGTTGCGTACCTCGTCGAGCGACCCGGTTTTGTTGGCGATCAAGGACAGCTCTTCCGATGTGTCCTGCGACTCCAGATAGTGCGGAATGCAGTTGCGGTACTGCTGGTTGCGCAGCATGTAGAGCATGGCCTGGCACAATTTCGCGTCCTTCAGGTCGCAGCGTTCGATGTGCTCCATCACAGCGGCCATTTCGCGGGCGGTAGTTTTTCCAATGCCGAACTGCTTCTGGTCCGGGGGGACGCCGGGCTCCGCCGGACGCCCGATTTTCTTATACAGATAAGTGTTTTTCAGCCCCATGGCGGCGATGTTGTCATTGACGGCCTTGCGCCCGAGAAAATCAATCGTCAGGTTGGTAGCGGTATTATCGCTCTCGATAATCATTTGCGTGAGCGTGTCTTTGAAGGTTAGCGTCATTGGCGTATCGAAAAACGCCAGCACCCCGGAGCCCAGCACCTGGTCTTCCTTGCGCATGGTGATCTTGTCCGCCAGGCTGCGCTTCCCTGCCTTAATCTCGTTGAATGCCTCGACCAGAATGGCGAGCTTGATCACCGAGGCGGTCTTGACCGGATGGTCGGGATCGATCTGCACCGTCTCGCCGGTCTTCAGGTTGCGGGCATAAAGCGCGACCTTGCCTTTATGGGCCTTCGCCATCGCGTCAAGCCGGGCTTGAAGATCGTCCGCAAATATTCGAGCAGAGATGCAACTCAGAAACAGCAGCAGACTGCCGACAGACCGCGAAGAGAGGTTCATCCGTTTGCTTCTCCTTGATTAGAATGTCCGCTGCGTCATGATACGATGGTGGACTCGGCCATCGTGTTTCCCTCCGCATACAGAGCATCGATTTGGCGCTTATATTTTGCCTCGACCACTCTGCGCTTGATGTTCAGCTTGGGGGTGATTTCGCCGGATTCAATCGTGAACTCGTCGGGGACGATCAGGATCTTTTTCAATTTCTCATACTGCGCCAGGTCTTTATTCACGTTATTCACGATGCCTTCATACAAGGCGCGCACCCGGGGGTCCCTTACCAGCTCCTGCCGGGACGTATAGGAGACCTGGTTCACCTGGGCCCAGTCTTGCAACATGGGAAAATGCGGCGCGATCAGGACGCTGGCAAACTTCCGCCGGTCGCCGATCACGCAGACAAAAGCGATCAGCACGTTGCCCTTCAGGCGGTTCTCGATGGGCTGCGGAGCGATGAATTTTCCTCCACTGGTCTTGAGCAGGTCTTTCTTTCGGTCGGTGATCTTGAGGAAGCCGTCGCCGTCAATCTCGCCAATATCCCCGGTCTTGAACCAGTCGCCCTCGAATGCGTTCTGCGTCTCCTGGGGATTCTTCCAGTAGCTCTTGAACACCGATGGCCCGCGGACCAGCAACTCGCCGTCTTCGGCGATGCGGCATTCCAGGTTGGGCAGCGTTTTTCCGACGGTGCCCAGCTTGTAGTCCCGGAAATTATTCAATGCAATTACCGGCGAAGTTTCGGTAAGACCGTATCCCTCATAGACACGGATCCCCGCATCCGCATACCACTCCCCAAGCTCCAGCCCGAGAGGGGCGCCGCCGGAGATAAAGGTGTTGGCTCGTCCGCCAAAGCCCTGGCGAATTTTAGAAAAGACCAGCCGGTTGGCAACTTTCCAACGGAGCGAGCCGGGAGTTTTTCCCTGCAGGATCTCCGCGCGATGCTTGCGGCCAACCCCGGCCGCCCATACAAAGAGCTTATGCTTGATGCCCCCAGCCGTCTTTCGCTCAACCTCCTGCCGCACCTTCTCATAGACGCGTGGAACAGCGACAAAAATATCCGGCTTTACCTCTTTCAGGACCTGCGGCAGCAGATCGAACTGCGGGCAATACGCCAGGGTGACGCCATACTGAAGGCAGGCATAATCCAGGTGCCGCGCGGTGATATGAGAGAGCGGCAGAAAAGAAACTACCAGGCTGCCGGCAGACCACCGGAACGCCTCCAGGGAATACGTCAGATTGGAGGCGATGTTGCCGTGCGTCAGCATTACCCCTTTGGAAGTCCCGGTCGTTCCCGAAGTATAAATGATCGTCGCCAGATCGTCGGGTAAGATCGCGGCCAGCGCGGCATCGAACGCCGGATCGCGCCATGGCCCCGAGGCCTGCGACTGCTCCCCCATGAGTGTGCCCATGTGGAGGACATCCGGCTGGGATGTCTGGTCCATCACCACGATCTTCTCGATCCCCGTTTCCCGCTGTATAGATTGAACTTTCTTGAGCTGGGTTGCGGTTGAGACGAAGGCGACGCGCGCCCCAGAGTCATGCAGGATAAACGCCGTCTGCTCGGCGGTGAGTGTGGGATAAATCGGGACATCCACGATGCCCAGCGCCAGCGCGGCAAAATCCGCAATCGCCCACTCCGGACGGTTCTCCGAGAGGATCGCGATGCGCTCCCCTTTTTGAATGCCCCACGATTTCAGCGCCTGCGCGGTCTTGAGCACCCGCCGGTAAAATTCCCGCGATGAGATGCTTCGCCAGCCGGGATATTCCCCGCTCTGCGAGGCTGCGCGGTCCTCTTCCCGGTACATCATCACGCGCGGCAGGTCGCGTTCGATTGCGGCCATGAAGAGTTGATTGAGGGTCTTAAAAGCGGACATATTCAGGGTCTGTTTTCCATGCCGCGAAACATCAGGTCTACCACCGGAGCGGCGGCGGCGGTCAGGTCATAAGGACGTTCGCTCAGGACCCATGTGGTCACCAGTTCATCGAGGGCGCCAAAGAAGCACGCGGCAAAGATCTTGTCTGGAATGTCTTCGCGAAACATGCCGCTCTGCTGGCCTTCGCGGACGATTTCACGGATCAGGTTGAAATAATTTTTCACATCGCGCTGCGAGAACTCGGCCAGGAACTTCGCGCTTTGCCGCAGCTCGGTCTGCAGCACCGCCGCCAGGTTGCGGTTCTCCGCCAGCGCGCTTAAATGCAGCGCCGCCAGCTTGCGCAGACGCACCGCCGGGCTCTCCGTGCCCGCCAGCTCCTTCCTCGCCCGGCTGAGAAATGCCTGGAACGCGGTGTCCAGCGCCGACATCAGGATCTGCTCTTTGGATTTAAAGTAAAGATAAATCGTGCCGTCCGCCACCCCGGCCCGCTGCGCGATCTCCGAGACCCGGCTATTGTGGAAGCCCTTCTGCGCAATCACCTCAATGGCCGCATCCAGGATGCGCTGATACTTCTCCGGACGTGGGCCCTCACCATCTGTCGTCTGCCCCGGACTCGGTGAGGTGGGACGAGGCGAGCGGCCTTTTTCGTCCTCAAAGCCCTTGCGGCGCGGCTCCTTGCGCTTTTCAGCCGCCGCTGGATTGCTTCCGATGGCGATAACCACTCCTTCTAAGCCCCTGAAACTATGTGCACTGTAAAGCCTGTCACGCCCACATTGCAAATCCATTGCTTTCGTACCAGATTAGCTTAGAATGGTGCTTTCTTAAACCAAAGGCATTTTCGCCCTGCCATGCTGGAATATTGCGACCAGCTTTTTGTTATCGGATTAGAGGAAGAAAGACGATGAAAGCACGCCTCTCTATTTTGCTCGCTCTTCTTACCCTTTGCAGCTCAGCCATAGCGGCGGATAACAAGGTCGAAGCTCCCGCCCCCAAAATCAAGGTCGGAGATATGGCGCCGGACTTCAAGCTGGTGGACCAGAACGGCAAGATCGTCTCCCTAAGCGACTTTCGCGGCAAGAAGAATGTGGCTTTGGCCTTTTACGTCTTCGCCTTTACCGGGGGTTGAACCAAGCAGATGCAGAACCTCCAGGCAAATTTGAAGCGCCTGGAAGCTGCCGATACCCAGGTGCTGGGTATAAGCGTCGATAGCCCTCCTTCGAATGGGGCCTGGGCCAAGCAGATCAATGTGGACTTTCCCCTGCTCAGCGACTGGGAGCGCGATGTCTTGAAAAAATATGGGCTGGCCAAAGAATACGATATGAAGGGCCTGAAGATGATCGCCGCCCGCCGCGCCAATTACCTGATCGACAAATCCGGTAAGGTGATCGAGATGCAAGTGGACAGCGACGCCATCGATCCCACCAAGGTCGTCGATGTGTGCGAACGCAGAAAGCTGAAAGAATAGTTTTCGCAGGATTGAAATAAAAAGACCGAAATAAAATTGAAATTGCGTGGTCGCTTCATCGCCCAGAAGCGCACAAGCCGTAATCTCTTTGATACAATTAAATCGCGGGGTGGAGCAGCCTGGTAGCTCGTTGGGCTCATAACCCAAAGGTCGTAGGTTCAAATCCTACCCCCGCA
>CAZONJ010000062.1:8085-19202 GCA_964581225.1 uncultured Terriglobales bacterium | reverse complement strand
GCAGCATGGAGCTGGAGCGAATTCCCGGAAGCGGGAATCTTCAGGCTTCGCCGTTCATCCTGAAATCGAAGCAGGTCTTGCTCGCGGGATCGTAAAATATTTGGAAGACGGTCCTGCCGCCATCGTCAATCTGAACAAACCGGCTTGTCCAGCCGAGGCCTTGCTCATCTATGAAGAAGTTGAGGACGATCTGGTGTTTTCCATACCGGGAAATACCGGCATACTGGCGTTTATATCGTCTCAGGTGCTGCAATATCCATCGTTGATCGGAAGAATTGCCTTTTCGGAGAAAGCTCTTGAGACACGCTTCGGCATCGCGCGCCTGCGCCTCCGTGGGCTCCCACCGGGTGCCGGCATTGGAATCCCATGGAGTAGAAACGGTTACGGGCAGGATCAGTCCCTGACCGCCCTCGATCTGGATAACTTTGATCCCCGAGCTGGATGTCGCCCCTGGCGTGGGCGCCTGCATAACGAGCATCAAGATGAGAAGAGTAGTGAAGTACACTTGAACCCTCATAGAAACAGCCGCCGATCAGACGACCAGCTCAGGGATTTCCATCTCCTGTTTGCTGAAGGCCCTGGTAAACGCATCGACGACCTTTGGATCGAACTCCTTGCCGGAACAGCCCATGATGATCTCCTTGCCTTCATAGGCCGTACTGGCTTTTCGATAAGGACGGTCGCTGGTGATGGCGTCATACGCATCGGCAACGGCGATGATGCGCGCCTCGATGGGAATATCCTCCCCTTTTGTCGGCCGGTATCCGGTGCCATTGTAGCGGTCATGATGGGCCAAAACGATGGGCAGGATGCGGCGCAGCGAGCCTCCCACCGGCTGCATCATGGTGGCGCCTCGCTGCACATGGGTCTTGATCTCTTCGAATTCCTGGTGCGTGAGCTTGGCGGCCTTATAGAGGATGTCGCGGGAGACCTCGAGCTTGCCAATGTCATGCAGCAGGGATGCGGCACGCACGTCTTCGATCTGCTCCCTGTCCAGCCCCATCTCATGCGCGATCTTAGTGGCATAGACGGAAACCCGGTAGCAGTGGTTCTGGGTATATTTATCGTTGGAAATGAACTGCTGAAGGATCATTAACACGCCATGGTAAGTCTCCCGCAATTCTTCCAGACGCCGGTTGCTGATCTCATGCATCGTCCCCATGGCATAGGCGGTCACCAGCAGGATCCCTCCCCAGAGGACAATCTCGAACCATTTTTCCGGATTTTCGTAGAGCTTCGAGGCAAAGCTGCGGGAAAACAATATAGGGTTGAACCAGGCCAGCAGGGTGACCAGAAGGATGCTTGCCAGGGCCGTCATGATGGCATGGCGTCTTCCAAAGTGATACGCAGAGAACAGGGTCGGCAAGGCATAGAAGCCCAGCACCACTCCGTGTTCGGAGACCAGCCAGTTCATCAGAGCGCAAATTGAGAGCAGTGACAGAACCAGCCACAGCTCGCCATTTACTTTGGAAAACCTGCGCAACCAGGTTGCAGACATCTCTGCCCTTCCTTCAAATTTCACTATATGGAATGGAAGCAATGGTAACCCCCAACAGTGCCGCCTCCAAATTACCAAGGTGCATGGTTAAGAGTTCTTTAATGGAGCCGAAGAAAAGATATTTACCGGCGAAATTCAGGCAGGGATAAATGGGATGGGAGGCCCTGCTCAAGATCAGAAATTACAGGCCAGAACTACTCGATCTGGACCAACTCCCGCGAATCCGAGTCCACATTCGTCTTCACGGTAATCATGTTCTGGGGCGCGCGCCAATGGTCGATATAGGAGATCTGGTGCACGCAGGAGACGGTACAGTGGGGCGCGCAGGACTTTTCGGTAAGAAACTCCCGGCGAACGTCCTCTACCGTATAGTGGGCCAGGGGAACGGCGGGAAATCCTCTTTGCTGGGAGCAGTAATGCACCAGCCCGTTCTCGCAAATGTAGAGGTAACGAGCCCCGGCGCGGCAGCGCCATTCATTGGGAAGCCCATGGGCAATCGCCTCCTGAAAATGGTTGAAGCGCGAATAGTTTTTCTTCTCCAGCCCCTTCATCTCCAGGAAAACTTCCCGCTCCTCCGGCTTTAACGGCTTAAGCTGCCCATCTCCATCGTGAATAATTCCGATGGTAGAGGTAAAACCCAATTCGATGGCCCGCCTGCCGATCACCAATGCGTCCTGCGGATTGTGTATCCCGCCGCCCACAACCGAATTGATATTTACGTGAAAGTCCGCAAATCGGGCGAGCAGCTGCAACTTCTTATCGAGCACCTTCAGGCTTTTTTTCGAAATCTCGTCGGGCTTCACATTGTCGATACTGATCTGAAGATGGTCCAGCCCGGCACGGTTCAGGCGCTGAATCCGATCAGCGGTAAGCAGATAGCCATTGGTGATCATTCCGGCGATCATGCCGCACTTGCGGATACGCCCGATAATCAGGTCCAGCTCCGGATGCAGAAGGGGCTCCCCGCCGCTGATCGTGACCACCGAGGTCCCGAGCGCGTGGAGCTTCTCCACCCGTTCATACATGGTTTCCACCGGGACCGGCTTGGAGAAGTCGTCGTACTCGTTGCAATAAGCACAGGCAAGATTGCACTTGCGCATGGGCACGATGTGCGCCATCACCGGGTGATCGGTCGAGGCAAGCGCCCGGCCAATCATGGTCAGCTCGCGGACGCGGCGAGACGCAGCCTTGAAGGAGCGGGTCAGCCTTGAACTGGGAATTGGCTGGCGATGGGTTGGGGAGGCGCTCATTTGAAATTCTATTAAATCATAGTATTACGTAATTTCCAGTGCAGAGAATCTGTAAGCGGCAAGAAATCACGGTCGAATGGGAGGGTTAATACATTGAGCTTTAAGCAAGGAAGATGGTATTTTCGCACTTGAAAAGGCAGAGCCCTTGCGGAAAGAAGTCTAAGTCAGCCGCTCCCCGCACTTTCAAATAACTGCCCTACGTCCGGGCATTTGGCTATCTGTCGAAACCTGATTGTTATATTTGCTGTGCTTAATCAAGCCATGGACAAACAACGTCAGAGCACCAGCAACGAAGGCGGCGCTTCCTATTACTGTCATGGCAAAGCGAACAAACCCCATGATGGCCCCTCCAGAACTAAATTCTATCACCCGGGTCCTATTCCTGCAGTGCCTGCAGGTGGGCGGTTTCTGTTGCCAGTTCCCATGTCATTGGTCCACGGGTAGCTGCCGCCGAAAAGCCTACGAAAGCCATTCCGAACAGCAACGGTATGCCAATGTGCGCGAGGAGTGCCCAGCCCAATCCTCTCCCCTCTTCTATCTGTTAATTTATGGAACACACATTTAACGCTGTCTGTTCGATAAAAACAAGCAGGAAAACACGTGGCAACAGTAAAAACTCACCGTTTTTGAATGACGGGCGCTTGGGCCTTCTCTGACGCGGGAGACTTCTGGGCCGCGCGATCGATGGCAGCCTGGTTTAAAGGGAAAAGCTTGGTAAGGCGGAGGCCGCTCCATCCTTCCGCAATCACGATCGAATTCCCGGGGTTCTGGGGATCGTACTTCACCGAGGCCGGTAATCCGATCCGGCAGGTATGCATATCGACATGCTGGCGCAGATGGGTCACGTCCTGCGAGGCCTGGTAGGCAACACCCGCGACATCGTAATTGTAGAGCAGGAGTTGCACCGGACGGCCTTGCTCATCCACTTCAGCCACATCGATCACCGTCCCGCCGATGATCCGGCCGACGCGCTGCAGGTAATCCCGCCGCTCCCGTTCGCGTTGCTCCGGCGTTCTGCGGCGGCGGCGCACGACATACAAAGCGGAAAGTACGCCGGTGACAACCAATCCGCCGGCGATGGCATAAAAACGAAGCGGTGCGATTAGACGAAACATTTCTTAGAAGTTATTAATCCGGGTGAATGAGGTGAGACCCCGGCCTCAGTATGCAGAGTACCGCAGTTTCTTCCACCTGGGAATCGGGAGTACGCCTTACGATGTTACCTTTTCCCAGTCTTTCAGAAATTGAGCCAGGCCCTTATCGGTCAATGGGTGGTTGAACATCATCTCCAGCACCTTAAATGGCATGGTCCCCACATGGGCCCCCGCTAAAGCGCATTCCACGATGTGCATCGGGTGGCGGAGCGAAGCGGCCAGGACCTCAGTCTTGTAATCGTAATTTTTATAGATCTGCACAATCTGGCGGACCAAATCCATTCCATTGCTGCTGATGTCGTCCAGCCGTCCGACAAAAGGGCTAACATACGCTGCCCCGGCCTTCGCCACCAGCAGCGCCTGGGTGGAAGAAAAGCAAAGCGTCATGTTCACCTTGATGCCTTTTTCGCTTAATGCCCGGCAGGCCTTTATTCCTTCGCGCGTGGTCGGCAGCTTGACCACTACATTCTTATGCCACCCTGCAAATTCATTGCCCTGCTTCAACATGCCGTCTTTGTCCAGCGCGGTCACTTCCGCGCTTACCGGCCCGTTCACGACCCCGCATATTTCCAGGATCCCCTCTTTAAACGGCTTTCCCTCTTTGGCAACCAGGGAGGGATTTGTGGTCACGCCGTCCAGCACACCCAGATCGACGGCCTCGCGGATTTCATTAATATTTGCGGTATCCAAAAAGATTTTCATGATTGTCCTTTTCCGGCCTTACATCGCCCTTGTAGCTTGTACCGGGTTCGAAAGCTTGCCTATTCCAGGGATGGCGATCTCAACCACATCGCCATCTTTGAGTGGAGCGACCCCAGCCGGCGTGCCGGTCAAGATAAGGTCGCCCGGCAGCAAAGTCATTACCGAGGAGATGTAGCGCAGGACAGCGTCCAGAGGAAATATGAAGTCGCGCGTATTGCCGTGTTGCTTGCGCTCTCCATTGACCCTGGTTTCCAACTCGACACCCGACCACGGATCGACCTCATCGCTCACAATAGGTCCAACCGGGCAAAAGGAATCGAAGCCTTTGGCGCGCGTCCACTGTCCATCGCTCTTCTGCAAATCGCGGGCGGTGACATCGTTGGCGCAAACATAACCCCGGATATAGCTTCGCGGGTCCTCAGCCGGTTTAAGTTTTTGGCATTGTTTGCCTATGATGACGCCCAGTTCGCCTTCAAAATCGACCCGCTGGGAGACCGAGGGCATCACGATGGGATCTTCGGGCGCGATCACCGCCGAAGGGGGCTTAAGAAAGATCAGGATTTCAGCGGGGACCTCGTTCCCAAGCTCCTTGGCATGGTCGCGATAATTGCGCCCTACACAGACGACCTTTGAAGGGACCACTGGCGCAAGCAGCTTCACGCTCTGCAATGAAAGCGGCCGGATGTCCTGCGAGGAGAAGATGCAGACCTTGTCCTCGGGCGGCGGCATTAAGATTTCGACAATAAAGTCGCGGCCGTCCTGCTTCTCTATCTGCCCGTATTGCGGACCGTCCTTCGTCAAAAACCGGCAATAACGCATGTATTGAAATTACCAGTAAGCTTACTGCGGCACAAACTCGCTCGCCTCCGCCGACCGCGGGCTTTCGTTGTTCCGCAGGTCAATTGCGGAGACTGCGTAGAGGTATCGCTTTCCCTTCTGGATGTTTGTGTCCCGGAACGAAGGGGTGCGCACCAGTCCGGGGTTGATCCTTTGCATGGCGGACTCAGGCTGAGACTCCTCCCGGCGGTATACGTTGTAACCGGCGAGATCGCGTTCCGTATTCGCGTTCCAGGTCAGATCGATAAAATTGCTCGCGCTCGCGACCTCTCCGGCATAAACCGCCTGAACACCGGTAGGCGCCGCTGGCGGAAAGACGTCATGGGGCGTTACCTCGAGCGGTGGCGTGGAGTCGCTTTCAAATTCAATTTTGCTCCCATTCGGCAGCTCTGCCGTTGCCAGCGTCGTGAGCTGGTAAAGGTAAGTTTTCTCCCATTCAAAACTTTCATCGCGAAATTCCAGCGAAGCGATTGCGCCCGCCTCCACCGTGCTGGAGCGTGGCAGCTCGGCCACAACCACGGACCCATCGCTCCCCTTCTCCCGTCGCTGGAGGACAAAACGCTCCTGCGTTGCCCCTGCCGGGCTGAGTTCGATTCGCCCTGCCAGGACCAGCGCATCGGGCGTAATTCGCAATTGAGAAAGAGATTGCGGATTGGAAACCGGGGCCATGGGCACGAGCGCCTGGTTCGAGAGGCCAACGCTTCGTCCTTCGGTATTTTGTACTTCTACTGCATACGTTGCAAAGCTGTTTGGCTGAATCAGCGCTGCAGGAAGCGTGTCCTTCAATGTCTTTCGCGCCTCGATCTGCCGCATTGGCGGGAGCTGCGTAACCGGCGCGCACGCTGGCATGTGTACCTGATTCATGGTTCGGCAAATTCGGGTTGGGCCAAGATGCCGGAGGGTGATGCCGTCCGTGGTCTCCTGCGGAACGCTCCACGCGAGAATCACAGCGTTCCCTTTGCGGGTGGCCTGGAAGTCCTCTACCGGCTGCGGCAGTTCCAGTGAAGGAGGCTTAGGCAGGCCGGGCGTGCCACATCCGGCGAGGAGCGGCAAGAGCGCTAAAGCGCTCAGCCAGCAGACGAGTACGCGTGCGTTCATCGGAAGAGCCAGCCTAACAGGGAGACTGCGCAGTGGCCAATCCTCTTTACTCTGTCCTGCATTCGGGCGAGCACTCCATAGTCCCGCATCTATCGGCCACCTGCTTCTTTCCATAAATCGCATGAAACGTCCAGAGTAGTTATAAAATAGATACATGCAAAGCCTGCCTCTCACACTAGCTGCGTTTCTCGCCGGGCTGATTTCCTTTCTATCGCCTTGCGTGCTGCCGCTGGTGCCGGGGTACGTATCCCTGATTTCAGGCGCTTCGGTCGAGGACCTGCGCGATCCTTCCCAGGAGCGAGCGCATTCGGTGATGCTCAACTCGATCATGTTTATCCTGGGCTTCACCATCGTATTCGTGATGCTCGGGGCCGCAGCGACCACGATCGGCAGATTGCTTCGTGAATACAAAAGCCTCATGGCCCAGATCGCCGGCATTATCATCATCCTCTTCGGGCTGCACCTGACCGGCATCTTCAAAATCAAGGCACTGTATGCCGACAAGCGGATGCATAACGTGGGCGGGGGAAAGACCTTGTGGGGCGCTTTTCTGGTAGGCTTTGCCTTTGCCTTTGGATGGACCCCTTGTATTGGTCCCATTCTGGCTGCCATTCTCACAATTGCCGGTTCGCAGAAGACCGTCCTCAAAGGAATCGTTCTGCTTGCAATCTATTCCCTGGGGCTGGCGGTGCCGTTTCTGCTGACCTCGGTTGGCATCGACAGGTTTCTTGGCTTCTATGCCCGCTTTCGCCGTCACTTGCACGCTATGGAAGTGGCAAGCGGCATTCTGTTAATCGTGATTGGCGCCTTGTTTGTCACTCGGCATTTCACCATTCTTGCCGGAAAATTAGGTTTTTTGAACAAATTTGTATTGTGATGAACTTGCGGCGCGATCTTTCAAGAGGGGTTCTTAGTGCATCGTAATTTTCTGGTCCTTCTGGTCGTAATACTCATTGTGGCGGTCATGATTTTCGCTGGTGTGCATGCTGCGCATCAGCAGAGATACTCGGCATACGGCAATAGCATCCCTAAAGGTGATTTTCTTCCAGCCGGAGACGTGAAGGGCAAGACCGCCCCAGATTTCAGCTTGAACGATCTGGATGAGAAGCCGGTGAAGCTGTCCGATTTTCGCGGTAAGGCGGTCCTGCTGAATTTCTGGGCCACATGGTGCGGCCCGTGCAAGATCGAGATGCCATGGTTTGTGGACCTTCAAAAGCAGTATGGGCCACAAGGGCTGGAGATCGTCGGCATTGCGATGGACGATTCCGGCAAAGACGCGGTCGTAAAATTCACCAAAGAGATGGGCATAAATTACGTCATTCTCCAGGGCAAAGAAGAAGTAGGCAATGCTTATGGCGGGATCCCCGGCTTGCCGACCACTTTCTACATCGACCGGAATGGCAAAGTGGTTGATTCTGTTTCCGGGCTCATCTCCCGCAGTGAAATTGAGGAGAACATAAAGAGGTCTCTGGCGACCCCATTCGACAATAACTCCCTGGCCCCAAAAACAGGAGCGGGACAACCATGAGGCGGCGGGGCCTGGTCCTTCTCCTCTCTCTGTTGTTTTCCCTGCCTGCATGGCTTTCCTGCGGGGCAGACGATCTTTTTTCCAGCAAGACCGATTATGTGACCTTCGAACCGGGAGCGACGGTCCCACTCATTTCCCCTAAGGCCACTACGGTACAACTCCGCTTTCGCGTCAGGAATGGCTATCACATCAACTCGCACCATCCGAAATCCGATCTGCTGATCCCCACCACCATCAAGCTCGCCCCACCGAGCGATATTATGGCCGGCAGGATCACCTATCCTCCCGGCCAGGAGATCGCATTTCCCTTCTCCCCGGCTGAAAAGCTCAGTGTCTACGCGGGAGAGTTTGCGATCAAGGCGCTGCTCACGACTACCAGGGTGGCCACTCCCGGAAAGTTTACTGTGCATGGGGAGCTGCGGTATCAGGCATGCAATGACAATGCCTGCTTCCCGCCCCGTGCCATTCCCCTGCAATTCAACGTACGGGTTTCCAATCGCATTCGATCGAGGAGCTATGCCGGACATGGCGGCCAAAGTCCTCATGTAAGACGATAAGGCTGTGAGGACGCGCAGAATCTTTCATGGGCACAGCAGGCATCGGTCGATCAGGCAGCGGGAACTAACTTGCCAGCGGCCCGTAATCTTCTTACTGTCCGCTCTTTTCCCAGGGCCACCATTACGGTAAAGAGGCTGGGAGCTACTCCTTGTCCGGTAAGGGCAACTCGAGCGCCGTTGATGAGCGCGCCCGCTTTCACATTCTTTTCTGCCGCGTAATCGCGCAGCACTTTTTCCGTGCTGGCTTCGCTGAACTCCTTCTCGATGGCATAACGTTCCGCGAGCTCAACCAGCATTTCACGGACGCTTTCCTCTTTGAGAAACTTGGCCACCGCGTCGGGATCGGACTGGTAGCTGTCAGTAAAGAAGGCGCGGAAGGAGGTTGCGAAATCCTTAAAATTGCGCGCCCGCGGCTTCACCAGATCGATGGTGGCATAGAGCCATTCCGCGTCGCGTGCCTCGATCTCCACGCCGGATTTGCGCCACTCCTCTTCGATGAATGGCAATAGCTGCTCCGCCGGACAGGAGCGGATGTACTCCATATTGAACCAGTCGAGCTTGGCTCGATCGAAGACAGCATCGGAACGCGAGATTCCCTCCAGGGAAAACAGCGAAATAAGTTTTTGATCGTCCATCCTCTCCTTGGTGGAATCCGGCGGGGTCCAGCCAAGCAGCGCCAGAAAATTACGGAAGACCTCGGGAAGGATACCCTCTTCGCGATACGCCATCACGCTGGTTGCTCCATGGCGTTTGCTGAGGCGTGTCTTGTCCGGCCCAAGGATCAAGGGAACATGGGCAAATACCGGGAGTGGCTCTCCCAGTGCGCGGTAAAGCAATACCTGCTTTGGAGTATTGGAAAGGTGATCGGCGCCGCGAATTACGTGTGTGATTTTCATCTCAGCGTCATCCGAGACCACGCTGAGGTGATATGTGGGAATGCCGTCGGAGCGCAGCAGCACAAAATCCTCCAACTCGGCATTGGAGAACTCCACTTTGCCGAAAACCGCGTCTTCAAAGGTGGTGCTTCCGCCCTGCGGTACAGCAAAACGCACCGCACCGGCTTCTCCGGCCACCCTTCGTTGTGCCGCCTCTTCGCGGGAGAGGGCGCGGCAGGCGCTCACGCATCCCAGCGGTCGTCCTTCGGCCTGGGCCTTTGCTCTTCCCTGCTCCAGCAGCTCCTTTGCGCAGAAGCAGTAATACGCATGGCCGCTGGCAAGCAGCTTTTCAGCTGTTTGTAGATATAACGGCAGCCGTTGCGACTGGTAATAGGGGCCTTCATCCCAGGTCAATCCCAGCCATTTCATGCCCAGCAGGATGCCTTCGACCATCTCCGTCGTGGAGCGCTCGAAATCGGTGTCTTCGATGCGCAGGATGAATGTGCCTCCATAGCGGCGGGCAAAGAGCCAATTGAAGAGCGCGGTGCGGGCGCCGCCTACGTGGAGGTAGCCGGTAGGGGAAGGAGCAAAACGGACGCGAATTGCCTGGGAAGCCATCCTTATGAAGATGCCTTGCGGGGGAAAGCAGCGTCAAGCGGCGGCACTATCTGACCGGATTTGGCTTTGCTTTGATCTTCTTCCGTGCCGGCGTTTTGCGCGCCGGCTCTGCCGGAAGCTCGACTTCATGCGCCTCGCGGATCAGGTCTTTCACCGTCTCATTCACATGCTGATCGGCTTCGAGCATTGCGGCGGCCATCTCCATGCGCTGGTGCTCCTCATGTTTTTCCAGCAGGACGACCACGTGGGCGATTGCCGCATTATCGGTACCCATGCCCTCAGGCGTCTTTGCCTTGACTCCGACCTTACCGGGGGCGATGCCGAGCAGTTCGGCCACACGGGCCTGAATTTTTGCGGCCACCGGCCCGATCTTTGGGGCGGAGAGGATCAGGGTTGAATCCACATTGCAGACCTCATATCCCAGCTCCTGGATCTTCTCCAGCGCCACCGCGACAAACAGGGCCGAGTCCGCCCCCTTCCATTTGGGATCCGATGGCGGGAAAAAGCCCCCAATGTCCCCTGCCGCAACCGCGCCCAGGAGAGCATCGGTAAGGGCGTGCAATAGGACGTCGCCGTCGGAATGGCCGGCCAGCCCGCGATCATGGTCCAGGGCCACGCCGCCGATGATCAGCGGAACGCCCTTTTTAAATTCGTGAGAATCCCAACCGTAGCCAATACGCATGATGAGTTATTTATGAGCCAGGAAAAATTCAGCCAATTCTAAATCCGCTGGAGTTGTAATTTTAATGTTCCGTGGCGAGCCCATCACCACCACCACCTCATGCCCCATCCGTTCCAGCAATGAGGCTTCGTCGGTGCCAAGAAAGCCTTCGCGATCTGCGTCCTCAAATGCCCGCCGCAGCAGATCGAAGCGGAAGCCTTGCGGCGTTTGCGCCAGCACCACCCGCTCGCGAGGAATGGTTGAGGTGATGATCGCGGTGTTCGCGGTGCGCTCCACCTGCTTGATTGTATCGACTGCGGGCATGCCGGCAATGGCGGC
>CAZONJ010000062.1:0-7985 GCA_964581225.1 uncultured Terriglobales bacterium | reverse complement strand
ACCTGCCGCCGGAATGATGACTAATACCTTCATGCTGCGTTGTGTCCGAATCGGGCAGTATATCGTCCCAATCGGCATTGTCACAAACTGTCGTTCCAATGTCCATCGGAGCTGGAGGGTATAGACGGGTTCAACCGCTTATCGTCCCATATACGATGTACCATCGAAGCATGCAAGCCGAGGTGCTCAGATACATCCGGGAGCAGGGGTTGGTCCGCCCCGGCGACCGCATGGCCGTCGCGGTCTCCGGAGGCGCGGATTCGGTAGCGCTGCTGCGGATTATGCTGGAGCTGCGCGCCGAACTCGGCATTGTGCTGGCCGTCGCCCATTTTCATCATGGAATCAGGGGCGCCGAAGCGGATGCTGACCAGGAATTTGTCTGCTCCCTTGCGCAAGAGCACCAGATTGAGGCTTACCTCGGCAAAGGTGACGCGATCTCTCAGGCTCGTGCCCAGCGGATGACGGTGGAAGAGGCTGCCCGCGAGTTGCGCCATGCCTTCTTTTGCCAGCTGGCCCAGAAACACAACCTGCAACGCATTGCGACCGCGCACACCGCCGATGACCAGGCGGAGACGGTATTGATGAAATTCATTCGTGGCGCCGGTTCCCGGGGCATTGCCGGAATCTATCCTATGCAGCCGTTAGCGGGGGCCTCTTCTCTTCTGGTCCGGCCTCTGCTCGCGGTCCGGCGCAAACAAGTTGAAGAGTATCTGCAGGATTTGGGCCAAAGCTGGCGTAACGATTCCAGCAACGCAGACCTCCGCTTTACCCGAAATCGCGCCCGATCGCGGCTGCTGCCGTTGATCGCGCAGGAGTTTAATCCCGCTATCGTGCAATCGCTTGCTCATCTGGCGGAGATCGCCCGCGCCGAAGAAGAGTATTGGAAAAATGAAATTGCGCGCCTGTTGCCCTTGCTCCTTCTGCCCGGAAAGCCGGTGCGTGGCGGCGGTCGTTCGGTGGCGGCCAATGCGAGCGCAAGCACGGCAATCAGTTTGGAAGCGCTGACTGCGTATCCTCAGGCGGTCCAGCGCCGTCTGTTGCGAGCGGTGGCGGAATCGCTAGCCGCTCCGATGAACTTTGAGCATGTGCTCGCGATCGAGCGTCTTCTGCAAGGCGCGCCGGGATCGTCCAAAACCAATAAAGAAGTGGAGCTGCCAGGCGGATATGTTGTGAAACGCGGCTTCCGCGAGCTTCGCTTCGAGCGCTCCTCCGAAGAAGCGCCCCAGCAATATAGCTACGAGCTCTCTTTTCCCGGATGCTTCCCGGTGCCGGAGCTGGGAACGAGTATTCTTCTCGAAGTCGAAGATGCCGGGAGCAGCCAGCAGAATCAGCCGCGCTCAATCCATCTGGATTTGAAACAGCCGAAACTCATCCTGCGTCCCTGGAGGGCGGGCGACCGCTTCTGGCCCGCGTATACGGGAGCGGAGAAAAAGGTCAAGGAGCTTTTACAGCCTCTCCATCTCTCCGCAGCGGAAAGAAAGATCTGGCCTGTACTCGTTGCGGGAGACAAAATCTTGTGGGTGCGCGGGCTGCACTCGCCACCTGTCACAGTTACCAGTGAGGAGGGCAGCAGCCTTCTGGTAATTAAGGAAGTTGCAGATGTACTTGCGGAGCCGCTTGCAATGAGGTCGACTAGACCATGAAGCAACCTGCCGGAGGTGTCTTGTGGAAAACGCCAAGATCATGGTAAGCGGAGAGCAGATCCAGAAACGGGTGCAGGATCTCGCGCGTAAGATATCCCATGACTATGCCGGTAAAAAACTGACCCTGGTCTGCATTCTCGAAAATGGATTCATCTTTGCCGCCGATCTGGCGCGATATCTGCAAATCCCGGTGGTATGCCGCTTTGTGCGCCCTGAAACAAGGGAGGTCCCGGGGACTACGACTACAGAGATTTTTTTTGGCCCCGATCTGCCGGTGGCCGGTGAGCATGTATTGCTGGTGGAAGCGCTGGTGCAATCCGGCCAGACCAGCGAGTTTTTAATCCGAACGATGCAGAGCCGGGGAGCGGCTTCGGTGCGCCTGGCTGCATTGATCAATAAGCAGGCCGGGCGCCGCATCCCCCTGGAGCCCGATTATTTTGGCTTCCTGCTCAACGAAAACTACGTAATCGGCTATGGGATGGGCCTCCCCGACCTTTGGCGGAACCTGCCCTATATCGCTACGGTTAGCTCTCCCACCGCTGTTCCCAATATCTTTTCGCAGGGCAAACCCTCGATCTAAAAAGGGCCCTCCGGCCCCAGACTGCACCCAAGGCCGCAGTCCGCCCCGCAAGTGGCTGGAAATATGATTACTTCTGTGCGGACGCAGGCGGGGAAAACGCGCTACAATTTCAAAGAGATAACAGATCGAAGTCTGCTCCTGAGCATCTAATCTTCTCAGGACGGATAGATCTCTTTCGTTTTTCGTTCTCTGCTTCCAAAGCGTCTGCTCAGCCCTTGCAAGTAAAGTGAGATAAGCTGAACAGGCAGAAGCTCACGAAGGGTTCTCCGGTCCGTAGGGGACCGGTTTTAGGAGTATTGAGTGAATTCCACCGTAAAAACTGTAGCTTTCTGGCTTTTAATTCTTCTTTCCGGCGTTTTGCTCTGGAAGGTCGTGCAAAGTGGCGGCGCCGGCAACAAAGAGCAGGAAGTTTCGTTTTCGCAATTCATGTCCTCGGTCGACAAAGGGGATGTGGGGGATGTGACCATCTCCGGCGTGGACGTCCGCGGCAAATTCCATAATGGCCAGGGCTTCCATTCCACCGCCCCCGCCAACTATCCGGACATGATCAAGTCCCTGCGCGACAAAGGCGTAAACATCAATGTGCGCGATAATTCCGGCAATAGCTGGCCGATGTATCTGCTCAACCTCTCCCCGCTGATTCTCTTTGGCGCGCTGTGGTTTGTGATGATCCGCCAGATGCAGACAGGCGGGAATAAAGCCCTGTCCTTTGGCAAGAGCCGTGCCCGGCTGCTTTCAATGCAGCAGAAGAAAGTCACATTCAAGGATGTGGCTGGCGTAGACGAGGCCAAAGAAGAGCTGCGGGAGATCATTGAATTTTTGCGCGAAGCGCAGAAGTTCCAGAAGCTTGGGGGACGCATCCCGAAAGGCGTACTGCTGGTTGGCCCTCCAGGGACCGGCAAAACCCTCCTGGCCCGCGCTGTAGCTGGTGAGGCCAATGTCCCCTTCTTCTCCATCTCCGGCTCGGATTTCGTCGAGATGTTCGTGGGCGTAGGCGCAAGCCGGGTCCGCGATCTGTTCGAACAGGGCAAGAAGAATGCCCCCTGCATCATCTTCATCGATGAAATCGATGCGGTGGGCCGTCATCGCGGCGCTGGTTTGGGCGGCGGACATGATGAGCGCGAACAGACGTTGAACCAGTTGCTGGTGGAGATGGACGGCTTCGAATCCAATGAAGGCGTCATCCTTATCGCAGCGACCAACCGCCCTGACGTTCTCGATCCTGCGCTGCTGCGCCCCGGACGTTTTGACCGCCGCGTCGTGGTCGCCCGTCCCGATGTCAGGGGACGCGAAGAGATTCTGCGCGTGCACACCCGCAAGATCCCGTTGAGCGACGATGTCGATCTTTCCATCCTGGCCCGCGGCACACCGGGATTCTCCGGCGCCGATCTGGCCAATATGGTCAATGAGGCTGCCCTGGTTGCAGCCCGCCAGAACCGCAAGGCGGTGCTGATGTACGACTTTGAACTGGCTAAAGACAAGGTGCTGATGGGCGCGGAGCGCAAGTCCATGCTGCTCTCCGACCAGGAAAAGAAGGTCACCGCCTATCACGAGGCCGGGCACGCTCTGGTGGCTGCAATGCGTCAGCATGCCGATCCTCTGCATAAAGTCACGATCATTCCTCGCGGTATGGCGCTGGGCGTTACCATGCAGCTTCCCATAGACGATAAGCACACCTATACCAAGGATTATCTTGAGACCCGGTTGGCCATCATGATGGGCGGCCGCGTCGCCGAGGAGATCTTCCTGGAGCAAATGACCACCGGCGCAGGCAATGACATTGAGCAGGCCTCGGAGCTCGCCCGCCGTATGGTTTGCGAATTCGGCATGAGCACCCTTGGCCCTATCACCTTCGGAAAGAAAGAAGAGCAGATATTTCTGGGCCGGGAGATCAATCAGCACCGTGACTTCAGCGAGGACACGGCGCATAAGATTGACCAGGAAGTTCGCCGTCTCGTGGACGAGGGCTACCAGTCTGCGGTCGCCATTCTCGGCAACCATAAGGACGTGATGCACCGTATGGCTGCTGCCCTGCTTGAACGGGAAGTGCTCGATGCCAACGAGATCAAGCTGATTATCGAAGGCAAAGACCTGCCTCCCGTCAAACTGCCCTCCGGCCACGATGGCGGCATACAGCACGTGTTGAAACCGGAGCCTGGACGCACCCCCGGACTTGCTCCCGGCCAGCCGTCCCCGGCATAACCTTACTTACTGCATAAAGCGGCTCTTCGGGGCCGCTTTTGTTTTGAGCGCAAGCACTGGCGTAAGAGGCAGCAACTTGTCGGCCCATTGCGCGTATTGCATGGACTATAAATATGCCTTCCCAGCGGCCAAAGCCCTCCAGCTCAACGGCAATTTCGCAGCACCCGCAACTGGTTGAGCAGGAGTTCTTCTTGGATGGTCCCTGCGAAGTTTCGCAGCGGCTCTTAGGCAAGCTCCTTGTCCGCAGAAGAGCGCCAAAGCGCGCCATTCTGCAGTCCGCCGAGGCTCCCTCTCCCGGCGACTGGATCGCTGCCGGACGCATCGTTGAAGTGGAAGCTTATCTCGGCAAAGAGGACCCGGCGGCGCATGCCTTTGCCGGACAAACCGCCCGCAACGCGGTCCTGTTCGGCCCTCCCGGCCATGCTTATGTCTACTTCATCTATGGCGCGAACTTCTGTATGAACATCTCTTGTATGCCGGAAGGGGATGCGGGATGCGTACTCTTACGCGCCCTGGAACCAATCGCCGGGGAGGCTGCTATGGCCAGGGCGCGGGGGATCGATCTGAAAAGATTGGCCAGCGTGGCGCAACGCCGCGCACTTGCCAGCGGCCCCGGACGGCTTTGCCAATCGCTCTCCATCACCCGTGAGCGCGACAATAACAAGCCGGTTTACAGCGCAACGTCGGATCTGGTGGTGATGGACGACGGCTTCGAGCCCGCCGCGGTTCGCGCGCTGCCCCGCATTGGGATCACCAAGGCTGCCGACCTTCCTCTACGTTACGTGGTGGTGGGGAACCCGTTTGTCTCGGGCAGAAAGATCGAGCAATTATCTCCCGGGAGTGATAAGCAGGTTGTCGATCAAGCGTGTGGACCCAACATAGGCGGCCACCGCCACTAAAGAGCCGCGGCTTGCATCGCCCACATGGCCCACGTCTTTGACCGGCTCCAGCGTCTCGGGGTTTACCACCTCAACATAATCAATGCGCACCTCCGGCTCTTCGGAGAATACCTGTCGCGCGCCTTCGATCAGCATTGCGCTGTTTGTCTGTCCCTGGGCGACAAGCGCTTCCACTTTTTTCAGCGCGCGCGAGAGCACAGTCGCCTGCCTCCGCTGCCGGGCATCGAGATAGGCATTCCGCGAGCTCATCGCCAATCCGTCAGCCTCGCGCACAATCGGGCCCACAGCGATCTCGACCGCCATATTCATGTCGCGCACCATGCGTTTTATGATCGCGACCTGCGCGGCATCTTTCTGGCCAAAGAAAGCTGTGTCCGGCTCGACAATAGAAAAGAGTTTGCAGACGACGGTGGTCACTCCGCGAAAATGACCGGGACGGGAGCGGCCATCGAGACGCTCGCTCATCCCTTCCACGGTCACAAAGGTGGCCGGGCCGGCGGGATACATCTCTTCGACGGCGGGCGCGAAGAGCAGGTCAACTTTTTCCCCTTCCAGCATCTGCCGGTCGCGCTCGAAGGTGCGCGGATATTTGCTGAAATCCTCATTCACGCCGAACTGGGTGGGGTTCACAAAAATAGAGACGGCCACCGCATCGCACTGCTGTTTTGCCAGACGGACCAGCGAAAGGTGCCCTTCATGCAGCGCCCCCATCGTGGGGACCAGCCCCAGCTTCTTGCCCGACGCTTTCAGCTGACGCGCGGCTGCGCGCGTCTCCGCCACTGTTGTGACAATGCGCATTTGCTCGGGGTTTACCGGATCATGGCGCGTTTGCGCGCGCGGATCGTCTCCAGGGCGGCCTGGGTCTCTTTGGGTAAATGGTAGGATTCCCCGTCAGAAGGAAAGAGCCGCGCCTCCACGTCTGCCCGGAAATTTTGCAGCGCTTGACCGATCAGGGCCGCAGCATCGGCGTACTGGCGGATGAATTTTGCCGCTGGATGAAAGCTGAGATTGAGCAGGTCGTGAATCACCAGCACCTGGCCATCGCATTCCGGCCCGGCGCCAATGCCGATGGTCGGAGCTTCGACCTCTTCGGTAATCATGGCGGCAACTTCGCGGGGAATACCTTCCAGCACCAGCGAGAAGACGCCGGCCCGGTCGAGCGCTACCGCATCGCGCATCAGAGACTCGATCGCGGCCAGGGTCTTGCCCTGGACCTTGAAGCCTCCCATGCGATTGATGGATTGCGGGGTAAGGCCGATGTGCCCCATCACCGGAATTTCGGCATCCAGCAGCCGCTTGATCAGCTCCACCCGCTTTTCCCCGCCTTCAACCTTTACCGCTTCCGCACCGGCCTCTTTGATAAAACGCAGGGCATTGGCCACAGCCTCTTTTTCGTCTATGTGGTAGGAGGCATAGGGCATGTCCGCGATCACTAACGCCTTCTTCACCGCCCGGCGGACGGCGCGGGTGTGGTGCAGCATCTCCTCCATCGTGACCGACAGCGTATTCTCATAGCCAAGCACAACCATGGCCAGCGAATCGCCCACCAGGACCATGTCGATGCCAGCCTCGTCTACCAGCCGTGAGGTTGGATAATCATACGCAGTAAGGCAGGTGATGGGTTGATGCTGCTGTTTTTTTTCGAGAATGCCGGTGATGGTGACCTTACCGGAGCGAGGAAGCGGGGTGGCGCTCATTTGTCCTCCAGTGCACCTCCGCCTGACTTTGCGGATAGCGCCTGTAACTGCTGGTTAGATGCAGCCAGAGGAATTTTAGTCCTCCGCGCCTGGAAAAGAAAGCACACGAAGGTCAATGGCTGCAAGCTGCTGAAAATAATAATCTTATAGCTTGTTGGATTACGCGCTGGCCGCTTCCGACGATCCCAGGGGCAGAAAGTATTGTGTGCCTTTAATGGGCTCGGTAAGACGCCGCATAAGCTCCTGCAGGTCCTGGTGCCGGTCTACAAAATCCAGATCGTTGGTATTTACCACCAGAAGGTCGGAGGAGGTGTAATGAAAGAAGAAGTGCTCGTAGGCTTTGACCACCTCTTCGATGTAGTCGTCGCTCACCGCCAGCTCTCCTGGGGCATTTTTCTTTCGCAGCCGCCGCTTGAGCACCTCAGGCGAGGCTTGCAGGTAGATCACCAGGTCAGGGGTGGAAAGCTGCTCCCGAAAATAATTGTAATAGCGGTTGTAAACTTCAAGCTCCTGGTCGGTTAAATTGATGCAGGCAAAGAGCTTGTCTTTCTCAAAGATGTAATCGGCAACCACCGTCCGGGCGGAGCCAGGGTCGATGGAGCGAAGTTGTTCAAACCTCTGGACCAGGAAAGCAAACTGGGTCTGAAAGCCGGCGCCGCTCTCGCCATCATAAAACGGTTTTAAAAATGGATTGCTTTCCGGCTCGGCAATGCGTTGCGCCCGGAGTCGCTCGGAGATGATCTTTGCCAGGGTGCTTTTGCCTACGCGGATCGGACCCTCAACTGCTATATATCTGGGGAGTTCAAACAGATTGGCCATGCGCTTTTAGGCAGCATATATCGGGTTGGTCAATCAGACAAGCAGAGAAGTGAATTCATTCTTTAATCCGAGTGTCCGCTGACAAGGAATCGGACAAGGCAGCCTAAAACAAAACCCTTCCGCATTGGAAGGGTTTTTAAGTCAG
>CAZONJ010000061.1:0-19399 GCA_964581225.1 uncultured Terriglobales bacterium | reverse complement strand
GAAGTGCCGTGGGTGTGCTCTCCATTATTTGCAATCGATGCCAACGCTAAATCCATGTAAAATTCAGAAATAATTGAGAGGGTTTGCGGCTCACATCCGACGGTCTATGGCCAATGCACTACTCACATTTAACGAGCTGTTCATAAGCGAGTTTACGCAGCTGCTGCAATGGAGGCGGGATGTCCGCCGTTTTCGCCGCGATCCTGTTCCAGCGCAGGTTTTGGAAGCTATCCTCAACCTCGCCTCTTTCTCGCCGTCGGTGGGATATAGCCAGCCATGGAGATTCGTGCGCGTCCAAACTGCGCAAAGGCGTTCCGCGATTCGTGATAATTTTCTAACATGCAACAAAGCGGCGTTGGATTCTTATCAAGGCGAAAGGGCCGAACTCTACAGCAAGCTCAAGCTGGCCGGATTAGACGAAGCGCCGGAGCATCTCGCTGTATTTTGTGACATGAATACGAATTTCGGGCATGGCCTGGGACAGAGAACGATGCCCGAGATGCTTGAGTATTCTACGGTGATCGCATGCCACACGCTATGGCTCGCAGCCCGCGCTCAGGGAGTGGGAATGGGTTGGGTATCGATTTTAGAACCTGCCGAGATCAGCAGAATTCTCGACGTTCCGAGTGCATGGAAGCTCATTGCATATCTGTGCATAGGCTACCCTGAGGAGGAGCACCTCGACCCTGAATTGGCCCGCCACGGCTGGGAGCATTATCGAAAACCCGAGATTCTGGAGCGTTAAGTGTTCCAGCCTTTATGCATTTAGCAATTTCACAACTGGATGCTGAGCGTAATAATCAATGATGCTCAAGCCTGCATAGGCCTGGTCGATTCTGAATATCATGGGATCCGGTAATCCCAGAGCATCCGCTAGTATGATCCGGTTTACGCCCCCATGCGAGATCATGACCACGGCCCGACGGCGATGGAGGTCAGGCAGAGCAGAAGTAAACGCAAGCACGCGCTGCTTCATAGCAGAGAAGCTTTCGCCTCCAGGAAAGGTGATCTCGGTAGGGTGCTCCATCCAGGATTTGTATTCTGCAGGAAAGAGCCGTTCAATTTCTTCGTACGTTTGTCCTTCAAATTCACCAAAGTTAATCTCACACAGCTCGGGGACCACTCTGGGTTGCAGACGCAACTTCTTACTCGCAATCAAGGCACTCTCCAGTGACCGTTTGCGCGGACTGATATAAAGAGCATCCGCTTTGAGTGCCTTTAGAAGCTTCAGCTTCAGGCGGACCTGGTCACGTCCTCTCCGTGACAGGCCGATATCGAGTTTCCCGTAGCAGCGTCCTATGGCGTTCTTCTCCGGCTCGCCGTGCCGAAGCAGGACCAGCCGCAACATACAGCCGGAAGGAATAGAGCTAAGGTCTACCGAAGTAGTCATATTACGAAGGAAGAATACAGCCAACGGCCAGAACCAATGCCTCGCATACCTCGGTATTCGCGCCCAGTGTATCCCCGGTAATGCCCTGGATCCGCCGCATGCACACCCGGGCATTCCAGCCGGAGGCGGCCAGGCACACCAGCAGGCATACGACGCCGCGCCAGCCTCCCACCCAAACTGTGATCGCAAACGCGATAGCGGTGCTGAACAGCGCTTCACGGCGGTCCACAAGTGTCGCAGCTGCTCCCAGTCCCCCCTCCATGGCGCGGGCGTACGGCAGCACTAAGCCGAGGACCACGATCGACCAGCGCGCCAGAACGGGAGCGATAATCAAATATGCTAGCCCTGTGCCACGCTCAATCAGAACGTAGAGGCTTGCGAATTTCAACGCCAAAATCAAAATGAGCGCTACTGCGCCATAAGAACCGATCGCATGATCACGCATGATGCGCAGAACATCTTCACGCGTGCGGCCACCTCCAAAGCCGTCTGCCATATCGGCCACTCCATCTAAATGGAGAGCGCCTGTAATCCATACGCCGAAAGCAATCACAAGCACCGCAAGCACAGGCGCTGGAAGCGCAAAGGGAGGGACGGAGCGATGGCCAATCTGCCCGGAAATACTTATCAGTATCCGCAAAAGCAGCCATTGGAGCGCCCCGATGCCCGCCCCGACCAGGGGAAAGAATACTGTGGAGCGGCCCACCTCGGCAGTCCCGATATTCCACTTCCCCGGTATCGGGATGCGGGTCAAGAACATGACTGCGGCAACCAGCCGGATCAACGGACCGCCTCATTCACCAGCGCCTGCTTGTCGCTGACTCCAGCGGATTCGAAGGTGTTCATCTCCACAAATACGCGCACCGCAGCATCGATAATGTTCATTGCCAAAGCTGCCCCGGTGCCTTCGCCTAATCTCATGTTCAAGTTGAGCAGGGGCTCCTGATCGATGAGGCGAAGCAGCGCCGAATGTCCTGGTTCGGTCGAGAGGTGGGCCGCGAACATATACTCTGCAGCAGCAGGGCAAAGTCTGACGGCCAGCGCAGCCCCTGCAGTTGCAATGTAACCGTCGTACACAATGGCAATTCGGGCCGCTGCCGCTCCCAGGCAAATACCCATCAGGCCCGCCAGCTCCAGGCCCCCAACCGTCTGAAGAATCATCAAAGCGTCCTGGGGACCGGGCCGATGCAATTGCAGAGCTTGCTCCACCACATACTGCTTCCTGGCCAGGATTTTGTCGTCAGCCCCGGTGCCTCGACCGGTCACTGCGGCGGCGGGCCGCCCGGTAAGCGCCGCTGTAATCGCCGCGGCTGCGGTGGAGTTTCCAATGCCCATCTCACCTATTGCAATCAGTTTTACTCCGGCGCTCTTTGCTTCACGGGCAATTTCATGGCCCAGATTGATGGCGGCCAAAGTTTCTTCCGGCGTCAGGGCGGGTCCTCGAAGGAAATTCCTGGTCCCTTGGCGAACCGGTTTCCGGATAAATCGAATGTGCTTGCCGGCCAGGTCTACTGCGGGTATGGGCGACTTCACTCCAATATCGACGATGACCAATTCCGCTCCGGCGTTTTTCGCCAGAGCGTTGATCGCAGCCCCGCCTTGAAGAAAGTTTGCCACCATCTGGGCGGTAACTTCGGCTGGATAGGGGCTTACGCCTTCTTCTGTAATGCCGTGGTCGGCGGCAAAGATAACGACCCTTTTATGGTCCACATTTGGCGAGAGCGTCTGCTGGATAGCAGCCATTCGGCAGGCAATTTCTTCCAGTTTGCCCAGGCTGCAAGGCGGCTTGGTCAGGCGGTTTTGCCGCTCCCAGGCCTTCTCGATCCAGCTTTGTTCGAGTCTAGTAATTGCTTCGATAATCTTGTCGAGTTCATTCATGACGACAGTATTTCCTTCAGCGCGGCGATCAGTTTCAGGCAAAGGAACCCATCAGTACCATTGGCTCGATCATTGGGCGGTTGTGACCTTTTGCCGGGGATGCCGTCCTGAAAGTTTTAGCCAGCTGCAGACTGCATTGAGGTCTACCGCCTCTTCCACGACGTCGGCCAAACGGTCCAGTTCGGCTTGCCGCTGCTTTGCGCGAAAAACAAACTGCGGGGCCGGATCCAGCCCGAGCGCCATGCGGGCGTTGGCCAGAAAACTGTGACGAAATTGGTCCTGATCGAAGAGCCCATGCAGGTAGGTACCCACGCAACGGCCCGAGGCGCTCTCGGCTCCGTCCTGTGCTATCTCCAACTCATGCTGGCGGCGAATATGGAAAAAAGGCGTTGCCGCAGCTTCATATCTGGTGTGGCCGAGGTGAATTTCATATCCGGTCGTCTGGCGCGCGCGGCTGGGAATACCGAATAGCGTTTTCGAAACAAGCTCGGCTTGCACCTGGGCGGTGACTTTTGTCCGAGTCAAAACCGTGTGAATAGGAAGAAGCCCAAGGCCTGTTACCTGGCCTCCGCCTTCCATGCCGTAAGGATCGGAAATGCTCAGGCCCATCATCTGCATGCCGCCACAGATCCCAAATGCCAGAACGCCGCTTCGGCAATTTACGATTGCGCTGGCCAAGCCGCAGCTCTTCAGCCATTGAAAGTCGGGAATGGTCTGTTTTGTTCCGGGAATAATGATGACGTCCGCGTGCTCGATCTCTTCAGGAGCTTTTACAAAACGCAACGAGACGCTTGGCTCGGCGGCAAGAGCGTCGAAGTCGGTGAAGTTAGAAATGTAAGGAAGAGCGGTTACAGCAATACGCAAACAGCGTCCCGCATCATTAGATTGTTCCCACCGAAGACTCGCCCGACGATTTACCTTTTGAGACTCCAGGCTGAGACCATCTTCTTCATCGAGGTTTAAATCAGGAATATAAGGCACCACGCCGAGGCAGGGTTTGTTGGTCCTGGCTTCGATTTCCTGGATGCCGGGCATAAGCAGGCTGCGCTCTCCGCGAAATTTATTGATCAGAATGCCGCGAATGCGGCTGCGTTCTTCTGCGGTAAGCAGTTCGAGCGTCCCCAATAACGAGGCGAAGACTCCGCCCCGGTCGATGTCTCCGACCAGCAGGCATGCAGCATCCGCCGCAGCCGCCATGCGCATGTTGACGATATCGTGGGCCTTCAGATTGATTTCCGCGGGAGAGCCTGCGCCCTCCAGCACCACAATGTCATGATCGGCAGCCAGTTTTTGATAACTCTCAAGCACAGTGGGAAATAATTCTTCAACCCGGTGCTGGTGATAATCGCGGGCCGTCAAACGTGCCCAGACCCGTCCGAGGACCACAATTTGGCAGGAGGCGTCCGATTCCGGCTTGAGGAGGATAGGGTTCATCTCCCGCGTAGCGAAAATCCCGGCAGCTTCGGCCTGCAGCGCCTGGGCGCGCCCAATCTCATAGCCATCGACTGTCGCCGCCGAATTCAGTGACATGTTCTGGGCTTTAAAAGGGGCAACACGATAGCCGAGACGCGCAAATATGCGGCAGAAAGCCGCAGTAATGGTCGACTTGCCGGCATAAGACGCCGTTCCCAATATCATGAGCGCACGCGCAGCCATAGATTAGCCTTAGGAAGTCACCACGCCCGCGACCAGCGTGGGCCCTTGTGATCGTCGTCGCGTAATGCGGCATTCACGCCGGCCCGCAACTCCAGCAGCCTGCCCAACAGCCATAACAAATCAGAAAGCCGGTTCAAATAGGGAATAACAACAGGATTGGCTTCTTCTCCCGATTCTACGAGCCTCACCACATTGCGTTCGGCGCGGCGGCATACAGTGCGAGCAACATCATACGCGGCCGCCGCAGAGTGTTCGCCGGGTATAGACCAATCCGAGAGGATCCCCTCCATCGCTTCGATTCTATGGACGTGATCGGTCAGGGCCTCTACCATCTCTTGAGTGATCGGCGACGCCTTTTTTCTCGATTGCGGCGGTGTGGCCAGCGCCGATCCTAACTGGAAAAGCTCCTTTTGAATCGATTTCGATAATTCCGTGATTTCCGCATCCTGGCAAATCGAACGGGCGAAACCGAGCACGGAATTTAATTCATCGACCGTTCCATAGGCCTCAACGCGCAGCGCGCTTTTTGAAACCCGGACACCTCCAGCCAGGCCAGTCTGACCGCCGTCCCCATGTTTAGTTGCTATGCTCATAATCACCTCGCAAATAAATTTCTCGCTGCCGTAACTTTGAATCTCCAAAAAGGACCGGCCCATGAAAGAGCGGTCCGTCCATTTCACGCCTGGAAGCGATGCGGCAATTCGTATGCCGGACCAGCCAGACCGAAACCGCGTTGAATCGCTTCGGGTGTGAAAATCACCTCAGGATCTCCGCAAACAGCCGCCGACCCCGGCAGCAACAAGATTGCGGAGGAAAAATGCTTCCGCGCGCTTTGCAAATCGTGGACAGCAGCAATGATGGTGATGCCCGATTCATTGAGCCCGCGGAGCACCGAAAAGATTTCTGCCTGACGGCCAATATCCAGGTGTTGCGCCGGCTCATCCAGCAACAGGAGTTGCGGTTCCTGGGCAAGCGCAAGAGCAATTTTAACCCGCTGACGCTCGCCTCCACTCAGCTGGTTAAAGTTGCGGTCCGCCAGGTAAGCCACATTAGCTGCTTCCATCGCCTGCTGCACCGAGCGATGGTCCCGGCGGCCAAGCCCTCCGAAAAACGACAAGTAGGGGGTCCGCCCCTGCTCCACCAGTTGCCGCACAGTGAAATCGAATGAAATGTGGAGTTCTTGCGGAACCAGGGCGATGCGGCGGGCCAATTCACGGCCCTTATATCGATGTAGAGGTTTGTCCTGAAGCAGCACTTCTCCATGTTGAGGAGATAATATTCCAGCGCATAGCTTGAGCAATGTAGTTTTGCCCGCACCATTGGCCCCGACCAGCGCCACGGTGTCCTGGATGGAGACAGTGAAATCGATCCGTTCCAGTACAGGCGCACTATTATACGAAAATGACAGCTGATGGGCGGAGAGCAGCTTATTCATAGGACGTACTCTCTCTTGCTGCGGCGCAGAAGATAGAGCAGCACCGGGCCGCCGAGAAATGCGGTGACGATTCCCACCGGTAATTCCGAAGGAGCAATAATCGTGCGCGAAAATGCGTCGGCAAGGACGAGATAACATGCTCCGCCAATCGCCGAAAACACCAGCAGCCGGCCGTGCTCCGGCCCCGCAATCAAACGCACAATATGTGGCACAACCAGACCAACAAAGGGAATAATCCCTCCCAGCAATACAGCCGCAGCTGTAAGGAGTGAGGCGATTATGATCACTGCTGTCCGCGCAAGCTCAACTTTTATTCCCACCAGTTGGGCATACTCTTCGCCCAAAGCAAAGGCATTGAGAACAGAGCGCAAAGGAATACACAGGACCACGCCCATCAGAAGCATCCCGCTTGCATAGATAAGCTGCGGCCATTCAGCCACTGCGATCGAACCCTGCAGCCATAAAGCGAGATTGCGCGCATTCCAGGAAAGTTCCTCGCGCAAGTAAATCAGCAGGGAGCTCACTTCATTCAGGACCATACTCACTGCCAATCCGGAGAGCAACAATGGAACAATAGGGGTCCTCCCTCCCACTCGGGCCAATGCATAGACGAAGAAGATGATGACAATCGAGCCAACAAAAGCAAAGCTCGCCGTCGTGCTAAAACCCAGGATCGAGCTTTGAGGAAAAAGAAAAATGCCGAAAGCAGCACCGATCGCGGCCCCTCCTGAAGTTCCGAGGACGTAAGGTTCCGCCATAGGGTTGCGAAAAAGCCCTTGAAAGAGCACTCCTGCTAACGATAGAGCTGCGCCAATTACTCCTGCGGTAAACACACGCGGCAACCGCACTTGCAGCAGAATCGTCTGCTCTGCAGGAGAAAGTGCGTTGCGCTTGCCGGCAAGCGAAGCCATAATGACGCGCAGCGGAACAGGGGATGCTCCAAGGGATGTACCCACGATTACGCTGCCCAACAGCAGGAGCAAAGCTGCTGAGACCGCAAGGTAAAAGCCGGAACTCGTTCGCGGCGCTGGAGTTGCCTGGACAGCCGTCCTGCCGAAACCGCCTTTGTCGGCGGCGGTCACTTGTGTCGCCATGACTCACCACCCAGAGTGATCTTGATTCCCGATCGGACCGTGAAAGGCAGTGCTGGAAATCCAAAAGCAGCGTCATATCGCTGGCTCAACAGGTTTTCCATGGAAGTGTACAAGGTCAGATAGTTGGTAAGCCGGAAGTCTCCGGAAAGATCGAGCTTCTGGTATGCGCTGTCCAAATTGCGGTTCGGCAGCAAAAGGCTGTTGCCGAAATTTGCGTCTGAGAAGAGAAGAAAAGTAGAGTCGTCCCGGCGGCCGACAAATGTGCCCTGGAACAGAGCAGACCAGCGAGACCGGCTATAGACCACCGACAAGAACCCGGAATGAGGAGCACGCCGGAAAGGCCGAGCGCCGGGCAGTGCGGAGAAGGCGCCAATAGGCACGCCGGGGAAATCGGGATTGAAACAAGGATCAAGGCCGGTGGAACACAGTGCGGCATTGGCGAAGGACCGCTCCACCTTACCATCAAGATATGTATAGCCAGCGCGCGCGCTCAGTGATTGGGAGATTTTGAAGTCAATTTCGCTTTCCACCCCCTGAGTACGAAAATCCGAAGAATTCACCGTCGCCCCGAAGCCGCTCAGGGCGACGACATTGGGCGACACCCCAAGAAAGGGCAGCGCAGGACTGTCAATGAACTCAACCACATTTGAGAAATGATTATGAAAAAGCGTTACGTTGATCTGAACATGGTCCGTTAGCGATTGCTCCACGCCGAAGTCGTAGCTGCGTGAGCGCACGGCGCCAATTGGCTTGATCCCAAATTTTTGAACAAGCTGGTCGCCACCCGGCTGTTTTCGCAGTAAGTCAAAGAGCGAACTGGTTTCTTCAAAGATGCTTGGCTCCTTGATCCCCGTGCCAAAATCAAACTTGAGTTTTGTTCCACGGAGGAGCCCTGAACTCGGACGGACGGGATAATAAGCGAAGCTGACTCGGGGGGCCGGCTCGAATCCGAAAACCTGGTTTTTTTCAATGGAGCCTCCGACCGAATAGAAAAGTTTGTTTTGCAAATCGCCATGCGTCTCCAGGATGAAACTCATATTCCGCCGGTCCACAGAGTTATGGGAGCTGAAGCCAGGAGAGCGTGAAGCAGAATCCCCTCGCTCGGCCTCATAGCGATAAGCCACTAACGAGATCAGGTGTGGAGTGAAACTATAATCGGTTTGTGCATATACAGAGTCGCGGTTTGCAGTGGATACGCTGCTTTCCGGACAGCAATCGGCGGAGCTGAAGAAGGCCTGACCGGTGGTCCTAAACCCATTCGCTCCCCTGATGGTGACGGGAGCGCCAAGAAATTCAAAGCCATCAAAGAGACCTACTGGCGAGGGCTTGTTGAATTTGCTGTCCAGCCGGGACGCCCCGTAGCGGACCAGGTTGTGCCACTTGGCTGTAGCCTGGTTTTGATAGGTGGCGCTGATAAAAGTATCGTGATCTCTTTGCTGCGCGTTGTCAGCAATCCCGAAGAAATCAATGGCATTGGGCAGACCCAAAGCTGTGCCCAGCCGCCGGACGGTAAGGCGAACGCTATGTACGGCGGAAGGGGACCATCCAAAGTTTCCTGTGTAGGTTCCATTATGGAAGGCGCTGTTGGGCAGGCTGTTCGAGGTATCAAAACGGGCGAAGCTGGAAAAGTAGTCCAGTTGATGCCAGGCTCCACCCAATGTGCCTTCCTGCCGGTACGTACCGAAGTTTCCTCCATCCGCAGAGTAAGTAAGCTCAGGAAGCGAGGTCACTCCATGACGCGTGGTTAGACTGACGACCCCAGCCAGGGCATCCGATCCATAGAGAATGCTATTGGGACCACGAAAGATCTCGATGCGGTCAAACGAGGTGGCTGAGAGGTCGCCAAATTCAAAATTGCCGCCAATATCGTTTGCCGGAACACCATCGATAAGGACTTTGTTAGCGTCCGAATTGCCACCCCGAATAAATAGGGACGTTGTTCCACCGCGCTGACCGGTCTGGGTAAGCTGTAATCCCGGCGCAGAGCGCAAAGGTTGAATTACGTCCAGCTGATTCAAATAATCAGCTGGGTTAAGGACTGAAACCGAAGCTCCAACCTTCGCTTCAGAAGTAGGCACTCCGGTAGCGGTGACGACAACTTCCTGTGAAATATTCGGGGCCTGCACCAGGATGTGCTGGATGGTTGTTGCTGTGCTGCTTACATAGAAGGAGTCTGTATCCGTGGGGCTGAACGTAACTGCAACAGCATGCAAATGAAAGCGCCCGGCCGGTAAATTTTGGAATTCATAGTTGCCTTCAGAATCGGTATTCGTGCTGGCAATTACCTTGTCACCCGAAAGCAGATCTACACGGGCGTCCGCGACTACCGCGCCTAAAGGATCTATGACCGTGCCATGAATCGTGGCGGCATAGGCGTTGACAGCAAAAAGGAAAATAACAAATCCGCAAAACAGACGTTGTGTTTTAAAATAAGTTTTCAATTTCTTACCTCCCCCTCGGAAGTGGTGTAATAGGCGGAGCAGACCGGTCTCCTGACTTACGCATCATCAATCCAACCGCCTTCCCGAAAGCATCGGCTCCAGTGGCTTCTTTGGTTGGGTCTTCGCGTTTACAGTTGCGGGGCAGTGGCGGATTTTCACCGCGCTTCCCATATTTTCTGTTCCGAATTTTTTGTTTTGGAACGCCACTACTCAATGGCGCCCAGTTTATGGATGCAGTTGTTTCGCCAAATCCTCCAGTGCATCAAACGCTATAGGGCTGGGATAGTTGATGCGATCGTCCGTATAAATGAATTTTCGCTTCTGCACCGCTTTCAGCCTCTGCCAGCCAGAGCGGCGCTGCAACACGGTCGAATTCATGCGTGATTCGCGTGGAAGCATCAAGTATTCCGGCTGCCGGGAAAGAATGGTTTCAAAGCTGAGCCGGGGCCATTCGTTCGGCAGATCATCGGTGACCGATTTGGCGCCCGCAATCTCAATCAATTCAGTAATAAAAGCGCCTCGACCGGCGGTCATAACTGGGTCGGGCCATAGAAGGAAAAAAACAGTGGGCGTCCCTTTCCCGGCTACTCGCTCCCGCACACTGCGCACTCGTATTCGTAAACGTGCTACCAAGGCAGATGCTTGCGCTTCTCCATCGATTGCTCTCCCGATACTCTCGATGGACTGATAGATGCCCTCGACGCCCTGAGGATGAATTACGAACACCGGCACGCCCAAATGCTCCAAGGACCTCACCAGATCGAAGCGATTGAGGTCCCCAATCGCTAACACGAGGTCGGGTCCAAGGGAGACAATCCGTTCAAGAGAAGGATTGATCACGCCACCCACGCTCGGCTTTTGCTTTGCTTCAGGAGGATATTTGGTGTAGTCCGTGATACCTGCAATATCGGCGCCGAATCCAAGCGCATAAACCGTGTCAGTGATGCTCGGGGCCAGACTGATCAAACGGTGAGGGTGGTCCGGAACCGTGACCTCTCGTCCAAGCTCATCGCGCAGGACCCTGTTTGCAAAAGCAACGCTCCCCAGCAACAGGACAGCAAAGACCCTGCTCAGTATCCTATTCATGATCCTATTCATGGGTTTACCTCGCCATGCAGGCAAGCCATTCGCGCCAAGGACATAAAATGCGCGACGAATGACGGATCAGCGGCAAAATGCAGATGGATATAGCTGCCAAAAACGTTCCCAACGGCAAATCCTTCGGGCTGCTCATTTCCTGAGAGAGAGTAGTGCACGACTGTTGTCTTCTGTATATTTTTTTCTTCGTGGGTGATTTGCGAGCAATGAAAACTATGTCCCCGGAGCCACATGTTTTCAGGAGCCACGCCGTCTTTGGTAAAGCGCACATCGGTGTAGCCAAAGTGCACAAGACGATCTGTCATTTGGATGGAAAGCGGCAGCAACCCCGTCATCGGCCAGACTTTTCCATCACGCGTAATCAGTTCCTTACTCAAAAACATCAGACCGCCACACTCGCCGTAAATCAGCTTCCCTGCTGCGGCAAATTCCCGTATTTCTGAAAGCAAGCTGGTGTTATCGCTGAGGAGTTCAGCATAGAGCTCAGGATAACCACCACCGAAGTAAAGCGCATGCAGATGATCTGGAAGGTGTGGGCTGGCCAGCGGGCTGAATTCAACCAATTCCGCCCCATGACGGCGCAGCTCCTCTAAACCTGCTTCGTAATAAAAGCAGAATGCACAATCGCGCGCGATCCCGATCCGCGCCGGTCCGTCGAAAGCCCGCTGGGGAGGCTCTCGAAAATCCTGAGGCAGATCAACGGCGCAGCTTTCCAGTATTCGATCCAGGGGCACATTCCGCTCCACGGAGGACGCCAGCAGCTCAATTTGATCTGTTGTCCAGGAGCGTTCTTCAGCGGTCTGCAATCCCAGATAGCGTTCCTTTAGTTTTATCTCTTCTTGCTGCTGTACCCATCCGACCAGCAGCTCTCGATCATGTTCCTTCAACGCTTCGATCAGCATCTCCGCATGGCGCTGATTGGCCACGCGATTCAAAATAACGGCCGAAATCCGGATGGATGGATCGAAGCGCTGGAATCCATAGACCAGCGCGGCTATGCTACGAGCGGCCGCAGAAGCATCCACCACCAGCACGACCGGAAGGCCGAGTAGCTTGGCGATCTCTGCGCTGCTGCCCGCCTCTCCCGCTCCACGCAGACCGTCAAACAGGCCCATCATTCCTTCGACTAATGCAACGTCCGCGTCTCTGCATGATCTGGCGAAAATCCTTCGGTTCGTCTCTGCCGGAAGCATCCATGTATCGAGGTTATGCGACGGGCGCCCGCAAATCCGAGCGTGGTGGCCTGGATCGATGAAGTCTGGTCCGCACTTAAACGGCTGGACGGTCAGGCCGCGGTTCTTAAGGGCGGCCATCAATGCGGCGCTGATGGTGGTTTTTCCGGACCCGCTCCCCGGAGCAGCGATCAGAAAACCCTTCACCGCTGCACCTCAGCTACACCTTTGATTGCGAACGGACACCCGGCAATCATCAGGACCACATTGTCGGAAACACGCGCAATCTTCTGGTTGACTTCCCCCAGAAGGTCCCGGAATTGACGCCCCGAGGGAAATGCCGGCACGATCCCGCTCCCGACTTCATTCGAGACCAGGGCGACTGAAGCCGGAATCCTCGTGAGTTCGCTGCATATTCGGTCCACGCGGGCGAAAATCGATTCGCAATTGTTCCCCTCGGTCAAAAGCAGGTTGGCCGTAAGCGTAGTAAGACAATCGATCACAAGAAAAGAACATCGGTTACCGTACTCCGCGATCGCCTTATCGAGATCGAACGGTACTTCCACTGTCTGCCAAGCCGTGGGACGCTCTTGACGGTGGCGCTCGATCTTGGCGCGCATCTCGTTGTCGCTCGGTTGGGCTGTGGCCAGAAAAACCACTTGCTTCGCCGTCGCAGCGAGCGCTTGCGCGAAGCGACTTTTGCCGCTGCGCACGCCCCCGACTACAAGGGTGATCAATTTAGCGCCCCTTCCTTCACAATGAATTCCAGCTAGTTCAAAGATTCAGGACGAAAGTACCAGCTCGCGTGTGCAATAAGAAAAACACGGAAAGCTGCCCGGTTCTCCCATCGAAACCGGAATAGCCCAAGATTGGGGTCTGATCGGTCTCCTGACTCTCGCGTCCACAAGCTTTGGAGCAGCCTTCCCAAATACGACGCATGGTGGCACAACGCTCGGCTCTCAGCGATTACAGTTGCGGGGCAGTGGCGGATTTTCACCGCGCTTCCCGTACATCAGACAGGTGAATTTATAAACTTGTCTCCCCGAAAAGTCAAACCGGCGGTTCTTGACTCTTGGCCTGGAGAAAGACTGTGATAAGGTTGTTTTTTCTTTCGCTCCACAGTGAGGAACTTCACATCAAAAAGGCTTTTCCTTCAGAAATAATTCACAAGGACGGTGGAGGCCATACAGAATGACTGCGCAACGAATCGTTTCTTTTCTTCCTTCTGCAACTGAAATGCTGTGTGCCCTGGGAGTGGAGGACCGGCTGGTGGGGATTACCCATGAATGTGATTACCCTGCGTCGGTGAAACGAAAACCGATTGTCGTCCGCAGCGCTGTTCCGGTGGAAACAATGACTCAGGCAGAGATCGATACGGCAGTCTCCGAAAGACTGCAGAACGGTTTAAGCGTATATCAGGTGGATGAAAAATTGTTGCAGGAGTTAGAGCCGGATTTGATTCTGACCCAAGACCTGTGCCAAGTTTGTGCCCCTTCGGGAAATGAGGTCACTCAAGCCCTAAACATGCTTGCCAAGAAGCCTCGAATCCTGTGGTTAACGCCAAGATCCCTGCAGCAGATTGAAAATAACTTGATAGAGATAGGAGAAGCAACGGGCTGTGTTAACAAAGCGGAAGCATTGATCGCGACTGGGCGCGCCCGGCTCGAAAGCATAGCGGAAATAACAGATACACTTTCTTCGCGACCACGTGTGTTTTGTATGGAATGGATCGATCCGGTTTATTGCAGTGGACACTGGGTCCCGGAGATGGTGAGAATTGCCGGGGGTATGGATGAACTTTCACGCCAGGGAGCAGACTCTGTCCGTATTGCGTGGAACGATGTTTTGAACTGGGCCCCTGAAATCCTGGTTATTATGCCTTGCGGCTGCCATCTGGAGAAGGTCGCGGAATTGGCTCCCAAGCTTTTTAGTCGTCCGGGATGGTGCGATCTTCCGGCAGTTCGTAAAGACAGAGTATATGCAGTGGATGCAAATTCTTATTTCGCGCGTCCAGGGCCAAGAGTTATTGATGGAGCAGAGCTGTTGGCACATCTTATTCATCCCCAGCTTTTTCCATGGAATGGCCCGGGAGGCGCTTATCGCAAGGTGGGTGCCGGAGCAGTTGAATGTCACAACTGATGCGTGCAGGCATTTGCCTAAGATTTGTGAATGGCGGTTCTTTGGACCGGATACCCATGCGCCGCGAAAATCTGCAGCACGCCCACCGCGGCCTCCCCGACTCCTCCACGAGATATGTAATCAGAGCGCTCAGCTCAATTCCAATCGCCTTCAAGTTGGCCCGTACAAGCTCGCGGGCCGTTTTGGACCGGCGGAACTCCAGTCTTACTTTATTGCCATCCCACTTGCTCTGCCGGGAGGTGGCTTTCGGACGTCGATTTTTCACTTGGCTTTTTTGAAGCGACTTGCGGAGCTGAATTGGCTTCCAAGGGCGGAGGTTATATCCACTGTCTCAGGAGGCAGCGTTATATTGGTCCGTTCGCCCACGAACTTTGTCCTCATCATCCAGATTGCCATTGCTGATTTTCTCTTCCCAAAAAGGCGAGATGAGGCATTACTTTCGTAATTTTTGTGAACAAATGATGAAATTGTTTTCAATGTCGGAGCAAATGTCCTCCTGCGTGTTAAGTTAAATCACCCCGATACTGTTCGGCCGGCGAAGTAGGGCTCCTCAACTGCTTTCGGCCCGATTTGCTCAAAATGACTGACAACCGGTTGGTAACAGCGGAAGGTTCAGATAATTTACAGGCGGGGGTAGCTCCACTTGCGCGGCCCACGGTCAAGCTGCATCATTTCTATTATCTGCTTGCCGCATTTAACGTTATTACCATCAGCGTCTGCCTTTATATCAATCACACCATCCTTCACACCTATCAATCGTCAGTGGAAGCCAATCAAACCTGGATGGCCCGCTCGAGTGAATATTCGCGCTTGCGCGACCTGGTCGCGATCGTCGATTCGCCCGGCCATGATGTCTTTGAATCCAACGATCCTCAGGCGGAACGCGGACGCATGCAGTATGGAGTGGCGGTAGTAAATCGCCGCATCCAGGAATTAGAGTCGGAATTGAAGACAGCGCACGATCCACAGGCTGCAATCGTGCTTGCCGACCTGGAGGATGTCGCAACCGAAATTCGCAGCCTGAGCGCCGAAGAAGAGATTGTATTCAACTATGTTGCGCGCCACGAACTGAGGCTGGCCAGCTCACGAAAAGAATCTTTGCTTCGCCATGCGAATAAAGTGATTCTGACCATCAGCCAGGTGCGCGAAGACGCCGCCAATATTCAAAATGCGACTCTGCGCCAGCAGATGGCGATGGCCCTTTCCCTGCAGCGTTCCGAGTGGCTCATCACCGGCCTGATTATCCTGATGGTGGTGGCGACCACGCTCTATGGCCGTATCCTGTTCCAGCGAGAGCAGGTCGTGTTCCGCGAACGCGCCCAGCTTTATCAGGCAATCGAGCGTGAATTGCGCGAACGGCAACACGCTCAACGGGAGCTTGAGCGCGCCCATGAGCAACTTGAGCTTGAAGTGGAACGGCGCACCGCTGAACTGGTGAGTTCGAACCGGGAGCTTCGTGCGGAGATGCTGGAGCGGCGGCGCGCGGAAGAGGCATTAAGGCTCAGCGACGAGCGGCACCGCGACCTCTTCGAAAATGCCACCGATGTGATCTTTACCCTGGACATGGAAGGCAAATTCACCGCCCTGAATCGCGCCGGAAGAGACCTGCTGGCAATTGAGGATGGGACTGCTCCCTCAAAATTGGCGGACGCAGTCGCTGATGGTCAGCAGGAGGTCGTGCGCAGCATGGTCGAACTCACGCCGGCAGCGCCGCGGACCCGGGCGCGGCAGATCATGATCCTGAATCGGGAAAAGCACCCCGAAAAATTCGAGGTAAGCACGCGGCTGATCCTGAAGGACGGGCAGGCCGCAGGGGTGCAAGGTGTAGCCCGCAACCTTACCGAACGTGAGCGCCTCGAAGGGCAACTCCGTCAAGCCCAGAAAATGGAAGCCGTAGGTCGCCTGGCGGGCGGGATAGCCCATGATTTTAATAATCTGCTCAATGTAATCACCGGTTACAGCGAGTTGATCGTCGCCGACAAAACGGCGCACGCTGAAATCCAGGAACAGGCGCAGGAAATCAATAAGACTGCGAAACGAGCGGCCTCCCTGACCCGCCAATTGCTGGCCTTCAGCCGCAAGCAGGTAGTGAATCTCAGCGTGCTGAATGTGAACACGATTGTCGCCGATGCGGGCAAAATGTTGCGTCGTCTTATTGAATCCAATATCGACATCATTACTCATTTAGACCCTTCGCTTGGAAACGTGAAGGCGGACTCAGGTCAGATGGAGCAACTGATCTTAAATCTTGCCCTCAACGCCAGAGACGCCATGCCTCAAGGCGGCAAGCTCATTATTTACACCAGGAATTTTGACTGGCTGGAAGGCGCGCCCCATGCAAAGCCCGATTTGGCTCCGGGCAGATATGTGCTCTTAGAGATCAGCGATACCGGACTGGGAATGAGCAAAGAAATCCAGGCAAAGATGTTCGATCCGTTCTTTACCACCAAAGAACTGGGTAAAGGGACCGGCCTGGGCCTTTCCATCGTTTATAGCATCGTGAAACAATCTGGCGGACAAATCAACATTTACAGCGAACCTGGCCGGGGGACCACCTGCCGCATCTATCTTCCCCGCGTAATAGCGCAGCAGGAAAAGCCGCAGCCGGAAACCATTCTCCATCCCCTGCCAAAGCATACCCAAACAATCCTGTTGGTAGAGGACGAAGAATCCCTGCGAAAAATGACATGCACCTACCTGCAAATGCTTGGCTTCAAGGTGCTGGAAGCGCCAAACGGGAGTGAGGCCCTTGCCATTTCGAACCGTCACTCCGGGCCGATCCAGCTGGTAATGACCGATGTGATGATGCCCAAGATGAACGGGTTTGAACTCGTAAAGCAAATGCAAAGGAATCGCGCTGAGTCAAAGGTGCTCTTTATGTCTGGATATGCCGACGAAGTCATTGACGATAATCCTGAGATGCAAGAGGAGAGCGCCTTCATCCAGAAACCATTCAGCCTGGGCGATCTCAGCCAAAAGCTCCGAGAAGTGCTTTCCTAAGGGCCGCCAGCAGGCAAGCTAATAGGGACCGTTTGTCGAACCATATTCCCGCTAACTGCCAGCTTATGAGTATTGCAGGGCCATACCGCACCCGATTCACCCGACTAACGACATCCCGTAGTTAAATTTAATTTGCATAATTTAGTCATATAGTTCCGCCAAACAACATCTGTTCGCATTCACCGAAGTTCATGGTCTATTCACTTGTTACTTTATTGATAAACAAATGATAAATATTGCGTTAATTCCTGCCCTAGAACCCTTATGTGTCTCGCTACTAGATTTTTTTGCCGTTAGCTAAGGGATTAAGCTTCTACTCTGGCCCGCATCAAATCTTTAGATTCTGCATGGAGGAAGAAACCATGCAGCGTATTTGTGCACTTTTCATCGGCCTGTTCCTGTTTGCATCCGCGTCATTTGCGCAGGTGCCCCATTCTAAACACGTTTACATTCTGGCGGAAGAAAACCGCAGCTATGAAGACCTGATCGGCAGCCCGGACATGCCATATTTAAATAGTCTGATAAAGCAATATGGCCTGGCTACTCAGTTCTATTCCAACCAGCACAGCTCATTGCCTAACTACTTCTGGGTCACCGCCGGACAACCGGTCACCATGGACGACGTGACCGACCAAACTTTTGATGTCGATAGCATCCTGCGGCGTGTCATCCAGAACGGACTGACCTACAGGTCCTACGCGCAGGGGATCCCTTATGCCGGCTTTTCCGATATGTATTACAACTCCTATATGAAACGGCATGCCATCCTGCCGTGGTATAGCGATATGGGCGGGCAGAACCCGGTGAACATCAATGCCACGCCCTCGGGTGAAATGTTAAAGCATCTTCCCATGACGCAATGGACGCAGGACGCTGCCAATGGCGCGCTGCCGAATTTCGCTTTTCTTACTCCCGATTCTGCTCACGATATGCACGATTGCCCCACAACCCTCAGCCAATGTTTGCAGCTCGCAGACCAGTTCCTCCAAGGCGCGATTTCTCCCCTGCTGGCCCGGCCTGAATTCCAGCCCGGCGGCGACGGCCTGTTGATCTTGTGGGCGGACGAAGCCGACCTCGACGTCGATAACCGCTGCAGCTCGACGGTGATGAATGGTTGCGGTGGTCACATTGTGGTCGCGATGATCGGCCCCAACGTGAAGCCGGGATTTAAATCCACCCAGACCTACCACCATGAAAACGTGCTCCGCACCATGATGGAGGCGCTGGGACTTCCCGGACCGTATCCGGGCGCGGCAGATTCTGCCCCGGACATGGCGGAATTTTTCAAGCCGGGAAACACTGCTGGAATCACGATCAGCTCGCCTACCTCCGGCACGACCGTAAGCGGCCCGATGCATCTGGTAGCGAACGCCACCGCAAGCGGCCCCAGTACCCCGATTGAAGCCATGCACGTCTACGTCGACGATCAGCTTGTCTACCACGTTGGGTCGAGCAGCATCGACACCATCATTCCCTTATCTTTGGGCGCCCACAACGTGGTTGTACAGGCATGGCAAAACGACGGAATGCTCTACAAAAACTCGCTGAGCGTGAACTCCTCTGCTGGAATCACGATCAGCTCGCCCGGTACTGGAGCAACCGTAAACGGCTGGATGCATCTGCTAGCGGACGGCAGCGCGAATAGTGCCAGTACGCCAATCACAGCCATGCACCTGTACGTCGATGATCAGCTTGTCTTCCACGCAGGCTCGAGCAGCATCGACAGTGTTGTCCCCTTGTCTGCGGGAGGCCACAATGTGGTCGTACAGGCGTGGCAAACGGATGGAACGCTCTACAAGAAATCGCTGAGCGTGAACTCCTCGGTCTCGGCCAACGGGATCATGATCGGCTCACCCAGCAACGGGGAGAACGTCGGGGCCTCCATGCACATGGTCGCCGCGGCAGCTTCGAATAATCCAATCAACGCCATGCATTTATACGTAGACGATCAGCTTGTCTACCGCGTTTACTCCGGCAGCATGGACACTACCGTGCCGCTCTCGCCCGGCAGTCACTATGTTGTGGTGTTGGCATGGGACAGCTGGGGAACACTCTACAAAACGTCGATAACAGTCACAGCAAATTAGCGACTTGTT
>CAZONJ010000060.1:0-19474 GCA_964581225.1 uncultured Terriglobales bacterium | reverse complement strand
TTTTGCGCACCCACATCCAGAACGCCTGCCGGGAAAAGAACATGATCGCCCATGCACTGTTCAACTCCGAGCCTCTCGATCCGGACAAGATGTACGAAGAGTACGCCCGCGCCGCCGAGCAGATCGCGCCATACGTGACCGATACGGCGCTGCTGCTGAACCGCGCCATCGACCAGAGGGAGTCGGTGATGTTCGAAGGCGCCCAGGCCACCATGCTGGATATCGACCACGGCACCTATCCGTTTGTGACCTCTTCGAGCGCGACCAGCGGGGGCGCATCCACCGGCACCGGCGTGCCTCCGAACAAGATCCACACGGTTGTCGGCATCACTAAGGCATACTGCACCCGGGTGGGAGAAGGGCCATTCCCATCGGAGATTCACGATTCGGTGGCTGACGTGCTGCGCGCGCGCGGCCAGGAATACGGGGCAGTGACCGGCCGTCCCCGGCGCTGCGGATGGATCGATCTCTCCATCCTCCGCTATGCCACCATGATCAATGGCGTGAACTGGTACGTGGTGACCAAAATGGACGTGCTGGATGAGCTTGCCGAAATACCGGTCTGCGTCGGCTATAAGTACAAAGGGAAGAAGATCACCGAATTTCCCGCTGACGTCCGGGCCCTGGAGAAGATGGAGCCCATTTACGAAAAACTTCCAGGCTGGAAGACCTCAACCGAAGGCGCCCGCGAATTTGCCAAGCTGCCCTCGAAGGCGCAGGACTATTTGAAGTTCATCGAAGAGAAGAGCGGCGCCAGAGTGGGCATGGTTTCAACCGGGGCGGACCGCGATCACACCATTCTAATGCCGGAGTTTGCGGCGGCGCTCCAGGTCACCCAGCGCTCGGCGATGCGACGCTAGCGCGCGGAAGCGACTGAAATGAATACCAAAGCAGTGCCGGCTGCGGATTGGGAGCTTGCGGAGGTGAACTCCGCTCTTGCAGGGACCATATTCGCAAATCGGCTCGAATATTTTGCGGAGACCGCTTCCACCAACCTGCTTGCTGCGGAAGCGGCTGCGCAAGGCGCGCCCGAGGGCACAGTTTTTTTGGCCGATCGGCAGACTGCGGGCCGGGGGCGCGGGGGACATGCCTGGGACTCCGAGCCCGGAGCAAATCTGCTGCTCTCATTCGTACTGCGCCCCAGGATCGCGCCCGCAGATGCGCTTTGGCTGTCATTGATGTCGGGTCTGGCGGTACAACAGGCGATTCGCTATCAGACCGGACTTGCCCCTGACCTGCGCTGGCCCAACGATCTGCTGCTGCACAAGAAAAAATTTTGCGGAATCTTGACTGAGCTTTCTTGCGAGGGCAACCGGGTCCGCCATGCCGTCGTGGGGATTGGCATCAACATCAACCAGCAGGAATTCCCTCAGGAGCTGAGCGGCCTGGCTACCTCGCTGGCCATCGAAACCGGCAGATCCTGGCAGCGGTCCAAGCTGCTGGCTGGTTTATTAAAGTCTCTGGACGGTGAATATCGAATGCTCCTCGGCGAATTAACGCCGGAGCGCGCGCCAGCGCGTCCCATCTGGCTTTTACAGCGGCTCCGGGAGAGTTCCAGTTATATACAAGGTAAGCCGGTCCACGTAAGCGAAGAGGGCGGCTATGATGGTACTACCGCCGGCCTCGACGAAAGGGGCTTTCTGCTGGTGCGCACTCCCACCGGGGTCCGCAGGGTAATCTCAGGCGGAGTTCGCGAGCTGCAATAACTATGTTATTGGTCCTCGATGTTGGAAACAGCAATACGGTGCTTGGCCTCTATAGCGCTTCGGGCGAAGGCGGCGCGCCGCATTACGACCATCTGATCGCCCACTGGCGCGTGACCACCACCAAAACACAAACCATCGATGAATATGGGGTGCTCTTCCGCAATCTCTTTGCCGCCGCTGCGATTGAAGTAAATAGTGTAAGGGCCATCATCATCTCCTCGGTAGTGCCTCCACTGGATTCCACCCTGCGCGAGGTCTGCAAGCGCTACTTTGGGGTGACCGCGCTATTTGTCGAACCGGGAGTAAAAACCGGAATGCCGGTGCAGTATGACAATCCTGCCGAGGTCGGCGCAGACCGGATCGTGAATGGAGTAGCGGGATTCGAAAAATATGGCGGCCCTTGCATAGTTGTGGATTTCGGTACGGCCACCAGCTTTGACATCGTCTCTAAGCGAGGAGAATTTATCGGTGGAGTCATTGCGCCCGGCTTGGGGATCTCCGCCGAGGCGCTCTTTCAGCGCACCGCAAGGCTGCCTCGCGTCGATATCCGCAAGCCCAGCCGCGTGATCGGGACCAATACCGTGGCCAGCATCCAGTCGGGATTTTTTTATGGCTATCTGGGCTTGGTGGATGGCATTCTGGAACACTTGGTGGAAGAACTCGGGCCGGAGACCAAGATTGTGGCCACGGGCGGCCTTGCCCAGCTCATCGCCAGCCATTCGCGATTCATTACTGCGGTTGACGAAATGCTCACCCTGGAAGGATTGCGCATCATCTACGAACGAAACGCCACCGCCCGGAAGCCGCGAGAGGCGGAGGGAGAGCGCGCCGCGGCCGCTCCCCGCAAGCGCACCTGATTTGGAAAGCCCTGTGCAGAATTACTTCAACTACTTCACGGAAATTGAAGAGCATTTCCAGCGGCGGCGGGGGACACTGCTTTTGCTTTCGACCCTTGACTGGGCGCTGATTGAAACCTGGAAGGAAGCGGGTATCCCGCTCGAAGCGGTGCTGCGCGGGATCGACTCTGCCATGGACCACTATGAGCAGCGGCCCAGCAAGAGCCGCAAGGTCAACAGCCTCACATTTTGCGCGCAGGAGGTGCTGTCGGCGGCGGAAGAGATGAAGGAAGCGGCTGTAGGCGTCTCGCGCCAGGCGAGCTCCGAGCCGGCTGGGCTCTCCGCTACTGAGGTAAGCGCTTATCTTGAAAAGAATGCCGCTGCGCTGAAAGCGGCCAAGCTGCCCAAGCTGGCGGAGGATGTTGCGCAAAATATTGCAGCGACGTTGATGGAGCAATCCAATCTTCTCTCCGGAGCGGCAGAGAACAACGGGAGCGCCGCCCGCCTGAAGCTAAAGCTGGAAGATCTGGAACGGCAGCTAACCGTTTTGGAAGAAAAACTTCTGGCGGCTTTGCTGACTGCGACTTCGGAGGACAAGCTGCTCGCTATCCGCTCCGAGGCCGACCGCCAGATCGCTCCTTATCGCAGCAAGATGAATGCGCCGCAGCTGGAGCAATTGCGCAGGCAGTTTCTTCAGAAGAAGCTGCTGGAGCATTACAACCTGTTTCGCTTAAGTCTTTTTTACATGTAAGGGAGACCGCATTTGGCTGCTCCACCGCAAGAAATCAAAATACTGCAAATTGAAAAGCTGGTTTATGGCGGCGAAGGCCTGGCCCGCTCCTACGATGCGAATTCCTTGCCCGGACAAGCCCGGGGACAAACCATCTTTGTTCCGTTCGTCCTGCCGGGAGAGAGAGTGCAGGCGCGAGTCCTGCAACAGAAAAAAGAGTTTGCGCGCACAGAACTGGAAGCGGTCCTCACTCCTTCGGAAAATCGCATTCCCCCGCTGTGTCCATATTTTCTGGATTGCGGCGGTTGTCATTACCAGCACGCGGATTATGATGCCCAGCTCGCGTTCAAAACCCAGATCCTGCGCGAGACCCTGGAGCGCACGGCGCGAGTGAAGTATGCCGGAGAAATCAGCGTCCATGGCTCGCCGCCTTTTGGCTACCGCAATCGCACCCGCATGCATGTGCGCTCCGTTCCCGGATTTCAGATGGGCTATTACCGTTATGGATCGCACGATCTGCTTGCGATTGAAAAGTGCCCGATCAGTTCTCCCTTAATCAATCGCGCGATTGCGGCGGTTTGGGAGGGGGGGCGCAGCGGCAAGGCCCCAATCGATATTGCCGAGATCGAGTTTTTTGCCAACAGCAGCGACGATCGGCTGCTGCTGGAGCTGTACCTGACGCGCCAGACAGAGCAGCAACCGCTCAAGAAATTTTGCGCGGAGATCAAAGAACGCCTTCCGGAGCTGGCTGGAGCAAGCAGCTTTGGACTTCAGCCAACCGGGAGAAATTCCCTTCCTTCAGCGAAGCCTGAATTGATTTATGGCTCTTCGGCGATTCAATACAAGACCGCTCAGGCGTCGTATCAGGTCAGCGCAGGCTCTTTCTTCCAGACCAACCGCTTCCTGGTCGACGAGCTGGTAAATATCGTTGTCGGCGGGCGCCATGGAGATACTGCCCTTGACCTCTACGCCGGCGCCGGTCTCTTTGCCTTGCCTTTGAGCCATAGATTTAAGCATGTGGTTGCGGTCGAAGCTGCTCCGGCCTCGTCGCAGGACCTTGTGGCGAATGCTGCCCACAACATAAATGTTGTTCGTCAGACTACAGAGAATTATCTCGCTTCCGCGAAATTCAAGCGGCAGGAAGGGGATTTGATCGTCGTCGATCCGCCGCGATTTGGGTTGGGCGAAGCGGTCACGCGTCTGCTGGGGCCATTGGAAGCAAAGCAGATCGTCTATGTTTCCTGCGATCCCGCGACCCTGGCCAGGGACCTGAAGGCGCTGGGCGAACATGGCTGGCTCATACAGGAGCTGCATCTCGTCGATCTTTTTCCCCAGACATTTCATCTGGAAACAGTGACTGTACTTACGCGCTGAATCAGCTACAATCTTTGGCCTTGCCTGAGATTGACACTACGACCGTGGCTCCTCCCGCCCAGCTCCCGCTTCGGCGCTGGAGCAACCAGCCTCTATTCATCGCGGCGATTGCGCTGGCCTGTGGGATCTTTCTGGTGAAGCTTACGTGGGTGGACGATTGGCGGCCGGTGAGCTGGCTATTGTCTGCCACGTTCGCGGTCCTTGCCATCGCTGCTTACTGGCTTTCCAGGCGGGCGCTCCTCAGCCGTCTGCTTGTGCTGCTCTGTTTTTTTCTTCTCGGCATGATGGATTACGAGTTGAAGATCACCGCGCCATCCTCCGCTGTGCTGCCTGCCGCGATCTTCAACGTTCCCGCTGAAGTCTCGGGGACGGTGATTCGCAGCGAGATGCCGGTGGTGCAGGGGTCCTCCGGAGGGTGGAGAACAGGCAGCTTCGAGTCCCGGCAGTCGCTCGACCTCGAAGTCCAAGAGGTCCGGCTGAATGGGAATTTATACAACCTCAAGTTTGGCGCCCGAACGACGATCTATTCCCCGGCGGACGATCCAAGCAGCGAGGAGCCGCAGCAGCAACCACCGGAGCAAACCGCTGCGAATGACTACCATTACGGCCAGCGGCTGCAATTTCCAACCAAACTCCGAGAGCCGCATAACTTTAATAATCCTGGCGCATGGGATTATCGCCGCTATCTCGCGCAACAAGGCATTCAGGCCCTCGCCTCCGTCAAGGCCGATCAAATTGAAGTGCTGCCCGGAAGCGGAGGAAGCCGCCTGGAGGCGTGGCGCAGCGCAATCCGGCGAAGCCTCCTGCAACACATCCGGCGATTAAGTCTTATGGGAGAAAATAGCGTGCTTCCCCGCTGGACCACTATTGCTCCCGAAGATGGCGGGCTGCTGGCGGCGATGGTTCTTGGGGATCGCACTCTGCTGCATCGCAACATCAAGACCGATTTCCAGAAGACCGGTTCGTATCATCTGCTGGTGGTTTCCGGATTGAGTGTGGCCATCCTTACCTTCGCCACCTTCTGGTTTGTCCGGTGGCTGAATTTCAGCGAAGGGGTTGCGACAGTTTTAAGCATCCTGCTCGCGGTTTTCTATGCCTCGCTTACGGACCTGGGCGCGCCTATCCAGCGCGCCGTGCTGATGTCCGCCATTTATCTATGTGCGCAGTTATTTTACCGGCAGCGCCAGCCGCTGAATGCAATAGGAGCGGCGGCTTTAGCGGTGCTGGTTCTCGATCCCAAGGCGCTGTTTGATGCCGGCTTCCAGCTTACCTTTGTCGCCGTGCTGACCATCGGAGGCATCGGCGTTCCGCTTCTTCAACGCACCTCTGGCCCATTGCACCGCGCCTTGCGGCATCCCAGCTCTCTCAGCTACGACGCTCGCCTGGAACCTCGATTGGCGCAGCTCCGAATCGAGCTGCGTATGATTGCGGAGCGGCTTGGCTACTTTATTCCCCAAAAAATCGCCTTCAGGAGCTTGATCGCAATCTGCTCCATCGGCCTTGCGCTCTTCGATGCATTGACCATGTCGTTTTTTATGCAGGCCGCGATGGCCCTTCCGATGGCAATTTACTTCCATCGCCTGAGCATCCTGGGACTGCCCGCCAACATGATCGTAATCCCGCTGATGGGCGTGCTGATGCCGCTTCTCCTCATCACCATTCTGGCTACTTATCTTGGAAGCTGGGCGGCATGGCTTCCAACACTCCTTGCTGCCATTTTGCTGCATCTTATTCGCGCCTCAATTGCAATGCTTTCTGGCCTTAGCGTCGCCAGCCTGCGAGTGGCTGACCCGTCCTTGCTGGTTGCCCTGGCTGCCGCAGGCGCGTTCACCTTCTGCCTGTTCGCCGCCCGCAAGCACCGCCTCATGGCCTGGATCGCGGCCCTCCTGCTGTTTGTGGCCTCCGCGCTGCTGCTGCATGCGCCCAAACCGCAGCTCCATTCCGGGTTCCTCGAAGTGACGGCCATCGATGTCGGGCAGGGCGATTCCATCCTGGTGATCACGCCGGACGGCAAGTCCCTGCTGATCGATGGCGGCGGCAGTATCGGCCCCTCTGCCTCCGAATTCGATTTTGGAGAAGATGTGGTCTCGCCCTATCTTTGGGCGCGTGGTATCGAGCATCTCGATGTGGTTGCGCTCACTCACGCTCATGGCGACCACATCGGCGGATTGGCCTCGGTAGTAGCAAACTTCATGCCGGATGAACTCTGGATCGCGCCCAGCGAACTTACTCCAGCCTATCTTGCGCTGATGAGAGAGTCTTCACTTCAGGGCGCCACCGTGCTGCGCAGGACCGCCGGCGAGAAGTTTAGTTTTGGGGCGGCGCAGGTTGAGGTGCTTTGGCCTCCCGCAGATTGGCGTCCGGCAGAGCACCGCCGCAATGAAGAATCGATGGTGCTGCGCATCCGGTATGGATCGGCGGCGGCGCTGCTCGAAGGGGACGCGGAGAAGAAGGCCGAGCAGGAGATCGCTCTGCTTGTTCCGCAAGCGCAGTTGCTCAAGGTCGGACACCATGGAAGCAACACCTCCACTACGCCGCAGCTGCTGGAGGCGGTAAGGCCCGCCTTCGCGGTGATCTCATCCGGCGCGCAGAATACCTTCGGACATCCGCGCCCGGAGGTGTTGCACAGATTGGCGGCGAGTGGAGTGCGCACTCACCGCACCGATCACGAAGGGGCGGTGAGTTTTCTGCTCGATGAAAAAGGAGTCAGCGCGGCTGTGGTGGGATCCCAGCAGATGTTTCTGGATTTTCGTTCAGGTCCGCCTCATTAAAATCTTCGGTGACCATTCCCTGGCGCTGCTCCGCAATCAGGTTGCGGGCCATCTCCGCCTGCTCCGGACGGACGCGCACCACCATCCCGCCTACGCCGGGAAGAATGTCCTGCGGCACTTCAGGATTCGTAAGCATACTTTCAATTCCGGCGGAATCGAGCAGCCCTTGCACGACAAGCGCCTCCGCTTCGTCCTTGGTATCGAATACCGCAACCAGTTCGCGTGAAGCCGTATCGGACTGAATATCCATATACCCCCTCCGTACCAAATTTATGGCAGGGGCCTCCGCTTCAGGTCCCCACGATAGTTCGATGCGCTCTGGTAACTATAAGTCTCGTTTTTCCGTTAAGAATCGCGTGCATTCCGTTGTATTATCGCGCCATGTTGCCTCGATTTTCCCGGGAGCTGGCCTGCAGCAATCCGCAAAACATGGAAGCGCAACGCCATTTGCGGTTTTATACATCCAATTTAAAAAGGGCAATATCGATTTCGACTTTTTGTTGATCTCTGCCTGCCGATCAGGCTGGGAAGGATGACGATGATTTATGGGGCTTCAATTCACCAACTTGAACCAAAGATCCGGAGAGCCGGAACAATCGGCGGAAGAGGAAAACCGTAAGATTCGCCGCCTGCAGATGATGATGAACATGGTAATGTCTGTTCTCTGCCAGGATGAAGATCTCACCGTGGAGCAGGCCGCCGAGTTGGTGGCAAACAGTAAAAAAGCGGCGCTCGCGATGTTTCCGGATAAAGAGCTGGCCTACGATTTAATTTATCGGCCACGCCTGCAACGGCTGATGAATGAGCGCTTCAAGCTGCAATAAGCGGGGCCACTATTTCCCGCCCCGATCGACGTGCTGCAATTTAAAATTCAGTGTACCCCAGAACATCCTCGCCCTGATTTGGACGGGAATATGGTTCGCATCGTCTGAAAACCATACCCAAACCTTGCCTTTTTCTTTAAGCGGACCGCTCAAAGCCTGGGGCTGCAAACGAACGGTCCTGTAAGTACCGGCCGGGGTCTTTACCTCTTCCCGCGCCTCCACATCGATTTGCACATCGACGGTCTTCCCGCCATCGTTCAAAGGAAAAGTAAATTTCCTTCCCGGCTGGAGTTGCAGAGAGCCGGCGTAATAGATGGCGGAGATCACATCGGTCACGCACTCCGGGATGTCATTTGCCGTGTGCTTGCTGGAGTTAAGTTTAAGGTTCTTTTCATCGAGGACACTCTTGCGCGCCACATAATCGAACCGGATGCCAGTATCCAGTTTGCGAAACCCTTCTTCCGTATGCTTGGTCAGACCGAGGGAACAAAAGCTCTTGGGATTGACCGACGACTGAAAGCGATCGTGCACGTGATAAAGCAGGGCGATGGCCCCCACCGCGTCCGCTGTGGCCACAATGCGCTGCTCGCCCCCAACCATCTCGCTATGCAGCGTCGCAATCCCGGCGTCGAAGAGACGCCATTCGGCGGTATAGGTATAGGTTGTTCCATTGGGGAATTTGTAAGTCGGCGGTGGCGGCAAAATGCGCGATGCGGCCTCCATCTGTCCCGGAGGCAAGACTCCCTTCGCCTGCTCTGAGGACTGACTCGAAGCTGTTTTGGATGTGCTCTGCGGACCGCCCCTGGAAGCCTTTACCCATGCAGCCTGGAGCACGACAGGAATGCTCCAACTCACGGCGGCCAAAAGAAAAAGAGTTTTTAACATTCAGATCCGCTAAACGATACCCTGGATGGATTAATGCTTTCCATAACTGACCCACGCCCATTTCAGCAACAGAAGAACCAGCATAGCAAATGTCCCAATCGCCGCATTGTATTCGCGGTGCTTACGATAAAGCGGAGAAGAGAATCCCGAAAACAATCCTTCTCCCGACCAGCGTGGCCAGAGGCGCGGGACCCGCTCCGCGTACTCCCCAAACTCCGCGAACTTGCCGCGCAAGAAAGCCTCTTCTGAGCGAATCACCGGCATATAGATCGCCGCAAATAAAAAGACCAGGATAAGAGCGACGATCCAGCTTCTCGACGCTATAGCAAATCCGGCTGCAATCATCATCGAGCCCAGGTAAAGCGGGTTGCGAGTGTAGTTGTAGGGGCCGCTGGTCGTCAATTCCTCATTTTTCTTAACGTGGCCGGATGCCATCGCGCGCAACGCCAGCCCGGGGAGAAACACCACAGCTCCTACAGCCAGGCTCGGCAGTGTAGGATGCGCCAGCCATAGATATACCACCGCAAAGACAAAGCCCAGCGGCACACGGACGCGTCGCGCAATGCGCCCCCAGCCTCGCGGCATATTGCCGGAGCGGGGCTGAGACATTGGAGATGAATTTTGCTCGCGTGCTTCCAATATTTATTTTCTTCCTAACAAACCCAGAGCGGCTTCGACCACTTCTTCTATGGTAATGGTCAGCAGCCCTTGTTCCGGCTCGGAGCGGCGGCTATGATCGCGCTTGCTCTCCGGATGGCGCAAGATGACGCTGGGTGAATTGAAAGGGCCATTCCGCTTTGGGTCTGTGGGCCCAAAAATGCCGACCACCGGGACCTGCAGGGCCGAGGCAAGATGCATCGGACCGGTATCGCCGCCGATAAACAATGCCGCTCCTCGCGTAAGCGCAATAAGCTGCGGCAAAGAGCACTCGACCATCGCCGCCGATCCATTGCTTCTGGCAACAACTTCTCTGCCCAAGCCGTTTTCTCCCGGACCAACGTTTACCAGGCAGCCCGTCCCCTGCTCTGCCAATTTTCGGGCGACCACACCATAGCGTTCCGCAGGCCAGCACTTTGCTCCCCAGCCGGCCCCTGGATTGAGAATCGCATATTGCCGGGTTGGCTTGCGAAGGTTGTCGCCAAGGTCGTTGCGAAGATTGCCGCCAAGAAAACCTGCGGCCCATTGCTCCGCCAACTCATCCCGGGGAAACTCTGCTTTTGCAACCGGCGGTTGATGGTCGAGCAAGGCAGAGACTATTTCATGTGCCTGCTCAATCACATGCTCTCCGCGCGTCTTCACCTTCTTATCGAACCACCAGCTCGCCGGATACTCCCGCGGCCTCGCCTCTCCAATCACACGCCGCGCTCCGCTCGCTTTGGCCAACAGAGCGGAACGCACCGCCCCTTGAAGGTCGATGGCAGCATCATAGTGTTGCGCCTTCAACTCACGATGAGCGGCGATCATAGCTCTCATGGTTGCACTGGAAAATGGACGCCGCCTCCACTGCTTGAAATTGATGATATGAATTTGATTCACCAGCGGCTGCTCTGGCCCGGCGGGCCCCTGAAGATGGTCGCGAGGACGGGAGGTGAGCAGGGGCATCCAGCGCTCCTCGATGGCCCATCCCAGATGCGCCTCCGGCCAGAGCTGTCGCATGGCGCTCACCGCAGGCATGGCATGGATGATGTCCCCCATGGCGCTCAGGCGCACGATCAGCACCCGCATGGTCCCTCAATATTTTGCGGAATGGTCACCTGGATTAGCAGCGTATCATGCGGACGCGGAGCCGCCGCGCCGGTTTATCACCTTCGATAAAACGGTGAACGCTTCTTCAGGGGCAAGCAGCTCCAGCTTGAGCGGGACGACGATTGGATCCAATACCTTTAAGTGCGGCCCAAGGTTCATGGCGTCTTTCTCGGTAGTGATAAACCCCGCTGCGCCTTTACGTTTTCGTAAGCGAAGCAGATGACGAACGTCGCTGGGATGATAACGATAATGGTCGCGAAAGCGCACCTGCTCTTTCAAGTCAATGCCCGCCTGAAGCAGCTCATCGAAGAAGCGCTGCGGACGCGCGACCCCGGCAAATGCTATCACCGGACCGGGAACGCTCGGCAGGGACAGTCTTCGGCGCACATACCAGATATTTTTTACCGGTGTCAGGAGATCGGCGCTCTTCATGCCATCGCTCAGCACCACCGCATCGGCGCGTCGGAGCGCGTTCAGATCTTCCCGCAAGCGTCCGCCGGGGAGTATTGAATCCGTCAGGTCCTCGGGATTAAGCAGGACGATATCGAAATCACGGGCCAGACGCCGGTGCTGAAAGCCGTCATCGAGCAGATGCACGCGCGGCCCGCCTCTCAAATGCTCCTCCGCCCATCTTCCTGCCTGGTATCGGTTGCTTCCCACGATGACCGGGCAGTGCAGCTTGCGCGCGATCAGCAGCGGCTCATCCCCATATTGCTCCGAGCTCCCCGCGGGATCGACCTGTAGAATGCCGTGGGATTTTCTGCGGTATCCGCGACTCAGGACGTCCACCGCAATGCCATGCGATTGCAGCAGCTCTCCAATGGCGATCACAAAAGGCGTCTTCCCCGATCCTCCGGCCGAGAGATTGCCGATACTGATCACGGGAGAGCGCAGCGGCCTCGCCTGCAACGTCCCGCGATCGTAAAGCGAGTTGCGAAGATCGGTGATGCCACTGTAAATCGCGCTGAATGGATTCATTGCGCCCGCCGTCCAGCCCCGGAAGATGCTTCCATGGCGACTTCGAGAAGCGATTGCAATGCGTGCAGGGTCCGCGCCGTGCTGCCCAGGTTCGCTTCCATCACCATCTTCGCATTCGCCCCCAATTGTTCGCGCCTGGCTGGATCTTTCAACAGGCGCAGCAACGTGACGGAAAGCTTTTCCGAGGTGGTGATCTCCAGCGCGTCTGCGCCTTTGAAGGTGCGAATAATATCGCGAAAATTTTCGGTATGGGTCCCGACCACGATCGCTTTTGCATAATAAGCAGGCTCCAGGATGTTATGCCCCCCCTTCGCCACCAGGCTGCCGCCCACAAAGGCCAGTGTTGCCAGAGAATACATCGCGGAAAGCTCGCCGATGGTATCGAGCAGGAGTATTCCTCCCCCGATCGGGCCCGGTGGCTCCCATAACGATCTGCGCCAGCTGTTGAGGCCGGAGGCCGCGATGAGCTCTGCCACTGCCGCAAAGCGCTCCGGATGGCGCGGCGCCAGCACCATAATGGCCCCAGAGAATTCCCGCAAGATCTCTCCAAATGCGCTTAGCAACATCTCTTCTTCGCCTTCAACCGTGCTGCCGCACACCAGCACCGGCTGCTCGGGGGCAAGAAGTTTTCCCAGGGCGTCGATGATGGGGAGCTCTTTGGGCGGCGTTACCTCGAATTTCAAATTGCCGCTTACCCGGATCTTCTCCGGAGGCGCTCCGATGGCAATCAGCCTTTGGGCGTCCACTTCGCTTTGTGTCAAAAACAGATCGATTTTCCGCAAGACGATTCGCAGGAGCTTGCGAAATCGCAGGTAGCCGGGAAACGAGCGGTCCGAGATCCGTGAATTGATCGCGGCGATGCGGGCCCCGCTTTTATGCGCAAGCCGGATGAAATTTGGCCAGAACTCCGTTTCGGCGATCACCACCAGCGCGGGGCGGAGCTTCTGCAGATACGGATCGATCGCGAACGGCAGGTCTAATGGAAAATAAAAGACCTGCTCTGCCCCAAAGCGTTCGCGAGCGAGTTTTTGTCCGGCCAGGGTAGTGGTTGAAACCAGCACCTGAAAGCGAGGAGAAAGCGCCCGCATCCCGTGAACCACATGGCTGACGGCCAGCACCTCTCCCACCGAGACTGCATGCACCCAGATGCGCCGCTTTTCCGCCTCGATTTTCAGCCCCTCGGGAGGCGCCCCGAAGCGCTGAAGCAGCCCGGCGCGGTATTTGCCCAGGCGTAACATCTGCACCAGCCAGAAGGGCAGGGTCACAATCAACAGCAAAGCATAGGCTGCGCTGTAGAGAACGCTCACGGAAAGCTATTCTATACAGGTCCGTCAACTCCTTGAATGCAAGCTCCCGGCAGGCAGTTGTAATTGCAGCATTTTCCTCGGATAATCCTGCTGATGAAGTGTCTCCGTTGCAGCAGCCCTCTCGCCCTCTGCCTGGCTGCTTCCGTATTGCTGTTTACGGCAGCAGTCGTCGCCAAAGACTTCTCCGCTTCCGATTTGCCGGCAGTATCGAATCCCCGGAGCTACCCCATCCATGAGGCGCATGAAGACGAGCATGTTGCAATCGCCCTCGATCCATATATTGGAGAGGAGAAGGAGAAGCCTCTGCGTATCTCCTTTGGCAAGTTTGCGCTCCTGCCGCTTCGTCTCATCATCACCAATGAGGGAGATACTCCGATCTCCCTGGTAAAGATGAAGGTGCAGTTCATTACATCGCACAACGAAAAACAGTCGCCCGCCAGCCTGGATGACCTGGAGCGGCGGCTGGCCAGTGCGCCGAAATCGACAATCCCCATCAATCCTCTGCCTATTCCTCTGCCTCGACGCAAGCAGAAGCGCATCAGCACCTCGATGGAAGAGGAGCTTGAGTATCTCCAGTTCAAAGCCAAGGCAGTGGAGGCGCACAGCACTCAATCGGGCTTTGTCATCTTCGATACCCGAGGAATGTCCCAGCCGCTGGCCGGAAGCCACGTTTACATCGACGGCATCAACAGCAGCGAAGGACGCGATCTCTTTTATTTCGATCTTCCATTGGATAAAGCTGCCGCCGCTGCAAAATCTCCGGCAAAATAGCGGCACAATTCAGAAAACTGGGCCGGCCTCACTATAATTGTCATTATGGCGACGACCACCAGCGGGGTCTCCCCGGATGTGCTCGCGAAATATGAGCCGGTAATCGGGCTCGAGGTCCACGTTCAGCTCCTGACTGTGAGCAAGATTTTCTGCGGATGCTCCACGCGCTTCGGCGATCCGCCCAACAGCAATGTTTGCCCGATTTGCCTGGGACTGCCGGGAGCGCTCCCCGTCTTGAATGGCAGGGCGGTGGAATTTGCGGTGCGCGCCGCCATGGCCTTGAATTGCAACGTCAACGAGAGCTCGATCTTTGCCCGCAAGAACTACTTCTATCCTGACCTGCCCAAGGGATACCAGATCTCGCAATACGACAAGCCGCTGGCCGAGCACGGCTATATCGATATACCCAATCGAGGCGAGAGCAAGCGGATCGGCATCACGCGGCTGCATATGGAGGAAGACGCGGGCAAGAGCCTGCACGACGGATTCCCCGATTCAAAGCAGTTTACCTACATCGATCTGAACCGCTCCGGGGTGCCCTTGATTGAAATCGTCAGCGAACCGGAGATGCGTTCGCCGGAAGAGGCCTACGAATATCTGACCCGTCTGAAGGAGATCATCCTTTATACCGGGGTGAGCGACTGCAATATGGAAGAAGGTTCGCTGCGCTGCGATGCCAATGTGAGTGTGCGTCCGCGCGGCCAGGAAAAGTTCGGCACCAAGGCGGAAGTGAAGAATGTGAACTCGTTCCGCTTTATTCGCGAGGCGCTGGAGTATGAGATCGAGCGCCAGGTGGAGCTCATCGAATCCGGCGGCAAGGTAGTGCAGGAGACCCGCCTCTACAACCCCAGCGAAGGCCGCACCTATGGCATGCGCTCTAAAGAGCAGGCGCATGACTACCGCTATTTCCCCGAGCCGGACCTGCTTCCGCTGGTGGTCGATGGGGAGTATCGGCAGCGCATCCGCGAAGCCCTTCCCGAGCTGCCGGAGGCCCGCCGCCGCCGCATGGTCGCCGATTACGGCATTACCGGGCAGGACGCGCAGGTGCTTACTTCAAGCCAGGGTCTCGCCGATCAGTTTGAAAACGCCGCCCGGGCCTCGAAGAGTCCCAAGCGCGTCGCCAACCTGGTCCAGACCGAATTGATGGGGCGGCTGAAGGCGCGGGGGCTTTCGATTGAGCAATCGCCCATCAGCATGAAAGGAATTGCAGTCTCCGCCGATCTGGCCGAAGCGCAAACCATCTCCAGCAAGATGCTCAAAGAGCTTTACGATCTCGCCTTCGAGCGCGGCAAAGATTTTCCGGAAATCTATGCCACGGAGAAGAAGGAGCAGATCTCCGATGCGGGCGCGCTGGAAAAAATGATCGACGAAGTTATCGCCGGCAATCCTAAACAGGTGGAGCAATATCGCGCCGGAAAGAAAACCGTCGCCGCCTTCTTTGTCGGCCAGGTGATGAAGGCCTCCAAGGGTCAGGCCAATCCGGCGCTGGTGAACCAGCTTCTGACCAAGAAGCTGGAAGGATGAAAAGCAGTTTCGAGTTTCAGCTGCGAGTCGCGAAACGAAATCCTGAATAAAAACGTCATCCTGAGCGCCGCGCGATGCGAGCCTGGCGAGCGAAGCGCGAGGCGAAGGATCTGGCAGTTGCCCGCACCAGAGATGCTGACGCAGGCTTTCTCATCGCGCAACAAGTTCGAAAAGAGAATTCAATCCAATCACAAGAAATTACCATTGGCTGGCAATGTAAAGCGGCTCCCATTGTGCCAAAATCCCTGCTCCTATAAATAACCTTAGCTGCTTACATTTTTTGACAATCTTTTGACGTTTGATCCGTCTAATGGCTTAATGCCTATTTTGATTGGGAGGACCGCTTGGACTTAATCATTGAAATTCTCGCCAGGCGCGGCGTGGCCCTGATTCGTTGCACGGGACGAATCGTCTTTGGCAGTGAAGCCGAATTTTTGTGCAAACAATTGGATAATGTATTCGCGCAATCTCCAAAATGTATTCTGAATCTGGGTGGAGTCAGGCAAATCGATGCGCGGGGATTGGGAATGCTGATTTCGTGCTATCGCGAGGCGCGGGCCAAAGGCCGCTCGCTGATCTTGACCAACGTCTCGGAGACGGTCCGCGACCTTCTGCGCATCACCCGGTTGCTTGACGTATTGAAGATTTGTCCTTCGGAAGAGGCTGCGCTGGGCGCCTGCGGCCAAAGCGCATAACCGTGCGAGAAAGGCGCCGCTCTTTGAAAGCCTGCCATGTCTGCCGCTGCTGAGATATTGAAGGCCACGGCGCACCGTCCCTGGCCGCTGCCTCGGCGTCCCTGGATCATGTTCCAGCGCTGGCACGATCTCCTGTTTGCGCATTGGGCGATGGAGCCGGAAGAGATTCGGCCGCTTGTCCCGCCGGAACTCCAACTCGATCTTTTCGATAGCAAGGCCTGGATCGCTGTGACGCCATTTTGGATGAGCAGCATCCATTTGCGCGGGCTGCCGCCACTTCCCGGCGTCTCGAGGTTTCCCGAGATGAACCTGCGCACCTATGTTCGCCTTCCCGTTTCACGGCAGACCGCCGTCACAAGCAAAGAAGCGCCTGCCCCGGGACGCGGCGCGCAGGACGAGATCACTAAGCCTGGCGTCTTCTTCTTCAGCCTCGATGCGGCGAACCTTGCGGCGGTGCTCGCCGCGCGTCTTACCTTTGGACTGCCGTATTTCTGGGCGAAGATGGCAATCACGCAATCGGCCCATCAGCAGATTGCCTATGAAAGCCTTCGCCGCCAAAGTCCCAAGCCGGCCGAGGTCAGGATCCGTTATGCCCCGGTGGGCCCGGTCCTGGAGCGGAAGAGCGAACTGGAAGCCTTTTTGACCGAGCGATATTGTTTATATGTCGTGCGGCAGGGGCACGTCTTCCGCTCGGAGATCCAGCATCTTCCCTGGCCCTTGCAGCCCGCCCAGGCGGAATTTCAAAAGAATACGCTTGCCGAGCAGCACGGCATTCATCTTGCCGGAAGTCCGGAGTTGCTGCATTTTTCCAAACAGTTGGATGTGCTGATCTTTCCGCCGGAACGCGTGTGGTGATAGGAAAAGAGGAGTTTCGCGTTTCAAAACCAGTGCAGCGGAAAATTCGAGAAGCATGTAATGTTTATATTCGGATGAGTCCGGCTACGCATTTTCTCGCAAGTTGGGTGATTGCTTCGCTTGCTCGACTGAAGAGGCGCGACGTGGCTCTTGTAACTTTCGCCGGCGTTGCGCCTGACCTTGACGGGCTGGGCATCGTCCCCGAGTTGCTCACGCGCCACTCGTCACGTCCGCTGGAATGGTTCAGCGAATATCACCATGTACTTGCGCACAATCTCTTATTTGCAGTTGCAGCCACCATTGCGGTTTTCGCGTTTGCCCGACGAAGGTGGTTAGCAGGCCTGCTCGCCTTTCTAACCATCCACCTGCACTTTCTGATGGACGTGCTCGGATCGCGCGGACCCGACGGATACAAGTGGCCTATTCCGTATCTGCTGCCGTTCTCCTCAAAGCTTCAGTTCGCCTGGTCGGGGGAGTGGGGGCTCAACTCGTGGCAAAACGTCGTCATTACTTGTACCCTTCTCTCGCTCGCCATCGTCCGCTCCATCCAAACAGGTAATTCGCCGGTCGCAATATTTTCAGTCGGAGCAGATCGGAAAGTGGTCCTTGCCTTGAGATCGCGGTGCGCGTGGATGGCCCAGCGCATGGTAAGATGACGACAGTCAATGAAGCCCCTTTCGTTTGTACGTTATTCGGCCTTTCCTACGAGGATTACTTTTTGATTCGGCGTCCGACATTTTCCGATTGACAATAGTCGGCTCTTCGCTGAAGCTTACCTTTCGGCAATCTCCTCAGTGCAACGGGGCATCTCATGAATATGGTTGCTACACCTGCAATTAACGTTCGCCGGTTGATTCTGGAAGCTTTACAGAAACGACCCTATCGTCCTGCTGAGCTTCTGCGGCATCTGCTGCTTCAGTCCGCCGATATTGGCGAGGGCCAGCTTAAGGATGAACTGGCGGCCCTTCTGACGGAAAAGGTACTAGATCTCTCCTCTGATCGTTATGTCATAATCCGACAGCAGCAGATGGCGGCATCCTAAGTACCGCAAATTACGTGATCGAATATGCCGATCTAAACCATCCGAGAAATGCGCGACTTCACGCCCCTCCTAAGCTGAAAGAAGGAGACGACCGGTCGCAGGCCCAGCATGATCGGGATCGCATTATTTACACCTCCGCATTCAGGAGGCTTGCGGAAATCACCCAAGTCGTTTCTGCCGACAGTGGTCACGTATATCACAATCGTTTAACTCATTCACTCCAAGTTGCCCAAGTAGGACGCCGGTTAGCTGAGAAGTTGCGGTTACATCAACCAGTGTTATGTGACGAAATTGGTGGTATCGATCCCGATGTCGTCGAGGCGGCGTGCTTCGCCCATGATTTGGGGCATCCACCATTCGGGCATATCGCTGAAGAAAAACTAAACGACCTCGCGAGCGAACATGGAGGGTTCGAGGGCAATGCGCAGTCCTTTCGTATTGTTACTAAGCTGGCATTTCGCTCCCTGGAATACCGGGGACTTGACTTGACCCGGGCGACGCTCGGGGCGATCCTTAAATATCCTTGGATGAAGGAAGACAATCCCAAAAAGCCTCACAAGTGGGGCGCTTATGCATCCGAGCAGCGTGATTTTAATTTTGCTCGCGACCTCTCTTATGCAGTGAAGCAAAGGAAAACACCGGAAGCGGAATTAATGGACTGGGCTGACGATGTAACTTACTCTGTCCACGACATAGAGGATTTCTATCGCGCAGGTCGAATCCCTATGCACCTACTCGCAAAATTGAGGGATTCTCGAGAACGAACCAGATTTTTTGACGATGTATACACCCGACATACAAAAGAAGCAGATTTCTTTTCAAGGCCTGATTTGGAAGAGGCTTTTGCCGATGTTTTAGCTGCGCATTGGCTGCTGGAAGAGCCGTACAATGGTACGCGCGACCAACGTGCACGATTGCGGGATTTTACTGGAAAGCTCATCGGCCGCTACATCAATGGTGTTGAACTGAAGAAGCAAGGTGACAAAGTGTCCCTGTCAATCAATCCTGAGTATGTCAAAGAAGTCACCTCACTGAAAGAACTAACCTGGAGCTATGTTATTGAAGCGCCTGCGTTAGCAACACAGCAAGAAGGACAAAAGAAAATCATTGAGTGCCTCTTTAACGTGTACGCCAATGCCGCCAATTCTGTCAAAGGATGGAAACTTTTCCCCCCCTACTATCGAGAGCATCTCAAAACGTGTTGTTCAGAAGCTGATCAAGTTCGTACGGTGGTTGATTTAATTGGAGGCATGACCGAGCGTTTGGCGGTTGCAAGATACACTCAGCTCATTGGAATTTCGCCCGACAAATCCTTGGATGAAATAGTATGGTAATGTATCGCGACTAGCGATTTGCGTTTTTCATTGATTCTTCTGCAGAATCCCACTACTTCCGAGACAAAGTCTTGCCTCCCGCCCGCATCCCAATGA
>CAZONJ010000059.1:0-19931 GCA_964581225.1 uncultured Terriglobales bacterium | reverse complement strand
GGTCAATGGCGCTACTACTAATGTACTGGCTTACGCCACCACTGCAATCATCATCGTCCTGAATGTGTTGCTGATCGTGCAGCAGTTTGGCGCGAGCTTCTGACACGACTGCCGCTCGCCACCCTGTGCTCTTCCCCTCCAAGTCTGTTAATCTAAAAGGTTTCACGCATCGGATCAGGGGACGCTATGAACAGCTTTGGAAGCCGCGCCAGCTTGCGCGTGGGCGCTCGCGAGTACGGGATTTATCGCATTGATTCGCTCGACAAACAGGGTGTCGATACCCAGCACCTGCCTTACGCGATGCGGGTGCTGCTGGAGAACCTGCTGCGCACCGAAAACGGACGCTCGGTGACCGCCGACGAAATCCGCTTCCTGGCGGAGTGGAAGGCGGACGCGGCCCCCTCGCGTGAGATCGCCTTTACCCCGGCGCGCGTGCTCTTGCAGGATTTTACCGGCGTGCCTGCGGTAGTGGACCTGGCTGCCATGCGCGATGCCATGCGCCATCTGGGCGGGGACCCGAACTTGATCAATCCGTTGCAGCCGGCGGAGTTGGTAATCGACCATTCGGTGCAGGTAGACGAGTTCGGCGGCCCCAACGCCTTTCATGTAAACGCCATCCTGGAGTTTCAGCGCAATCAGGAGCGTTACGCATTTCTGCGCTGGGGACAGAGCGCATTCAAGAACTTCTCCGTCGTTCCTCCAGACATGGGCATCGTCCATCAGGTAAACCTGGAATATCTGGCCCGCGTTGTCTTCACCCAAAAGTCGGAGGACGGCAAAGGCCACATCGCATATCCTGACACGCTGGTCGGCACCGACTCGCATACCACGATGGTCAACGGCCTGGGAGTGCTGGGCTGGGGAGTGGGTGGAATCGAAGCCGAGGCAGCGATGCTGGGACAGCCGGTCTCGATGCTGCTTCCGCAGGTCGTCGGCTTTAAGCTGACCGGCAAATTGCCGGAAGGCTCTACCGCAACCGACCTTGTGCTTACCGTAACCGAGGCCCTGCGAAAAGTAGGGGTAGTAGGAAAGTTTGTGGAGTTTTTTGGCAGTGGCTTGGCGGAGCTTCCGCTGGCCGACCGTGCGACTATCGGGAACATGGCCCCGGAGTATGGGGCGACCTGCGGCATTTTCCCCGTTGACAATGAAACGCTGCGTTACCTGCGAATGACAGGCCGCCCTGAAGAACAGATTGCGCTGATCGAGGCCTATTGCAAAGAGCAGGGACTCTTCCACACCAAGAATTCGCCGCAGGCGTCGTACTCGCAAATCGTCGAGCTTGATTTAAGCTCGGTGCTGCCGAGTGTTGCCGGCCCCAAACGCCCGCAAGACCGCGTACTTCTCTCTGACGCCGCAGAGGGCTTTTGCAAGGCCCTTCCCACGCTGCTCGGGCCTAAAGCCCAGCAGAATGGGGCGAAGAATGATGTGCGCCAGGTGTTGCGCTGGGAGGGGGAAGGCGGCCATTCCGATAGCGTGGAGAGCGAAGCCGGCGCGGAGCCGGGCGAGAACCGGTCCATCGGCGAGCGTTACCACTGCGATGTAAGCAAGTACCTCGACCATGGTTCGATCGTGATTGCCGCCATTACCAGCTGCACCAATACCTCGAATCCATCGGTCATGATTGCAGCCGGCCTGCTGGCGAAGAAGGCGGTCGAAAAAGGTTTGAGCACTCCTCCCTGGGTGAAGACCTCGGTCGCTCCCGGCTCGCGCGTGGTGACCGACTATTACAAAAAAGCCGGGCTGATGCAGTATCTCGATAGGCTGCGCTTCAATATCGTCGGCTATGGATGCACTACCTGCATCGGCAATTCCGGCCCGCTGCCTCCAGACGTATCGCAAGTGGTCGAAGACCACGAGCTGGTGGTGGCCTCGGTGCTCTCCGGCAATCGCAACTTTGAGGGACGGATCAACTCCGAGGTGCGCGCCAATTACCTGATGTCTCCTCCGCTGGTGGTGGCCTACGCTCTCGCCGGTCGCATCGACCAGGACCTGGTGCATGAACCTCTCGGCAAAGGAAAGGATGGCAAGCCGGTTTACCTGCGCGATATCTGGCCCACGCAACAGGAAGTACAGGAGACGATTTCCAAGTGCATCGACTCGGAGATGTTCCGGGAAAATTACCGCAACGTCTCCGCCGGCGACGAGCGCTGGCAAGGGTTGAAAGTGCCGCAGGGCGAGACTTACGCATGGGACGATCACTCCACCTACATCAAGCAGGCCCCTTATTTTGAGGGCATGTCGCGCGAACCAGGCGCGGTGAAGGACATTCGTGGGGCCCGCGTCCTCGCCCGTTTAGGGGACAGCGTCACCACCGACCATATCTCTCCTGCAGGATCGATCAAACCGACCAGCCCTGCGGGAAAATATCTGATCGAGCACGGCGTCCAGCCCCGGGACTTCAACTCCTACGGCTCGCGGCGCGGCAACCATGAGGTCATGGTGCGCGGGACCTTTGCCAATGTCCGGCTGCGCAACCGCCTGGTCCCGCAGTCGGAGGGCGGCGTCACCAAGCACATCCCCAGCGGCGAGGTCATGTCGATCTACGACGCCTCGGAGCGCTACGAGCGGGAGGGCGTTCCGCTCCTCATCCTCGCCGGAAAAGAGTACGGCTCCGGCTCATCGCGCGATTGGGCCGCCAAAGGTCCCTTGCTTCTGGGAGTGCGGGCGGTCATCGCGAAGAGCTATGAACGCATCCATCGATCCAACCTGGTGGGCATGGGTATATTGCCGCTGGAATTCCTTGCAGAAGAAGATCCGGAGACGCTGGGATTGACCGGCGAAGAGCGCTATGATATCGCCGGCCTGAAAGAGCTGCTGGATGCGAAGTTGGCCCATGGGCGCACTGTAAAGGTCCGCGCAATCCGGGACGACGGGAGCACGATCGGGTTTGAGGCCAGGGTGAGGATTGACACGCCGCAGGAGGTCCTCTATTACCAGCATGGCGGCATCCTGCATTATGTCTTGCGGCAGCTTCTCAGCGGGCGTGACAAATCGGCTGGCGTGAGCCGCAGATAGGCCCCGCTTCAAGCTTCGACCGTCGTGGCCGCCGGAATTTAGATTCCCACCCCATACTCAGTGCTGCCGTTCAGGCTGTCCCCGGCATGAGAATAGCTGTCGTAAGGAGTGCGGTTGCGCAGGCGGCGGGCACGAAGCTCCAGGCCTGTAACAATGGCGCCCATGACCACGGCCAAGCCGATGCTGGTCCAAAATATCGTGCGCCCCAGTTTGCCAGTAAGTTTTTCCGTCTCTTCGATGATTGAATCTTTCATTCCCTGCTCGTCTCGGGGGCTGTAGGCGCCATAATTGCAGTTTAGAGTATTCATATTAGTCCTGCCTCCAGTCCGCTTAATCAATACTTCCACACCTTTGATGGAACCTCAAGTGTAGATGCAGATGCAACTGCTACGTTTGCCGAATCCGGTTACTTCGGTTTTTCCTTGCTGCGCGGAAGTTTTATTTTCCTGGTGAAACCCTGGACCGTGGCGCTTTTTTTGTCGCCCAGACGATGCCTGCTTGCCGCAATCCAAGGCCAAAAGTAAAATAGAAGGTTGGCCTCTTCCCCCTGAACGTTTCCTGTCTGTTCGGCAGAGTGGATGCCTTCAATTTCCCGGTTTCGAGGAGTGACGAATAATGGCAAAGCTGAAAGTGGGCGATAAGGCCCCGGACTTCGAGGTCCCTGCGGTCCTGGGCGAGCAGAAGCAAAAGCTCAAGCTCAGTGACTTCCAGGGCAAGAAGAACGTTGTCCTGGCCTTTTATCCGCTGGACTGGACCCCGGTTTGAACCGCCCAGATGCCGGCGTACAATGCGGACCTTGAAAAGTTCGCCGGTTACGATGCCCAGGTCGTGGGCATAAGCGTAGATTCGATTCCCAGCCACATCGCCTGGCAGGAAAAGTCGATTGGCAAGATGGATTATTTTCTGGCCAGTGATTTCTGGCCGCATGGCTCGGTGGCCGAGAAATTCGGCATTCTGCGGACCGGGGACCCCGTCCCTGGTATCAACGAGCGGGCCGTCTTTATTGTGGACAAGCAAGGCAAGATTGCCATGGCAAAGGTCTATGATCTCGGCCAGCAGCCCGATAATGAAGACTGCTTCGAGGTGCTGCGGAAGTTGTAAACAATTGTCTTCTTGCTTTTGTTGAGCTTTGTCTGTGGGTATGGGGAAACACTCAAACACCACATCAGGGCTGGCTTTCAGCCTTTGGCCTCTGTGTCTGTGGGGGAATACTTTTTTCAACACCACACGTGTCAGGGCATGGCTTTTCAGCCATGCCGAAATCTGTAGTTTTCAGGCTTTAGCCTTTGCGCTGGACCAGGGCTGCAAGCCCCGTTCTGGCAGTACAGTTGGCGGCGGGAGTAAACTTCCGCCCTGATACAAAAAAATTCAATCGCAAAAAGGCCTGGATTTCCGGACGCCCCTGCTTCGGGAACCCAGGCCGTTCTAATTTTTCTGCCAATCGTGGGCTGCGTTGGAGGGGCGAGTATATCTTTGATCATCCAGAGTGAGCGCGGTTGGCGTGAGTCGAAGGTTCTAAAGCGACATAATGCGGCGCTACATTTATTTTTGTCTTCCTGAGCGCCGCGCGAGGCGAGCCTGCGAGCCAAGCGCAAGCCGAAGGACCCCGAGAATGCGCTGTCTATAAATGCCGCTTCAAAGTTTCTACCAGGACTTCGTGAGAAAGCCTGTAATAGCGGGGGACCTTTTGCTAGTACGGGTCCTTCGACTCGCACTGCGTGCTCGCTCTGGATGACAAGCTTAAAGCAATCTCTCGGACCTTTAATTCATCTCTGAAACCTTAAACTCTGGAGCGTGATCCACTCGCCCCCGCTCATCTTGTCCCGGCATTTCCCGGGCCGCCGACCGGCTGCAGCGCGGGGACGCGCTCCTCGACCCTGGGCAGCGGCGGAAACGGCGCATGAGGCTCCGTCTGATACCAGTAGGCGACGGAGTAGTAGTTGTCCGAGCGATGGTTGGCGTGCCCATGCTCGATGGTGGCCCGCAGCGACCTGGTAAAAGTAATGGGCGAATCCAGGTGGAAGCGATAGACCGAGTAGCGTCCGCCCGCCTTCTCCGCCCCAATCACCGGCGCGCCATATAAGTCATAGGAAAACGGATGGGCGCCGAAGTCCCATGCCCCGAGAAAGTAGTCCTCCGAGCCGGTGCCGGCGATCGATGGCCTCTGCTCGCCATCGACAAAGAACATGTCATCGCCCTCGCCCCACCAGCCGTCCTGGTTCTGCAACACCGACATGGTCACGCCTACGAAGTGCCCGCGCCCCTGGGCCTCAAGCCAGGTGTAATTGTCCTTTCCGTCCAGGTTCTGCTTGCCTAAGACCTGCGGATCGCCGTTGCCCTTCCAGTCCGTGGTCCAGCCGTGGTTGGGTTGCGCCTGCCGGTACTGCGCGTGGAAGTACAACTCGTCCTCAGGGAGCGGCTGCCGGAAGGCGCGGTAATCGATATTGAAATAGAGGCTCCGAATCTCTGCGCTGCCTTCGTTGCTCACGGCGATGCGCGCGTGCTTGCGGAAGGGCATGGGAAAAAAGCAGTTCAGCGCCTTATCGCCGCCCACCGAGAGCAGCCGCGAATGCCATAGATGGTACTCGCCCAGGCCCAGGCCGAAGAAGTCGCCAAGCGGGGCTTCGACGCTGGCATTGGCCTCGCCGTCCCAGTAGATGCGCAGCACGATCTTCTTCAGGTGATACGGCTCAGGATCGCTGACCGTAATCCAGATGTGCGAGACCATGCCGGGGCCGTCCACATTGAGCAGGTCAAGGCTCTGCCCGGGCGGGAGGCGGCGAAAGTCATTGTTGCCTCCGGTGGGATCGGCGCTGGAGGCCCGCTTCAGTACGTATTGTTGCGGACGCGTTGGCCCATTCACCAGCGACAGCTCCTGCGCGGAGATCATCGGGCTGAATAGCAGAAGGATGCTCAGGATGCGGATTGGAAGCGATGTATGCATTCCGTGGCCTCTTTGAATCAGAAAGGGTAGCCCGCAATGATGGGTTTTGCAAGGTGATCACCAAACATCGCAGCCAGGCTGCCGCATTGCCGTGGTGAACTTTGCAATCCCCAAAATGAAAAGGCCCGATCGCAATGACCGGGCCTTCCGTTTTGCTGTGTTGGGGTTAGTAGTAGTAGAGGCTGATTTTGTCCAGCCACACCGAGTAATTGGTTTCGGAGCCGTTTCCGTCCATCTGGAAGGCAACATTGAGTTCGCTTCCGCTCTGGGAGTATCCCCAGTACGTGCGGTTCACGTAATGCTTGTTGCCGTTCAGGGTGATGGAGACGAAGGTCATACTGCCATCGGAGTTGCGCACAAATTCCTCGGTCAGGTGGTTCCAGGTATAGGTGGGAGGCGCGCTGCACGCGATTCCCGTCTGGACCCAACGGCCATTAGCAGTGTCCCATACCTCCCACTGGGCTGCGCCCTTGATGTCACACTGCGTGCCGAAGATGTATTTAGTGCCGTTGGCCACCTGATTTACGTCGAACTCCAGCGCCTGCGGGGCATTGGCATTCTGATAATAAAAGTAGAGATCGTAGGTGAGGTGGCTTGCCGCGCTCTGCGGAGTGAGTTGCTTCCACCAGAGTGCGCCGCCCCAGGGAGTGCTGCCACCCAGCCAGAACTCCATAGAAGTCCCGTCGATGGATGGATCGCTGCGCCATTGAGTGCTTGAGTACGGATCGGCCGGCCCATTGCCACCAGCACCGGCACAGACGTTGCAGCTGTCCCATCCGCTCATCTGGTTAATGTTGCTGTAAGAGCTTCCTGAAGAAGTCGATGAAGATGAAGACGTGCTCGTCGATCCTCCGCTACTGCCGCTCACGGTAATGCTGAGGGGGGCCTTGCTGACGTTGCCATATCGGTCCCAGGACTGGATGACCACGGAGTGAGTGCCGCCCGAGACGGACAAGTAGGTATCAAAGGAGCTGGCGTTGACGGAATAGGCGTTGTTGTCATCGATATAAATATGGAAGGCGGTGGCATTGCTCGCGGATGCGGCGAAGTGCACCGGCGATCCTACAGTAGAGCCATTGGCAGGCGAGCTGACGTTAATGCCGGAACTGGAGGTCTGGGTTGTCGGCGTAGTCGAGGTCTGGCTGGAGCTTCCGCTCACATTGATGCTGAGAGGGGCCTTGCTGACGTTGCCATACTGGTCCCAGGCCTGGACGACAACATTGTGAGAGCCGCTCGAGACCGGCAGGTACGTATCAAACGAGCTGGCGTGGACGTAATAGCTGTCGTTGTTGTCGATATAAATACGGAAACCGGTCGCGGTGCTCGAGGAGCCGGCGAAGTGCACCGGCGATCCTACGGTAGCGCCGTTTGCGGGCGAGCTGACGTTAATGCCGGAACTGGAGGTCTGGGTTGACGACGCCTGGCTGGCGCTGCCCACATTCAGGTTGAGAGAAGCCTTGCTGACGTTGCCATACGCGTCCCAGGATTGGACCACGACATAGTGGCTGCCAGTCGACATATCGATTGAAGCATCGAGGGAATTGCTGCCCACCTGATAGACGTCATTGTCATCGACGTACACATGGATGGCAACGGCATTGTCATCCGAGGCGACAATATTCACCGGCGATCCCACCGTGGCGCCATTGGCAGGAGAACTTATGGTTACATTGGCAAAGCTGAGAGAGGCCAAAAAAATTGTACTGAATGCGGCCTTAATAAAGTTTTTCAAAGCAAATCACTCCTGAAGGGTTTCCTTGCGTCGTGTGTCCAAAGTAGGTGGGCATCTACTCTGGAGATATGAGGAGCAACCCCTAACGTACCTGAGATAATTCCCTTAAGGGTATTAAGCAGGGTGATATTGCTGGAAGATATTTGAAACGCTTTATCGTTGTCTCTGCTGCCTTTATTTTCGCAGCTTTCGCGGATTTCCCTCTAAGCCGAAGTGGGGAAGGCTTTCAGCCGTGGGCTAGGGAATTACGGGGACCTGGCTTCAGGTAATGAAAAGGATGGTAGGCACGAGGAGACTCGAACTCCTGACCTCTACCGTGTCAAGGTAGCGCTCTAACCAACTGAGCTACGCGCCTACGCTGGTTGGTCCTCTTATTGTAACGAGATGCGGATACGGCGGCAACCGTCAGCCCGGAGTGCCAGCGGAATCAGGCTGCTTCTTCGGCCAGGCTGTAACGCTTCCACCAGCAGTAGCCAAACCACAAGCCGCAGAAGAAGAGCAGCAAGATCGCGGCGGACCAGGAAGCCGCGATAACGGATCCGCCGATTTTGTAAGCAATCACAAAGAAATCGCCCGCCAGTCCCAGCGCGAGAAAGAACATTGCCAGCAGCAGCAGGTTTCCGGCGAATTTGTGGAAGCGCTCCGAATCCTCGCCCCGCTCTACGATGCGGTGATATGCCGCCGGAGTAATCAGAAAAACGGTGCTGATCGCCACCGCCGAGAGGCTCGCCAGATGCATAAATCTGGAAACAGGCGGAAGTTTATCAAAGTTCTGCATGAGAATGATCACGAATTGAAAGCCCAGCAGCGCCTGCGATCCGGGCAGGACCATGCGCAGCTCCATCAGCACCTGCTTGATCTTCTCGGTGATCGGGGTCCCACCGTTCTGGCGGTGCTCCCGCTCCTCTTGTTCTTCTTGTTTTCTGATCATGTGTTTTTTCGCTCGACGGCCTTTTACGAATTCGATTCCATACCACATCAGCAGCGCAAGGCCGCCGGCAGCCAGGGCAAAGGCCCATCCGGCAGCCCGGCCCAGCACTTTTTCCCCCGACATGAAGAAGACGGTCGCCAATCCAATGGCAAATGGCAGCAGCCCGAAGGAGAGTGAGAGGTTGATCAGCTCTTTCAGGTCAGCCGAGTCCTCCCCGTTATTTACGATGCGGTGATACGCCGGGGGAAGCAGCAGAGGCCCCATGCCGAGCAGCATCACCGCCAGGCCCACCAATTGGGTCCGTTGCGTGGACACTGGGAGAAAGTCGAAGTCGGCTTCAAAGAACAGGCGGAAGCCGGCGCCGATCAGCACCTGTGCCCCGAGAATCAGGATGCGGACATCGTTCAGGCCATTTTCAATTTTGTCTTTGAGTTTTGCCATTGGTTTGGATAGAGGCCCCTGTCAATCTTGCGATTGAATCACAAACGTCGGCAAAAAAGTGAGTGCTAAATGAGAGACATCGAAACGGCCATGCTTAAAAATAAAAAGCCGCATCGGCGGCCTGTGGAGGTGAGGACTGTAAGCTCTAGGTGCGGCGGGCGCTCATGTCCTTCTTCATCACTTCTTCCACCATACGCTCCACGCTGGGCATAAAGGGCTCGGGATTGTCGATAAAGGCGACCCGCCCGCCGGAGTGTCCCAGGGCCATGGCGGCCTCATTCCAGCGCAGCAGAGGAGAAGTGACGGGGACGTTAATGGCTTCGCGCGCCTGCTGCGGCATCGCCAGATAACCCGCCCACAGCATTGAAACCAGCGTCCAGCAAGCGCTGGGTAAAAAGCTAAGCATGCTTCCTGCAGGCGTTTTGCAATATCCGAAGGCAGCAACGATCGAAACAACTATCAAATTTACGCAGGCCAGTATCCCAAAGCCCAGAGAGATGCCGAAAATATGGCTGCGCCGGGAAAGCCCCAGATAGCTCGATCCGATAAAGAGGAAGAGCAACAGGCCAATCTGCATGACGTAAATGGTGCGCTCGATGTTGGCTACGGCCAATTCAACTTTGCTTCGATTCGGCAGGGACGATGAGAAAAATATGGCGAGTCCGACCAGGAGAAGGGCCACCGCGGCCCAGCGAAAGACGATCTGCCCCAGATCTTTGAGTCCGGGAAAGGGTTTGAAGGCAGCGCAGAAAACCTCGTACAGGACAGCAAAGGCGAATATATCCCCCACGGCGCTTTGCACCCAATATCCATAGAAGAAGATATTAGTATTGCCAATATACCCTGCGTAGACCAGGAGCAACGGGACTGTGAACACAACCTGAAACAGCAGGTAGCAAGAGAAGAACAGGTAGTCTTTGTAGAGCTTGCGATTCCAGAGAAAAGCGACGCAGGTAACCTGCAGCAAAAGGCCGCTCAAGCCAAAGGCCAGTCCCAAGGACTTCATACCATGCGCATCCATAAAAAAAGCACCAGGAAGCAAAGGATAGCCTCTGGTGCTTCAACTCGCAAGCAGAAGTTTGCTTACTTTAGTAATCTTTTTGCCGTAGTATCTCGCCTAGCGATTTGTTACGCCATCACAGGAGCATGGCATGGGCAACGGACCGTTGAAAGTTGCGGCGGTCTTCACCGGCGCGGCGGCGGCGGCAAAAGTTCCAGCTAGGATAATGGTGGCAACGACGAGACGAAGTGTGTTTTTCATTTTCAAACCCTCTTTTGGCTATAAATTTAAAAACTAGAGCGCGTTACCGTAGTAACCAGGTACTCTGTTACTTTAGTGCGAAACATACACCGAAGTAATGTTGACTGTCCAGCTTTTTTTCATGACAAAATTAGTTTTTAATTTATTAGAAATTTTGGCGCCGGGTTTTGACCCGGATTCCCCGGTTTGGCAATACGTCTTTTAGGCTTTGGTTCCGCTCGAAAATGCCTCAGAAATGTGCTAGAATTGAACTACTTGGAACATTGTTAAACCCTTAATAAATCAGACACTTCACGCGTCGCCGGGACTTCGGCCCGGGGCGCGCTTTGGGCTGATTTCCCTATCCTTTTAACAGCGGAGTTGCATGGCGACGAAAGAAACGGCAGTGGCGGCCGCAACAGCCCAAAAAACCGTGAACGATCCTAAAGATAAAAGCCGTAAGAGCGACGGAGGCTCGGAGTATACCGCCGAAAATATCAAGGTCCTGGAAGGGCTTGAGGCGGTGCGCCTGCGTCCGGCGATGTATATCGGCTCGACCGGTGAGATGGGGCTGCATCATCTGGTGTATGAAGTCGTCGATAACTCGGTGGATGAGGCGCTGGCCGGCCATGCCGACCGTATCGACACCACCATCCACATCGATAATTCCATTACGGTGGTCGATAACGGGCGCGGCATTCCGGTCGACAATATGGTGGTGAACGGCGAGAAGTTGCCCGCCGCCCAGGTGGTGCTCACCACGCTCCATGCCGGCGGCAAGTTCGATTCGTCAAACTACAAGGTCTCGGGCGGACTCCATGGCGTAGGCGTGAGCTGCGTGAACGCGCTCTCGCACCAACTCGATGTTGAGATCTGGCGCGATGGACACGTTTGGGAGCAGACTTACTCCAAGGGCATCCCTGCCTCCAGGCTGAAACAGACAGGCACCACCAAGAAGCGCGGGACCAAGGTCCATTTTCTTCCCGACAAAGAGATATTCAGCGTCTGCGAGTACAACTACGATACGCTGGCGCAGCGCCTGCGCGAACTCGCATTCCTCAACAAGGGACTGCTCATCACCCTTACCGACGAGCGCACCACCGATCCGAAAACCGGCAACGCCAAATACACGGAATTCAAGTATGTGGGCGGGATCGCCGAGTTTGTGAAGCACCTGAACCGCGGCAAGCAGGTCCTGCACGATAAGCCGATCTATATGGAAGCGGAGCGCGATGGGGTGGCGATGGAAATCGCGCTGCAATACAACGACGGCTATTCGGAGTCGGTCTTCAGCTTCGCCAACAACATCAATACGGTGGATGGTGGCAGCCATCTCTCCGGCTTCCGCACGTCGCTGACGCGGACCATCAACTACGCCGGTCAGCAGCTCGGTTTGTTCAAAGACTTGAAAGAAAACCTCACCGGCGACGATGTCCGCGAAGGCCTGGTTGCGGTGGTCAGCGTAAAGCTCTCGCAGCCGCAGTTTGAAGGCCAGACCAAAGGCAAGCTAAACTCCGATATCGCCGGAACGGTGCAGGCGTTCGTCAATGAGCGCCTGGGCGCATACCTGGAGCAAAATCCGCCCGTGGCGCGCCGCGTAATTAACAAGGCCATCGAGGCGGCCCGCGCCCGCGAGGCGGCCCGCAAGGCCCGCGATCTCACTCGCCGCAAAGGCGCGCTCGATGGCGGTGGATTGCCGGGCAAGCTGGCCGACTGCTCGGAGCGCCAGCCGGAGCGCTGCGAGGTCTACCTGGTCGAGGGCGAATCCGCCGGTGGGACGGCAAAGCAGGGACGCGATCGCCGCTTCCAGGCGATCCTGCCGCTGAAGGGCAAGATCCTCAACGTAGAAAAAGCGCGCTATGACAAGATGCTGGGCCATGAAGAAATCCGCGCCATGATTACCGCGCTGGGATGCGGCATCGGCAAAGAGGATTTCGATCCGGTCAAGCTGCGCTACGGCAAAGTGATCCTGATGACCGATGCCGACGTTGACGGTTCCCACATCCGCACCCTGCTGCTGACCTTCTTTTTCCGTCACATGACGGAGCTGATCAAGCGCGGGCACGTTTACATCGCCCAGCCGCCGCTGTATCGCATCAAGAAGGGGAAATTCGAGCAGTACATCAAAGACGACCGGGAATTTGTGCGCGTGATGGTGAAGCGCGCTGCCGAGGGCATGACCGTGCGCTATGGAGAGGGCGCGGCCAAGCTGGAAGGCGCGGCGCTCACCAAGTTCATGACCACGCTGAACGAGTACCTGGGATTCCTGGACAAAGTCGATAAGCGCATTCGCGACGAGCGCATCACGGAGCTGCTGCCCCGTACCGGGCTCGCTCTCCGCGCCGACTTCGAAGGCGACAGCAGCAAGGTCCCCGCCAAAATCAAGGAGCTGGAGAAGCACCTCAAGGCCCTTACCAAGCTGCGCGGATTGAAGTCTGTGGAGCTGAAGCACGAAGAGGAGCACAACACGTGGATGGTGGTCTTCACCGATTCCCAGGGCGCCGAGCGCTACATCAACTGGGGCCTGGCTTCTTCCCCGGAATACCGGCAGATGATCTCAAAGTACAAGCAGATCGAGGCCCACATGCAGCCTCCATTTGTGGTGGAGCTGGCGCCACGCTCGGAGAAGAGCAAGAAGGAAGAAGAAGAAATCGAAGCCGCCCAGGGCGAACGCGAGACCGTAAGCGCAAAAGAGAAAAGCAGGCGCAAGGTCACGGCGGAGCCGGTGGAGAAGCAGTCCGGACGCGAGCTCTTCGAATATGTGCTCAATGAAGGGCGCAAAGATTATTACGTCCAGCGTTATAAAGGTCTGGGCGAAATGACCTCCACCCAGTTATGGGAGACGACGATGAACCCGGAAATCCGTACTCTCATGCAGGTGAAGCTAGAAGACATCGCGGAAACCGAAACCATCTTCACCACATTGATGGGTGAGGATGTTGAGGCCCGCCGCAAGTTCATCGAAGAGAACGCGCTGGACGTGAAGAACCTGGACATCTGATTTCCTTAACCTTGTCATTCTGAGCGCAGGAACTGCAGATTCTTCGACTCGTGCGCGGAAAGCTCAGCCGCGCACTCGCTCAGAATGACATTCAGGTAGTCAAGGGCATTCCGGCGAGGTGTTTTGTCGTTGGCTTGAACCAATATCTGCAGGGCGCACTACAATCGGAATGTGCATCTCGACGATACCATCGTAGCCATCTCTACCCCGCCGGGCCGGGGTGGGATCGGGGTGGTGCGCATTGCAGGGAATGAGGCCCGGGCGATCGCAGAACCGATGCTGCGGCTGCGCCACTCGCTTGAGGCCGGTCGCGCCCACTTTGGCGAGCTGATCGAGTCTGCCTCAGGGGAGCGCATCGATGAAGTGGTCGCAACCTACTTCTCCAAACCGAACTCCTATACCACCGACGACATCGTAGAAATCTCCGCCCATGGCTCGCCCGTAGTGCTGCAGCGCATTGTGGAGATGGCGCTGGGGCGTGGAGCGCGGCTGGCAGAGCCGGGAGAGTTCACCATGCGCGCCTTCCTCAACGGCCGCCTGGATCTCGCGCAAGCCGAGGCCGTCCGCGACCTGATCGAGTCGCAGACGCTCTATCAGGCCAAGGTTGCGGCCCAACAGCTTGAGGGAGCGCTCTCGCGGCGGCTGTCCCCAATCAAAAAACATCTGGTAGAGCTGATTGCGACGCTTGAAGCCGGCATCGATTTCGCCGAAGACGATATATCCGTGCTTCCGGCGGAAAAGATCATCGAGCGCATTCAGGGAGTGCGTGCCCCGCTTTCCGAGCTGGCTGCCAGCTTTGCCTATGGAAAGCTGGTGCATGAAGGGCTCACGCTGGCGATTGTGGGCAGGCCAAACGTGGGCAAATCCAGCTTGTTCAACCGTCTGGTGGAGCGGGAGCGCGCCATCGTGACCGCTACTCCGGGAACGACCCGCGATCTGGTGACCGAGACCGTCGCCGTGGGCGGCATCCCCATCCGGCTGGTGGATACAGCCGGAATCCGCAGCGCAGCCGATGAGGTGGAGAGCATCGGGATCCAGAAGTCGTACCAGGCCCTTGCCGAAGCCGATCTGGTGCTGGTGGTCTTCGATCGCGCCGAGCTTTCCGGCGAAGACCGCATTCTGCTCGCTAAAACCAGAGACCGCAAACGCCTGCTGGTCCGCAATAAAGCGGACCTGAATGGCGATCTTCAGAAAGAAGCCAAAGCCGCTCCGGTGCTCGCCGAACAGGCGCTCCCTACCTCAGCGCTCACCGGGTCAGGAATCCGTGAGCTGCGGCAGGCGATTCTGGATTCGGTTGCCGGAGAAAAGGCCGTCCAGCAAGAAAGCGGCTTCCTGACCAATATCCGTCATCAAAGGCTGGTTCAGGATGCATTGCGAGAGCTTGATAATGCCGAAACCGCGGTGCGCACCGGCATCCCTCATGAGATGGTGCTCCTGGACCTTTACAATGCGCTTCGCCCTCTCGACGGCATTACCGGGGAAACCACCGCCGACGACATCCTGAACCTGATCTTCAGCAGCTTCTGCATCGGTAAATAGCCGCTGCTGCATCTTTTTGCGGTTGTTATAATCAAAAGATTACCTGATGAGAGCAGACTTACTGAAAGACCGCACTCGCGCCCGCATCTCCGGCGCCGACCATAACGAGCGAAGGCCGAAGATCCGCTCCACCACCGTGCTGTGCATTCGCCGCGACGGCAAAGTAGTGATGGCGGCAGACGGGCAAGTCACGCTGGGTGAAGGCGTGATCAAGCACTCGGCCAAGAAGATCCGGCGTCTGTACCAGGACAAAATCCTGGCCGGATTCGCCGGTTCGACCGCCGACGCCTTTAACCTGTTTACCCGCTTCGAGTCCAAGCTGGAGCAGTACCATGGGAACCTCGGCCGCGCGGCGGTAGAGCTGGCCAAGGATTGGCGGACGGACAAGATGCTGCGCAATCTTGAGGCCTTGCTCATCGTCGCCGATGGCAGCCAGATGTTCCTGTTAAGCGGCTCCGGGGACGTGATCGAGCCGGACGAAGGGATTGCCGCAATCGGCAGCGGAGGGGCCTATGCCATGGCCGCGGCCCGCGCGCTTTATAAGAACACGCAAATGCCCGCCCGTCAGATTGCGGAAGAGGCGATGCAGATCGCCGGCGATATTTGCATTTTCACCAACGATAAGGTGACCTTCGAAGAGTTGGCTGCGGCGCCGCCGACCCGCGCCTCCTCTGCTTAAAATTGGCGCAGACAGCGGGGCTTCAGCTTGTAAAGAAAATTGAGGTAACAGCAGTGGCTATATTTTTTCCCGGAACAGCAGAAGAGCAGGAACTCGCGCTGGACGATCTGACTCCGCGCGAGATCGTCGCCGAACTCGATAAGTACGTGGTCGGGCAGCACGCCGCCAAGCGCGCCGTCGCTATCGCGTTGCGCAATCGCATGAGACGCCAGAAGCTCGCGCCCGAGCTGGCCGAAGAGATCATGCCCAAGAACATCATCATGATCGGCCCCACCGGTGTCGGTAAAACGGAGATCGCCCGCCGCCTCGCCAAGCTGGCAAACTCTCCGTTTTTAAAGGTCGAGGCCTCCAAGTTTACTGAGGTCGGCTACGTAGGCCGCGACGTCGAATCGATGATCCGCGACCTGGTCGAGATCGCAATCGACATGATCCGGGAAGAGAAGCTGGAAGAGGTGCAGGACAAGGCGGAGCTCAATGCCGAAGAGCGCCTGCTCGACCTGTTGCTTCCCCCGCTGCCCTCCGCTCCGGGCGCACCGCCTGCTCCCGGGCTGTCACTGGTTGGCAGCACTGGCAACACTGTTGACATGTCCGGCTTCGGCGCAGGTACTCCCGCAGCGGCCCCCAGCAATGACTCGCAATCGCGCACCCGGGAGAAGCTGCGCCAGCAGCTCCGCGAAGGCAAGCTCGACGACCGCACGGTGGAGCTGGATGTGCGCGAGCGTTCGACCCCTGCGTTTGAAATCATCTCCAATCAGGGCATCGAGGAGATGGACATCAACATTAAAGACATGCTGCCCAACATCTTTGGACAGCGTACCAAGAAGCGGAAGATGAAGGTGAGCGAGGCCTTCGAGTACCTGATCCAGGAAGAGGAGCAGCGCCTGATCGACATGGACCAGGTCACTCGCACGGCCGTGGACCGCGTGGAGCAATCGGGCATCGTCTTCCTGGATGAGATTGATAAGATTGCGGGGCGCGAAGGCGGGCACGGCCCGGATGTCTCGCGCGAGGGGGTGCAGCGCGACATTCTGCCCATCGTGGAAGGGACGACTGTAAATACCCGTTATGGGATGGTCCGCACCGACCACATCCTGTTCATCGCCGCCGGCGCCTTCCATGTATCGAAGCCCAGCGACCTGATTCCCGAGCTGCAGGGCCGCTTCCCCATTCGAGTGGAGCTGCAATCGCTAACCATCGGCGACTTCATCAAAATTTTGACCGAGCCGAAATCGTCGCTGGTAAAGCAGTACACTGCGCTGCTCGAGACCGAGGGTCTGAAACTGGAATTTACCCGGGAGGCGCTCGATGAGATTGCCAACTTCGCCTTTCGCGTGAACGAGTCCACAGAAAACATCGGCGCGCGGCGGCTTCATACCATTATGGAGCGGGTGCTCGACGAGATCAGCTTCTCCGCTCCTGAACTGGCGAAAGACCATAAAGAGGACGTGAAGATCGATGCCGAATACGTCCAGAAGATGGTCGCGGATATCGCCAAGGACCAGGACCTGTCGCGTTACATTTTGTAATTGATGGCGATTTTGCAGGACGCGAAGCTAAGTCAACGCGTCGAGAATTTGTACACCGTAACCGAGTGGTAGCGCCCTCCGGGCTTCAACTCAGTCGAGGGAAAGTTGGGATGGTTCGGAGAATCGGGAAAGTGCTGGGTTTCAAGGCATAGGCCCGTCCGCTTTGCATACACCTGGCCTTTTTTCCCGATGATGCTTCCATCTAGATAGTTCCCGCTATAAAACTGCAACCCCGGTTCGGTCGTCAGGACATGCAAAACCCGCCCCGTTGCCTGCTCATATACCTCAGCCGCCTGAGCCAGTTCGCCGCTGGTACTATCCAGCACCCAATTGTGATCGTATCCCTTGCCGCGAAGCAGTTGTTCATCGTTGCCGTTAATGCGTTCTCCGATGATGGTGGACTTGCGGAAGTCGAGCGGGGTAGACTCAACGCCCTTCAGCTCTCCGGTAGGGATCTGGCTGGTGTTTACCGGAGTGAAGCGGGAGGCGTTGATCTGCAGCCGGTGTTGCAGGATGTCGCCTTCTCCCGCGAGGTTAAAGTAGGAATGATTGGTAAGGTTCAGGACCGTATCTTTGTCGGTGGTGGCTGAGTATTCGATCCGCAAAGCGTCGGCGCTTAAGCTATAGCGCACCGTTACAGAAAGTGTTCCGGGATAACCCTCTTCGCCGTCTTTGCTGAGATACGAGAGTTCGACGCCGTTATCGACCGTCTTCGCCTTCCAGATCACCTTATCGAAGCCGCGTAGTCCGCCGTGCAGCGAGTTTTCTCTCTCATTCTTCGGCACGGAATACTTTTTCCCATTCAGGGTAAAGCTGCCGTTGGCAATGCGATTGGCATAGCGGCCGATGATCGCCCCCAGATATCCTTTGTTCACGCGATAAGGTTCGAGGGTCTCATAGCCCAATACAATGTCCGCCGCTTTGCCGTTGCGGTCCGGGGTATTCAGAGAGACCACGGTAGCGCCGTAAGTCATGATCCTGGTTTCAACCGGACCATTTGTAAGCGTGTATATCTCAACGGCGCTTCCGTCCGGCATATTGCCAAAGGGCTGCCTGGTCACTTGAGTTTTCGCTTCCATCGTTGTCGTCAACGCCGCACTCCTTAACTACACTTTTGCCGTCGTAGAACCGTTATGGGCCGCCTCAGCCGTACGGATCAGGCCGGGCAACACATCTCCGAAGGCCCCCTTGCCGGGATCGCCGAAGGCAAAATACAACTTGCGGTAGACGGAATAAAGACGATCATAAACTGCCTGCTCCGGCGCCTTGGGGGTGAAGCTATTGTGCGGCGGACAAATCTTCTCCTGCCCCTCTTCGATGGTTTTAAATGTCCCGGCGGCGAGAAAGGCGAAGATCGCCGAACCGAGGCTTACTACTTTTTTGCTGGGGACAAGCACCGGCCTTCCCAGCACATTTGCATACACCTGGTTCAGCACAGGATTGTTCTGGGGAATTCCGCCTGCATTAATAACGCGCTTGATGTGCACGCCGTGTTCGGCCATGCGGTCCAGGATCACCCGGGTGTGGAGCGCCGTACCTTCAATCGCGGCAAATAACTCGTCCTGGGCGGTGCTCAGCAGGTTCCATCCCAGCGTGATTCCCCGCAGATTTGGATTTACCAGGACGGTGCGGTCTCCATTGTCCCAAGTCATCCGGAGCAGGCCGGTTTGTCCGGCGATAAAGTTCTCCAGGCCATGGCTCAGGGTTTTCACATCGGTACCGGCGCGGGTCGCGATGGCATTGAAGATATCGCCGACCGCGGAAAGCCCGGCCTCAATCCCAGTCCGCTGCGGATGCACGCTGCCGTGTACCACTCCGCACACCCCGGGGACCAGCTTTGCCGACGGGGTAATCCCGATGATGCAGGTGGAGGTGCCGATCACGTTGACCATGTCATCGGTGCGGCAGCCTGCCCCGATCGCGTCCCAGTGGGCGTCGAATGCCCCCACTGGAACCGGAATGCCGGGGCGCAAGCCGAGCTTCTCCGCCCAATAGGGCGAGAGCCTCCCTGCGATCTGCTCGGAGGTGGCGTATTCTCCGTCCAGCTTCTCGCGGACTCCGGCCAGCAGAGGGTCTATCTTGGTAAGAAAATCTTCAGAAGGCAATCCGCCGAGCGCGGGATTCCACAGCCACTTGTGTCCCATGGCGCATATGCTGCGTTTCACTTTCTTAGGATCGGTGATGCCGCACAGCGTGGCCGCCACCATATCGCAATGCTCAAAGGCGGAGGCGAATTCAGAACGCTGGGAGGGATTATGGCGCAGCCAATGCAGCAGCTTCGAAAACCCCCACTCCGATGAGTACACTCCACCGCACCACTGGATCGCTTCAAGCCCCTCCCGGTGGGCGGCTTCTGTAATCTCCGCTGCTTCGCCTTTGGCGCGATGGTCGCACCACAGGTAGTATTCGCCCAGGGGCTTCAGAGCCTTGCCCACCGGGATCACCGAGGAGCCGGTTGTATCCAGGGCAATCGCCTCCACCTGGTCGCCGGAGATGCCCGCTTTCTTCACCGCTTCGCGGCTCGCGGAGGCCAGGGCCTGCATGTGATCTTCATGCGACTGGGTCGCGTATTCCGGGTCCTCTCGCTTGCGGTGCAGCGGGTATTCGGCTATCGCGGAGTCCAGCAGCCCGCGCTCGCTATCTACAATGGAGACGCGGACGCTCAGGGTGCCAAAATCAACTCCCGCAACAATTGCCATTAGCTCGCCCCATGGCCGTTCTCGTGCCAGTACATATCCCAGCCAAGATACCGCGTAGTGGCTTCATGGACAGCCGAAGCGACGGTGGACAAATTCGCGGCCACGTGATGCTCGAAGCCTTTTTCGCAAATGTAGCGCAGCAGCTTCTGCATCTTCGGGATCTCGACCACCCCAGCGCCGCCGA
>CAZONJ010000058.1:0-20105 GCA_964581225.1 uncultured Terriglobales bacterium | reverse complement strand
GCAGCAAGACATTTCGCAACGCGATAATCGAGCGAAATATCGCCTTATTTGGCCAGGGCTGAAGCCCGGTTCGTAAGTCCTAACGCATGGCTAAAGCCATGCTCACCCGTTGGTGCGAGAGACAGAGAGTTTCGAGTTTCAGGTTTCAAAAGCAGAGCTTGGTCAGAAAATCGAGACCCTTGAAATTAGATTCTTTGCGGCATGGCTGAAAGCCATGCCCTGACACGAGTGTTGCAATTGGGCGGCATAAGTAAACTTCGTTCGGCTACGGCCCAGAATAGGCTATGTCCTGATACGTGTCTCGTCTGATGCGGGAATGAGCAAGCTTCCGGCGAGTAGGCCCAGAACAGGCTATGCGCTGACACAGGTCTCGTTGGGCCACGCGATGCCTTAGCTCTCGTAGGCTTCCGAAGGGATGGCCTCATCGTCCGGGCACTGGTAGGTTGCGTGATGGTCTTTGGCAGCCTTCAACGCCTCGACATCCTCGCCGGTGGCCATCCAGCGGCAGTTCGGACAAGTGACAGTGGTCTGGGCCTCGGTTGTGTACATGAATTCCTCCGTCTATAAGAGATTATTCACCTGTCATGATTACGAAGGAAATCAGAAGTTTCTATCCGGCATATCCAATGAATTTATGACTGCGTGGTTGATATACGAGCAGCTCGCAAATAGAAAAACTCGCGGACCCAAATATCCAGGTCAGCCCGAACAATCTCAACAGCCCGCCCCGCGGGAGAAACTCTTCCACAACTGATTTTGTTGTAAGCTGTTTCCATGCTGCTCTCCGGGATACTGCCGCCGATCACGACGCCTTTTTACGCGGATGGCGCGGTGTACTACAAGAAGCTGGAGCACAATGTAGACCGCTATTCGCGCACCCCGGTGGCAGGGCTGGTGGTCCTCGGCTCAACCGGAGAGGCGGTGATGCTCTCGGGCGAGGAGCAGCGGGCGATTTTAAAGCTGAGCCGGGAGGTGGCCGCGCCGGAGAAGGTGTTGATCGCCGGGACCGGCCACGAATCGGCCATCGAAACCTTGCGGCTTACCGAGTATGCGGCAGCGCTGGGATACGATATCGCGCTGGTGCGCACCCCTTATTATTACCGTCCGCAGATGAAGCCGGAGAACCTGCTGGCCTTCTATCGCTTTGTGGCCGACCGCTCGCCATTGCCGGTCCTGCTTTATAGTGTGCCGCCGCTAACCGCCTACGATCTGCCGGTGGAGGTGATCGCGGAGTTGAGCGGGCACCCAAACATTATCGGCATCAAGGAATCGAGCGGCAACGTCGAGAAGATCAAAGATGTAGTGGAGAAGACGCGGCACGTCCGGCATACGGCGAATGTGACCGACATCTTTAACGCGGTCACGGGGCGCATGTTGATGCCATATTCTTCTTCCTTGGGCCCGGAGCAGCCGGCAGAGTCGCTGGTACCGTTAACGGCGCTGGCGGGGAAGTCAGGGTCGTCATCATCGAGCAGCAGCGCTGCGATTGCGACCGCCGGGCCGCCATCCAAGCCAAAATTCAAGATGCGGACTAAAGAAGTGGGCTTCCAGTTGCTGGCGGGATCGGCGCAGCTGCTTCTGCCCTCACTTGAGGCGGGGGCGGCGGGGGCGGTGCTGGCCTTTGCGGCGGCGGCGCCGACCGCATGTTTCGAGATCTATGCCGCCTGGAAGGAAGGCGGCCAGGCGCTGGCGGCGGAGAAGCAGCAGCGGATTTCGGCCTCCGCCAAGCGCGTGGCCAGCGAGTTAGGCATCCCGGCGCTGAAGTACGCGATGGATTTGAACGGATATTACGGCGGCCCGTCGCGGCTGCCATTGCTGCCGTTGACCAGCGAACTGCGCGCCGAGGTCGAGCGGCTGATGGCGGACATTCGCAACTGAGGTCCGCCGGATTGGGTTTGCGGGTTCCGTTCCGTGCGGCTTTCCATTCAAACAATGCAGGCCGCCATCGAGGGTGGATTTTCAGCAACTTAGCTGGAAATCGGGGCCGGTCCTCCTGCTCCTGACCTATAATAGATAGTTCCACACCCCTATCCAGCGCGGCGTGTGGGGCCACTCTATAAGACCAGGAATATTGATGGCATCAGGCGATATAGCAATTCAGGAGCAGACCCAAAGCACAGAGCGGAAGCGGACCGTCAACGACTTCAGCATTCAGGTGGCGACCGTGAACGGCTCCGGCTCGCAATCCGCCAATACGATTTTGTTGCGCAGTCTTTTTCGCATGGGGATCCCGGTCTCGGGCAAAAACCTCTTTCCTTCTAACATCGCCGGATTGCCTACCTGGTACACCATCCGCGTAAGCAAGCGCGGCTATATCGGCCGCAAAAAAGAGATCGACTTCCTGATCGCCATGAACCCGGAGACGGCGAAGGAAGACGTGATGTCCCTTTCCGCCGGGGCTTCGGTCATCTACGACGAGCCGCTTAAGCTGAAGGAGTTGCGCTCCGACCTGGGTTTTTATCCCGTCCCATTCGACAAGATTGTTGCCGCAGTCTGCCCGGAAGCCAAGCTGCGCAAGCTGGTCAAGAACATGATCTATGTGGGAGTGATAGGGCAGCTCCTGGGGATCGACATGGCGGCGATCGAGAAGCCGTTGCGCAAGCAATTTGCCAAGAAGGTAAAGGCCGCTGACCTGAATATGAACGCGGTGCGCGCCGGCTTCGATTTTGCGGCCTCGTCGCTTACCAAGAATGACCCATTTTATGTGCAGCCAATGGATGAGACCCGCAACAAGATCATCATCGACGGCAATGCGGCCGCGGCCCTGGGAGCGATGTTTGCCGGGGTGACGGTGGTGACGTGGTACCCGATTACGCCCTCTTCGTCGGTCTGCGAACAGCTCATCGATTACATGAAGAAATACCGTTTAGATGAAGACGGCAAAGCGACATTCGCCATCGTTCAGGCGGAAGACGAGCTGGCGGCTGTAGGCATGGTGCTGGGGGCAGGCTGGGCCGGCGCCCGGTCCATGACTGCGACCTCCGGCCCTGGCATCTCGCTGATGAGCGAGTTCGCCGGACTGGGCTACTACGCCGAGTTGCCGGGAGTGATCTTCGATGTTCAGCGAGTAGGGCCGTCAACTGGATTGCCGACCCGCACCTCGCAAGGCGACGTTTTCTCCATCGCCTATCTCTCGCATGGGGACACCAAGCATGTGCTGCTGCTGCCGGGCAGCGTGAGCGAGTGCTTCTCCATGGCGATTGAGGCCTTCGATTTGGCCGAGCAGTTGCAGACCCCGGTGTTTGTCCTCTCCGATCTGGATTTGGGGATGAACAACTGGATGTCCGATCCGTTTACCTATCCCGACAAGCCGATCCGGCGGGGCAAGGTGCTGACCGCCGAAGACCTGAAGAAGCTGGGCAGCTTTGGGAGGTACAGAGATGTGGATGGCGACGGCATTCCTTACCGCACGCTGCCGGGCACGGACCATCCGGCGGCGGCCTACTTCACGCGCGGCACCGGGCACAACGACAAGGCGCAGTATAGCGAGCGTCCGGACGACTACCAGAACAATATGGAGCGGCTGTCACGCAAGTTCGAGACCGCCCGCACCCTGGTCCCCAAGCCGGAAATCGTCGCCAACGGGACATCGCAGATTGGGATCATCGCCTTCGGCACCAGCGATTTTGCGGTGCGTGAGAGCCGCGACCAGCTTGCCCAGGAATATAAGCTGGCGACCGACTACCTGCGGCTGCGCGCCTTCCCCTTTAACCGGGAGGTGCATGAGTTTGTGGAGAAGCATGAGCGCGTCTATGTAGTGGAGCAGAACCGCGACGCGCAGATGATGTCCCTGCTCAAACTGGATCTGGCGCCGGCGCAGGTGCATAAGCTGCAGAGCGTCCGGCATTTCAATGGACTGCCGATCGATGCGCGCTCGGTGACCGACGACATCATCTCTCAGGAAGGGAAGTAGCGATGGCAACCACTCCTACCAGCACCCCCGCTCCCAAAGTGAACCGCCTTGGATTACAAGTGCTCGATTATCGTGGCGGCAAGACCACGCTGTGCGCGGGCTGCGGCCACAACGCGATTTCGGAGCGCATTATCGACGCCATGTATGAGATGGGCGTTCAGCCGGAGCGTCTGCTGAAGATGTCCGGCATCGGCTGCTCGTCGAAGACCCCGGCGTACTTTATGGGGCGGGCGCACAGCTTTAACAGCGTCCATGGGCGCATGCCATCGGTCTCGACCGGGGCGATCCTGGCCAATCGCGGCATGTTGTCGCTGGGAATCAGCGGAGACGGCGATACGGCTTCGATCGGCCTGGGACAGTTCGTGCACATGATGCGCCGCAATCTGCCGATTATCTACATCATCGAAGACAATGGGGTCTACGGGCTTACCAAGGGCCAGTTTTCCGCCACCGCCGATGTAGGGGCGAAGCTCAAGACCGGCGTGATCAACGACCTGCCTGCAATCGATACCTGCGCGCTGGCTATCCAGATGGGCGCGACTTTTGTGGGACGCTCATTCTCCGGCGACAAGAAACAGCTCTTGGCGATGTTGAAGGCGGCGATCGCGCATCGCGGCACGGTGATGCTCGATGTAATCTCCCCATGCGTGACCTTCAACGACCACGAAGGTTCGACTAAGTCCTACAAGTACATCCAGGAGCATGAGGAGCCGATCAACGAGATTGGATTCGTGCCCCACTTCGAAGATATCAGCGTGGATTACGATCCGGGAACGACATTCGATGTCCGCATGCACGATGGCTCGCATATGCGTCTGCGCAAGCTGCACGAGGACTACGATCCCACCCATCGGGTGAATGCGGTGAAGGCGCTGATGGAGGCGCACGAGCGCGGCGAGGTGCTGACCGGGGTGTTTTATATCGACACTACAAAGCCAAGTTTTGTGGAGATGCTGAACATGACGGAGCAGCCGCTCGCCCATTTGCCTCAGGAGAAGGTGCGTCCTTCCAAGCAAGTGCTGGACGAGATCATGGAAAGCCTTCGGTAAGAAAAACTACTTCTCGTTTAAATTCAAAGCTCGCAGGCAATAGCGGATCTCGGGGGCGACTTCCGTGATCTCCATTCCCGGCTTCACCATCAGCTTGCAGGAGAGCGCCTGGCGTCCCGCATTGCCCTCCGCGGTCTTGAAGGAGACCCGGCAGTACTGACATTCTTCATTCCAGCAGAAGCGTCCCATGGCCACGTTTTCCGGAGAGAGATACTGCATGGCGCGCAGCAGCATGTTGTCTGCGGGCACCTCGAATTCCATCCCCAGAATCTTGATTTTGATCAGCTCGGTGTAAGGACGATACAGGTGGCCAGGGTGACTCATTGCTTAAGATTTTACTCGTTCGGGCAACGAGGGCGGGCGCAAATCCATCTTGAACTAGTACTGAGGTAATTATGGACAAACAGAAGAATCAGGACCGCAGGGCAGCAGATAACGATGTCAAGAAGGGAGTCGTGGAATCGCAAACTCCCACCCAGAAAGACCAGGTTTCGCTGCAAGGGCAACTGCCACATCGCGACCAGGATCCCAACATCAAAGGCAAGGACACCGATTTCCCCGAACCTGGGGAGAACCCGGAATACAGCGGTGAACGCCAGGAGCCCGGCTTTTCACAAAAGACCAACCAGAACGATAAGAAGGACGATCCTTTGGCGGCATAAGTTTTTGGAACTGCATATCCTTCGACTTGCGCTCCGGATGACAATTTAACGGGTATTTGCTTTCTGGGTAGCGCACGTCCCGGTCGCCTCGAGCGCAAGAGAGCCGCTACTCGCCAAGTACCTTCACGATCACGCGCTTGGGGCGCTGGCCATCGAATTCAGCATAGAAGACGCGCTGCCAGGTTCCAAGGTCGAGCTTGCCTTTGGTGACCGGCAGCGTGACCTCATGATGGATCAGCAGCGCCTTGAGATGCGAATCGCCGTTGTCCTCTCCGGTCTGATGATGGCGATAGTCTTTGCGGAAGGGCGCGAGCTTTTCCAGCCACTCGTCGATGTCCTGGATCAGTCCGGACTCGTGGTCGTTCACATAAATCCCAGCCGTAATGTGCATGGCGGAGACGAAGGCGAGCCCGTCCTGCACTCCACTCTTCTTCACCGCCGCTTCAACCTGCGGGGTGATGTGGATGTAGTCGCGATGCTTTTTGGTTTCAAACGTAAGGTATTCGGTATGGACCTTCATGGTGCGCTCCTGAAGCGGGCCGCAACCGGCGCCTCGGCGGTGGCCGAATCGGAAAACCGGATGTCGATGCCGCGCTTCCTCATCTCTTCTAAAAACAAATCTGCGGGAACATCCAGCTCCTGCTTGATTCCGCCGCGCTTTTGAATAGTTTCGGTGGCGATCATCTGCAGGACGATTGAAGCGGGCCAGGCGGTGGTGCGCATCATGGCGGTGAGCTTCAGGTTGTCGTCAAAGGAGTCCACCATCTCAAAGGCAAGCACGCGGCCTTCGCGATGGGCCTCCACGCGCAGGATGCATACGTCCGGTTCGCTGCCGCTCAACTTGTCGAGGAAGAGATGGGTGGTCATCTCGCGCGGCGCGATTTTTCTGCCATGGATGGCGATTTTTTTGCTGGAGAAATATCCCAGATCGTAGAGGCCGCGTATCAGCGTGTAATGATCGGGATAGCGCAAAGTTTTCTCAAAGCACTCGCCCACTTTTCCGGCAAAGGTTTCCGGCAGCGTGGAAGTGCCCCCCGAGGTGTGGAAGGCGACCATCGGATCGAAGCCCTTGATCTTGAATTCCTCCGGCTCGGTCAGCGGCTCGATCTCGCGCAGCTTGCCATTCTTCAATACCTTTGCCGGCTCGACGTATTCGTTGATCAGTCCTTCAACGGAAAAGACCAGCTGATATTGGAATGGAGGCTTGGGAGTTTTTGGCAGGCCGCCAACATAGATTTTTAAAGCGTCCAGCTTATTGGAGCGGGAAGATCCATTCTGGAGGCGACAGACCAACTCTCCGGCGAGGATGCTCGCCATCCCCGGAGAGAGGCCGCAGTCAGGGGCCAGGGTGATGCCGCTCTTTTCCGCCGCTTTGCTTAAAGCGTAGGTCTTGCGGACGACGGTATTGTTTCCGCCCAGATCGGCGAAGTGACATTTGGCGCGAATGGCCGCGCCCGCCAGTCCCAGATTATAGAAGTAGGGCACGGCGGAGAGCGCCGCCGCATGCTGGCGCATGAGCTTGTAAGCGGCCTTCTCGTCGGAGGCGTCCAACTCACGGGCGCGCAGCTTTCCCTGATTTCCGTTCCGGGCAGGGCCGAGCATCTCTTCGATCTGGCGGACACATCGCTTTGCCCGGCGAAGGTCCGTGTCGGCAACGGTGACCGCCGCTCCGTTGCGGGCCATATCATAAGCGGCGGCGGTACCCATCATGCCGGCGCCAATCACGAGCAGTTTCATGCGCTTGAAATCCTCATTTCTTATTTTAAGCAATCGGAGCGGTGGGGAAGGTATTCGCGGGAACGGCTCATCCCATAGCTAATTCATCGGCGGATTCAAGTGGAGTTCCACAGCGGCGGCAGATGACCGCCGAGCAATCGCCGCAGGTAAGTGGGTCCGCGACCTCCACTCCACAGGTAGGACAGTAGAGCCGCACATCGGAAGATTGCCCCTGATTGCCCATGCAGACCGAATGTAACATAGATCGCTTGCTCGTTCTCGGAGCGGGAATTAGACTGATTTCCAATTCGAGACCGGGAGGTTGCGTGGCAGAGTTCATCCGCATTTGTTCCACAAGCGAGTTGCCGCCGGAAGGGCAGGCCAATGAAATTACCGCAGGGGATAGGGTGATCTGCGTGGCCAATATCGGCGGCGCGATCTCGGCCATGGACAATGTCTGCATCCATCGCGGCGGGCCGCTGGGGCGAGGATCTATCGAGAACGGAAAGATTGTCTGTCCGTGGCATGGCTGGCAGTGGGACCCGAAGACCGGACAAGCGGTCCATAGCGCCGCCGCCCGAGTGCCGGTTTACGAGATCAAAGTGGAGGGCGAGGATGTGCTCGCCAAGTTTTAAGTCGCTGCGCTCGGAAGGACAAGGGGGCTGGTGAGAAAGCTTGAGGCAGTAATTATAAGAAGGACGTTCTCGGGGTCCTCCGACTTGCGCTTGGCTCGCAGGCCCGCCGCGCGCGGCGCTCAGGATGACAAAATTGAAAGAAGATCGAAGAAGAATGTCAAAGGGAAGTGGTTGGAGCAGGAGATGAAAACGCATTCTCTTAAATTCGGACACAGGACATTTTCTATCCATCCGCCTTTCTTCGCGCCTGTGGCATCTTTCGTGCGCCTGGCATTTTTGTTAGGAGCATTCCTGGTCGCGGGCACCTTCGCGTTTGCTCAGCAGGATGATTCCGTGCCCACTCCCAAGGAGTCCACCTCGCAGACAGAGGCTGGCTATCGGACGCCGGGGGCTGTGCGCATCGGGATCGCTTCGGTTACCAGCAGCGCCAACCCGTCTATCGCAACCCAACTATTGCAGGAGCAACTGCTGAAGGAGCTAGCATCGCTGAAGCTCGAGGTGGTGCCGTTGACCTCCAATCCCGACGATCACGATGCCATCGAGGCGGAGGCGGAGCGGAAGCAGTGTGACTATTTCGTGCTCTCCGATATCACTTCGTTGAAGCGTTTCGGCGGCAGCCGCAAAGCGACCAGTAACGGACACGCAGTGATAGCCGGCGCAAGAACAGCAGCAGAGGTTTCGGTGAAGGCCTACCTGCCGGGACAGATGCGCCCGGTGCTCGACGGCGCCAACAACTACAGCGGCGGAGACGTGAAATCAACCATGGAAAAGCTAATTCAGGCTGAAGCCAAGAGCATCGCTACTGAAATCCGCAAAGTGAAGCGCTAGCCGATGCTCATCCCAATATCCGCAAAAAATTATTTGGATTAGCGTCAAAGCCAGGGAAGACGGTTTGCAGATTGCGGTTTCCCATGTGGTTATAGACGACCTCGCCCAGCACGGTCCTGAAATCGGTGGTGAGCGCGAGATCGCGGCCTTCATAAAGCTGCGACTGATCGAGGCCGGGCCAGCGTCCATAAACCTTTCCGCCCTTTACCGGGCCGCCGAGGACGAACATCACGTTGGCGTGTCCGTGGTCGGTGCCGCCGGTGCCATTTTGACGCGCGGTGCGGCCAAACTCCGACATCGAGACCACTACAGTATCCTGCGCGAGATCGCCGAGATCGGTCCAGAAGGCGGAGATGCCCTGCGAGAACTCTCCCAGCAGGCGCGCGAGCTGGCCCTGCGTGGAACCTTCATTCACATGATGGTCCCAGCCGCCGATATCGGCGAAGGCGACTTCGACGCCGAGGTCGGCCTTCAAAAGCTGCGCCAGTTGGCGAAGGCTGTCGCCGAAGCGTCCACGCGGATAGCTGGCGCCGGCAGCGGGAGCATATTTTGCGGGATCGGCGGCCCGCAACATCTTCATGGCTTCAAAGGTTTCCTGGCCAGTACCGTGCAGGACGCTGTCAGACGAGGCCTGATACATGGCTTCAAAGCCGCTGGCTACAGGATTGGGAGCGGGGTTGCGGCCGCCAATTCCGAAATCATTGATGTTGTTGATGGCGACAGCCGGGGCCGGTCCCGCCAGGGTGCGCGGCAATGCGGTGCTGAGCGCTACGGCGCGGAAAGGCGAAACCGGGCCGGCGGTTGCGGCAGGCGCGTTGGCGCTGGCGTCGCGGATTGCGCGGTTGAGCCAGCCATCTTCGGTGGCCTTTACGCCGGGCGTGCCGGTCTCCATATAGTCCTGGGCATCGAAGTGGGAGCGGGTGTTGTCTGGCGAGCCGGCGGCGTGAATGATGGCGAGATGTCCCTGATCGAAAAGAGGCTTGAACGAGGTCATGGAGGGATGGAGGCCGAAAAATCCATCCAGATCGATGGCCGAGTCTTTTCCATTTTGCGGGCGTGGAATCGCAATGCCGGGGCGCATCGCATAATACGCCTGCTCGCCGTGAGGGACAACGATGTTCAGCCCGTCGGCTGCTCCACGCTGAAAGAGTACGACCAGGCGCTTTCCCTTTGTGCCGGGCAGGCGGTCCGCGCCAAACACCGCGCGCGTGAGGAAGCTGGGGACAACTGCCGTTCCTACCAGCGCCATGGCGCCGCCTTTCATGAAAACTCTTCTGCTAATCGCCATTGTGTTTTCCCCCTGAAATCGATTGTCCTTTACCGGTGCTGAAATTCCGGAGATCCCATAATCAGCCCAGCAATCAACGGAACATCAGGGCCGGTAGTCTTGGTTACATTGTTGTGGGCTGCCAGGTGCGGGTCCTCCGCCTGCTTGAGCAGCGTTTCATGCGTGGTCTTAGAGACATCGTTGCCCAGCAACGCCGCTTCCAGCACGGCCACCGCACCGGAAGAATCCCCGGGGATAGTCTCGCCTTGCAGGGCGGTGTGCGGGTCCCATTGAATGCCGTTCAGCCTGCCGGAGCCGAGCGCGAGAGCGAAGTTCCAGCGGTCGATCAGCGCGCCGGAGTTCATCCATACTGACTCCTTCATGGAATATCCGGTGGGAGGCTGCATTCCATAGAGCGGCATCCCCAGCCTTTGCAGGGTCCCGTTCAGCGCCTGCGGGTTGCTGACCTCCGCTGCGGTTGCGCGCACTGCCGAGGCCACAAATTCGAATGGGGTCTTCACCTTGGCGCGATAGGCGTCCGCCGCCCAGAACTCCGGTGAGCGGAAGAGGGTGCGCAGCACTTCGCGCATGTCTCCATCCTTGTGCATGAATGTGTTCGCCATCCGGTCGACCAGAGAGTCAGGGGGATTGTCCGAGACGAAGCGCATGGCCAGCTTGCGCGAGATAAACCTGGCGGTCGCGGGACTATGGGCCAGCACATCCAGCGCCTTTTCCCCTTCCTTCACCCCGCGGTCGTCATATTTTTTGCCGAGAAAAACCTTCTTGCCCGGCTCGTGGGTCCTTTCGTTGAAGGAGAAGCCGCCCTCATAGCTCGCGGCTTTGTCCTCCTTGATCAGGCTCTTGCGGTCGAAGGTCCAGCCGGTAAGGATTTTCGCCAGCTCGGTAACGTCTTTCTGGGTGTAGCCGCCATCCACTCCAAGGGTATGCAACTCCATCACCTCGCGGGCGTAGTTTTCATTCAGGCCGCTGACCGGACGGCCTTTTTTCGGCTGGTTGGGCGGCTTGGGCCGTCCCATGTTCCCGCCTACGTAAACTCGCGGACGTGGCCAGCCAAACGGTCCTCCTCCAAGGCCGATCCGGGCGCGAGGACGCGGTCCAGCCTTCTTCTTCTGGCGCGGCGGCCGATTCATGGCGGCATCCGAATTAGGGCCGACACTCTGCCAGTTGTCGAGATAGAAGAGCATGGCCGGCGATTTTGCGGTCGCCAAGAGCAGGTCCTTAAACTTGCCCAGAGCGCGGGGGCGGATCACGTCGCGTTCATAGGAGGTAAGCAGGTAATTGTCCGCGCCCTTGCCGATGAAGATGTTGAAGTGATTTACCCAGAAGTCGGTCATCACCTCTTGAAGTTGACGCTCGCTATAGATGGCGCGCAGAAGCTTCGCCTGGGTCAGCTCGCCCTGAATCACCGCCTGGGGATTTACTAAGGCCAGCAGGGTCTCGCGGTCCTTGGGCGTAAGCCCGACCATGATGCCCTCGCGATCTTTTGGCTTGAGAGACTTCAGCATGGTGTCCCGATCATTGGGCGACATACTGAGGACCTCATTCATGCGCTGTTCGGGCGGCATGGCGAGCAGGGCCATCGCTTTGGCATCCGACGAATTGGTATTCGGCGCTTTGCCGTCGGGAGAGAGGCGCATATCGGCCATCATCTTCCCGTTCATATCGGAAACCATCTTCCCGTTATTAAGAGCGGCGGTGTTGTTTGCGTTGGCGCTCGCATTCAGGTTCTGCGCCTGGGGTTTGATCTGCTGTTGCAGCTGGACGCGCTGCATGCCGCTTTCGTAAATGGCGCGCTCCTCGGGGTCGGAGGGCAATGGGAGGCGTCCGTCGGCAGCGGCCTTCAAAACCTGGGGTGGAGGGAAGTTCAGTACCAACTCGCGGGTATCCATCTTCAGGGTGCGATAGGCCGCCAGTCGCCCTTCCATCGCGCTATCGTCGATCTTTTCCGGATGGAGCTGCTGCTCGATCCATTTGTCAACGCCCATCGCCTCGACCCGCTGTACCTCTCCGGGACGCGGGCCAAAGCCCAGCCGATTGAGGGCATGGAGGGCGCGCCGGTCTTCGTCCATGGGCACGGCGGCCCCAGCCTTTGCGGACTTCCTTTTGTCTTTCTTGTCCCCGGCAAAGGCTAAAAGGCTGAGGGCGATGAGCGCGGTGAAGATTACAAATAAAAAGATGGATCGACGTCCCAAACGCATCCTGAGACTCCTGCCGGGCTTGTTCCTGGCATCTCCCATTTAATACCTTTCAAACACCCGGAGTGAAGAGAAGTTTCTCATCCAGGCAACCTAAATTTTACCCCTAGTTCACCACAGAGACACAGAGTCACAGAGAAAAGCTCGATAAGAAGGCGATAAGAAAGATGTGAAGCCCTAGGCGCTAAAGGGGTTCCTCGCTGCGCTGGGAAATGACAAATCGAGGGTTGCCGTTCGAGGAGTATATGAAAGTGGAAAGGGACACTCGGAACTTGCTTTATGACTCAAAGCACCACAATGCTGATTCCCCGATTGTTTCTGCCCAGGTCGGAATCGCTCTTCCATTCGGGATATTTCTTGAGCAACTCCCATGTGATCTCCTCGGAGATGCGCCAGTTCTCGCCCGGGATGAAGGCGCGAATCAGGCTGTTCTGCATGGCCAGGCGAAGCTCTTTCTGGAGCTGGACCCGCAATTCGCCGCCAACGCCGCTGGAGCCATATCCGTGGATAAATTTGACGGCGGCGCATCGGTCCCGCCGGGCGGCCGCCAATTCATATTGCATGCGCAGGCGGGCGGTCTCTACCCGGGGCATATCTTCCTCAAGATTGATGATCTTTATGCGCGCCGCTTTGCGGGACATGGCGATGAGTGTAAACCCGGAAAGGAAAAGGGAGGAGAGATTTAATCAAAGCGGGTGCGCACCCGTTTCATCCCGCGCGGCTCGGGAAAACTTATGGCAGAGATAACCAGCAGGAGGGCCGCAACCAGACCGACGGCGTGCCATTGTTCTGAAGCAAAGCGGACCACGTAAACCGGATTGTAGACGATAGCGACGACCACCATGAGGATGGCCCAGGGCCGATGGCGCGTGCGGCTGCAATACCAGGCGATATAAAGAGCGGCGACAGATACAACAATACGAAGCGCGTGATAGTAAAACGGCGGCCACTCGGCAAAGGCAGCGCCGATCAGAAGGGCCGCGCCCGCAATGGCCGGTATTTTGATGAGCGCGGACTGCTCCGCTCGCGTCGGCTTGTGAGTAGCAGGCACCCGGTGGAAATACTAACATCATTAGCAGTATGGGGCACCGGACCAATATCTCGTCGTGGGAAAGCCCGTAAGTGCACTCCCCCAACTCTCAACATTTATGTCATCCAGAGGCGCGGCGCGAGGGGAGCCTGCGAGCCAAGCGCAAGCCGAAGGGCCCCGGAAATACGCAATCCATAGATGCGGCTTCAGGCTTTTTGACCGGGAAATATTATCTCTTTCCCCCAGTTCTCAGCTAAATCTTGCCATCGCGGATTTACGCCCTCAATCAACGCTATCTTCTTGCTTCGCGACCAACTTTGATCTGTTTTTCACGATTGATCGCCTTTCTCGCATCCTGAAAACCTTCAAAGTACACCAGACGATGACATTCGTACTCCCTTGAAAATCCATCAATTTCTCCGGATTTGTGCTGCTTTACGCGTCCTTCAAATGCGTTTGTCATTCCGGTATAGAGCGTCCCTGAATTGCTGCCCATGATGTATATCCAGAACTTTTCTTTCATCGTGAGAAAACCTGTAATTGCATTTATGCTCTTTGCTTTTTAGGGGTCCTTCGACTCGCACTGCGTGCTCGCTCTGGATGACAAAGCATAGAGAAGTCTTTGGACAGCGCAGTATAGCAGTCACTTTTAAATCAACGTTCTCGCACAGCAAAGATATCGGTCCGTTAAAAGTGCTGCCGCAGCTCGGAAAAGCGGGTGATCTGCAAAAGTTTTTGCTGGGGTGAGGGCGGGAGAGCGACCTCCTCATGCTCCAGTATCCAGGTGTTGTCATGGGGGACAAAAATGGCATGAAGTCCCGCCAGCAGGGCAGGGTTGATGTCCGATTTAGGGCTATTGCCGACCATCCAGGTTGCGGACTGGTCCAGCCCATATTTTTCCGAGACCTGCCGGTAGGCGACAGCGTTCTTATCGGCGACCACCTCGCAGGCACTGAAGTAATCCATCAGCCCGGAGCGCTCCACTTTTGCCATCTGCTCGCTGGGAGCGCCTTTGGTCATGAGGATAAGGTGGTGCCTTTGCGAGAGATGCGCCAGCGTCTCCGGCACTCCGGCAATGATCTCCATGGGATGCTCGGCAATTTCAAAGGCGAAGCTGCGGATGGTCTCGTGCAGCTCCGGCGTGACCGGCGCAACGCTGAGGCATTCAAATGTGTCCACCAGCGCATTGGCGAAGCTCTGCATTCCATAGCCGTGCTTGACGATGCAGGAGCGCTCAACGTCATTCAGCTTTTCACGCACCTGCTCGGGCGTGTATTCGCGATGATTCAGGAAAGAGATGAATTTGGCGATGGCCCGTTCAAAGTAAATATTGTTCTCCCAAAGCGTGTCGTCGGCGTCGATGAGGAAGGTTTGGGGAGTCACAGGTTTAATCATAGCAATGCGGAAGTTTCGGGTTGCAAGTTTCAAGTTTCAAAAGCGACGATCAGGAGCGCACGCGCGGTGAGGCTTAGTTTCGCAGAGTTTAAGCCGCTCCGCGTTACTGCGCCCCGGCCTTCGGCAGAGCGGCACAAACTGCAATTCGACTGTTTGCGGCAGGGTTAAAACCCCGCCCTGATACAAAGTAGTCTGCGTAGGTTCTCCGGTATGATAGGGATTCCGCGCTGCGTTCGGAATGACAAAGCTTTTTGCCGCGAGAATGTTTACCCAAAAAAAATGCGCCTAAATGAAAATGCCTGGAATGTGAAGCAGACGAAAATGTTCGAGCGAAATATTTTCAAGCGAGATTGTTTACAAACGAGAATATTCGTAAAACGAGAATGGATGATGAAAAAAATTAGTCTGATGGCTCTTCTGCTGTTTCTTTTTGTCTGTGCTGGTTTTGCGCAGGGCTCTCCTGCTACCCAAACCGCGACTGCCCCTGACAAGAGTTCCACGGCAACAGAAAAGAAGTCGAGCACGGCAGCCCAGCGTCCGCGCAGCATGTCCGGGGTTTCAAGGTTCGCTCCCAAGTCGCTGGCCACCGTCCCCGACGTTGGCGAGCGGCTGATGAAGTATAAGCAGGTGCGCATGGCGTTCAACGCAGCGCGCCTCAGCCCGCGCGAGCGGCAGATGGTGCAGAAGCTGGTTGAGGCCTCGCACTCCATCGAGGACATTTATTGGCGGCAGAGCGATCCGCAGGGGCTGGCGCTTTATGAGCGGCTGAAGAACTCATCGCGTCCCGCCGACCGGAAGATTGTGCGGTATCTCATCATCAACGGCAGCCGCTTCGACCTTACCGACAACAACAAGCCGTTTGTCGGCACGCAGCCCTATTCGCCCGATCGCGGACTATATCCCGACGGGCTCACGCGCGAGGAGATCGAAAAGTATGTAAAAGACCATCCGGAGAAAAAAGACGAGCTATACAGCCCGTATACCATCGTCCGGCGCAGGCGCGATGGCAGCCTGGAGGGCATTCCTTATCATGTCGCCTACCGGCAGTTTCTGATTCCCGCCGCCAAGGCGTTGCGCCAGGCTGCGGCGCTTTCTCCGGACGCCAATTTTGCCGGGTTCCTGCGGCTGCGCGCCGAGGCCCTGCTCTCCGACGATTACTTTAAAAGCGATCTGGCGTGGCTCGATCTGGTGAATCCCAAGTTCGACATCATCTTTGCGCCGTATGAAACCTATCTCGACGACATTCTCGGGGTGAAGACCTCGTATGGCGGGGCGGTGATGGTGCGTAACGAAGCGGAGAGCGCCAAACTGGCGGTCTTCCAGAAGTACGTGCCGGATATCCAGGATGCGTTGCCGCTGGCGGCGGAGGACCGCCCATCGAAGCGCGGCCAGCCCACGCCGATGGAGGTGATGGACACTCCATTCCGCGCCGGCGACCTGCGCCACGGATATCAGGCGGTGGCCGACAATCTGCCCAACGACGCCAAAATCCATGAGATGAAGGGGACCAAGAAGATCTTCTTCAAAAACTATATGGATGCGCGCGTGACATACATTATTCTGCCCCTGGCCAAGCGGGTGATGGACGCGGAGCAGGCGGCGCAGGCCAGCGGAGAAGGGTATCTTGCCAGCACCATGATGCATGAGATCTGCCATGGACTGGGGCCGGCGTTCGCGCGCACCTCGGGCGGAAAGGTGGACATCCGCGAGGCCATCGGACCCGGCTATAGCGGGCTGGAAGAGGCCAAGGCCGACGTGGTGGGAATGTTCGCGCTGAAATGGCTGGTGGACCACGGCGCGCTCCCGCAGGAGCGGTTGCAGGAGTATTACGCCTCCTATGTCGCCGGGATCTTCCGCACGGTGCGCTTCGGCATCGCCGAGGCCCATGGCCGCGCCGAGATGATGGAGTTCAACTATCTGGCGCAGCAGCAGGCGATCATCCAGGGCGCAAACGGACTCTACAAAATCGATTACAGCAAGATGCCGGATGCGATTGCCAGCCTGGCAAAAGAGCTGCTTGAAATCGAAGCTACCGGCGACCGGGAGCGCGCCACCAAATGGTTCGATCAATATGACAAGATGCCCGATACGCTGAAGGAGGCGCTGGCCAAGGCGAAAGATGTTCCGGTAGACATCGATCCGGTGCAGAGCTTTCCGGAAGCAATCCGGTGATCATGATCTCATCTGCGGTACACTGGCTGTCGTTTCTCTCTTCTTATCTTTTTAGCGCATGAGGTCTGAAGCATGTCGAAAGGCACTCGCCGTGATTTTCTGAAGATGAGCGCAGGTTGCGCCGCAGCGGCAACCCTGGCGGAGGCAATTCCCGCCGCATTCGCGTCGCCGCAAATACCTTCTCCATCAGGCAGCCTCGAGGTGCGGGTCACGGATGCGACCCGGCGTCATTTGCCGACTGCTTCTTTGCGCTGGCAAAGCGCGCCCGCTGCGGAGAGCGCAAACACCATCGTGGTAGATCCATCAAAGAAGTTCCAGCCGGTGCTCGGCTTTGGGGCGGCATTCACCGACGCTGCGTGTTATACGTTTTCCCAGTTGCCGGAGCCGGCGCGGCAGCAGCTATTCGAGGAGCTCTTCAGCCCGAAGCAGATGGGCATCAGCGTGTGTCGCCTGTGTATTGGCTCCAGCGATTATTCCAGGAACGTATATAGCTACGACGACGGAGCGCCCGATCCCGAGCTGTCCCGCTTTTCCATCGAGCACGATCGGGGGTACATCCTGCCAGCGCTGCAACGCGCAAGGAAGATCAATCCGGAGCTGTTTCTGCTGGGCTCGCCATGGAGTCCGCCGAACTGGATGAAGGACGACAATTCGATGCTGGGCGGGACGATCCACCGTCCCTATCTGAGGCCCTATGCGAATTATATTGTGAAGTTTCTGCAGGCCTACAAAGCGGAGGGCGTGGAGGTGAATGCGGTCACTCCGCAGAATGAAGTCGATACCGACCAGGACAGTAGAATGCCCGCCTGCTTATTCCCGCAGGAGGTCGAAGTGCAGTATGTGGGGGAGCATCTCGGTCCGGCAATTCAGAATGCGGGTCTGAATACAAAGATCTGGCTGATCGACCACAACTACAATCTGTGGGGACGCGCCATTTGCGAGTTGGACGATCCTAAGGTAAGCAAGTACACCAAATCCATCGCGTGGCATGGGTATGTGGGCCAGCCGGAATGGATGCAGAAGGTCCTGGCGGCCCATCCCGACGCGGAAATGTACTGGACCGAAGGCGGCCCTGACGTGACCGATCCAAATTACACGCGGGACTGGTCGAAATGGAGCCAGACCTTTGCCGGGATCCTGCGTCATGGCGCACGATGCGCCATCGGATGGAACCTGGCACTGGACGAAAATGGAAAGCCGAATATTGGGCCATTTTCCTGCGGTGGCGTGGTCACGATCAATTCGCAGAGCAGGCAGATTACGCGCAGCGGGCAGTATTGGGCCCTGTATCACTACTCCCATGCCATGAGGCGCAATGCTACGGTAGTGGCGTCCCATGGAGAGACGCAAAACGTGAGCCATGTGGCTGTGGTGAATCCCGACGGCAGTTATGCCGTGGTTCTAACCAATAGCGGGAACGCTCCACAAGCTGTGCAGGTGCGGCTCGCATCCGCAGCAACGTCAGTCAGCCTGCCCGCCGATTCGATCACTACGCTGATGTGGAGGTGAGAAGAAAGTTTCCAGTTTCGAGTTTCAGGTTTCAAAAACACGGTGAGAATTGGCGTGGATGTTATCGCAGGATTAAAAGTTTTGGTTCTTCGGCGCGATAGGGATTCCTCGCTGCGCTTCGGAATGACAAGGGGAAGGGGCCATTCTGATTATGGGCCCGGAAGAAAGTCAGGTTATTTTTGGTCTTGTTTTTCAGGATTTCTTACGTGCTTGTGATTTGTTGCTTGTGGTTTCTGGCTTCAGGATTTTAAGTGTCTTGCGGGTGGGTCTTTCCGTGTGATTTGCACTTGCTGAGGATGGCGTTTTTGAGTTTGTCGCGGAGCGGATCGGGAAGATCGTAAAGCTCGTTGTTGCGGTAAATCTCGATGGTCATCTTGGTGGTGTTGCATACCACATAGCAATTCTGGCACCACTGAAGATGCTCCTCCAACTCGATGCGGGTGGGAGCGTCGAGGGTCCCTTCCAGATAATCGGTCAATTCCTTAAGAAATTGAGTGCACTTCACTGCCTGCCGTCTCCGTTTTTTTCCTTTTTGAAGTACCGGTTGAGACGCTCCCGTAATTGCAGACGGGCACGCAACAACCTGGATTTTACCGCCGGTACGCTCAAGTCCAGCATTTCGGCTGTTTCTTCCGTAGACAGCCCTTCCACATCACGCAGCACAAACACCGTCCGGAAGCTGGAAGGCAGTCCCTGGATCGTCTTGCGCAGGATGTCACTCAATTCCGAGTGCCCATACAGTTGCTCCGGATTGGGGGACCAGTCGGCAAACTCGCGGGGCATACTGCCCTCCTCGGTCTCCACGTCCTCATCCATCGAAACTGTCTTGCTGGTCTTGCGGCGGCGCAGCTTCATCAACGATTCGTTGACCGCGATGCGCACCAGCCAGGTATAGAACTTCGAGTTCCCCTGGAATTGTTCCAGGTTCTGGTAGGCTTTCAGGAACGCATCCTGCACCACGTCCTCAGCATCTTCACGATTTTGCGTAATATGCTGCGCAATCCGGAAGACGTTGCGGTCGTACCGCTTCACAAGCTGCTCAAAGGCGCTTATATCGCCTTGTTTTGCCGCCTGGACCAGTGCCAGCTCATCCGTGACGCCAGTTTCTATCGCCTTTGATTGGATGGTCTCCATACGCTTACGATGCAAGAAGTTTTGGCCTTGAGGGCCGATTTGCTATCTTATAAGGAATACGGATTAAACGGAAATTAAGTTTAGTGAATATCAAAAACGTCTTTGGCCGAATAAAAAAGATGCGGCCCTTCCTCCTGCTTGCAATCCTCGGCCTGAGCATTTTCAGCTCGTCATGCAACACTCACAAAGTCCAATCGGGGCAAGCAGTTAGGATAAAAATCGTGATGAAGAAGTACAGCATTCAGCCGCAGACTATCCGGCTGAAGCGGGGCCAGCCGGTTACGCTGGAGGTTTCTACAGCAGACGTAGAACACGGCTTTGAGGTCGAAGAGCTGAAGATCGATGAACCCGTCCAGCCCGGGAAGCCCGCCATTATTGAATTCACTCCCCAGCAGGCCGGGGATTTCAGGATGAATTGCGACATCATCTGCGGTCCGATGCACGACAGCATGGAAGGAAGAATCATTGTGGAATGATGCCGCTGCCGCGAACCACAGGGAAAGCGCAGGGAGTTCGGTTACAAAGGAACGTGATATCCGTTACCAAAGTGGGGCATCGGGCAGGATCAAAATACCCTTG
>CAZONJ010000057.1:0-20137 GCA_964581225.1 uncultured Terriglobales bacterium | reverse complement strand
AGTGAACTCGTGCCCTGACACGCCTCGCAATCCTCCGCATCTTCTTTGGAACGGCACCGGACTTTAGTCCGGCGTTAAGGAGCAATAATTTGAGGCTTCAGCCTCGGGCTTTTATTTTGCCACCCAATGTATCAGCACACTGGGCGATGCCAGATGCTCGCCTTGCAGAAATCGTATAATAGAGAATTCCGCACCCATCGTCAGACTTGCTGTGCAGATGCGGAAGGCTTTATAGATGTCTACAGAAAACATCGTGGTCCGGGGCGCTCGGGTCCACAATCTAAAAAATATAGATATTGAGGTCCCTCACAATACCCTCACTGTGGTGACGGGGGTCTCCGGCTCCGGCAAATCTTCCCTTGCCTTCGACACTTTGTATGCCGAGGGACAGCGCCGCTATGTGGAATCGCTTTCCGCCTACGCTCGCCAGTTTCTGGAGCGAATCGAAAAGCCGGACGTGGACTTCATCGATGGCATCGCGCCCGCGATCGCTATCCGGCAGAAGAACACCACACGCAACCCGCGCTCCACCGTAGCCACCGCTACCGAGATCTATGACTACCTGCGCCTGCTCTTTGCCCGCGTAGGGCAGACATACTGCGTGCGCTGCGGCGCCGAAGTCAAGAGAGACACCGTCGATGAAGTCGTCGAGCGTATCCTGGGATTGGGCGAGGGTACACGGCTGAACGTCCTGTTTCCCGTGCTGGCCTCGCTGGCTGTCCCACCGGAAAACTCTGCGAGCAAAGGCAGGAAGAAGAAATCCGCAAAGGCGGTTGCGGCGGAGTCCGCCGAGTTCAATCTGCTCAAGGAGCGCCTCTTTGAGCTGCGCAAGCGGGGCTTCAATCGTCTTTACCAAAGCGGACAGGTCTTTGAGTTCTCCACGCCGGAATCGCTGCTCGACATCGACTTTGCCCGTCCGCTCTACGCGCTGGTGGACCGGATTGCGGTTTCCCCCGAGGCGCGCGCCAGGATCGTAGATGCGACCGAGAGCTCGTATCGCGAGGCCGGCGAGGTGATCTTCGAAACCGCGCCGCGCGATGGCTCCGCAGGCCAGCAACTCCGATTTTCGCAGCGTTTCGAATGCAAGAACTGCCGCATCCTCTATCAGGATCCGGAGCCTCGCCTGTTTTCTTTTAACAATCCCTTCGGCGCCTGCCAGCGATGCCAGGGCTTCGGCAACACCATTGATTTTGACCTCAACCTGGTCATCCCGGACCAACGAAAAACGCTGGCTGAAGGGGCCATCGATCCCTGGAGCAAACCAAAATACCGCAGCTTTCAAACCGAGATGAGGCGCTTTGCGAAAGCCAAGGCCATCCCTATGGACGTACCGTGGTGTAACCTCGATGAGGACCAGCGCCTGCAGATCATCCAGGGTGAGGGCAAATTTCCCGGCATCAATGGCTTCTTTGCCCTGCTGGAGCGCAAGAAATACAAGCTGCATGTGCGCGTGTTTTTAAGCCGCTACCGCGGATACGCGCTCTGTCCGGAGTGCCAGGGACAACGACTTCGCGCCGAAGCGCGCAGCGTGAAGATTGCCGGCAAGAACATCTGCGAGATCACCGCCATGACGGTGGAGCAGGCGGCGGAATTCTTCGCCGCGCTGGAGCTGAGTCGTTATCAGAATGAGGTAGCGGACAAGATCCTGGAAGAGGTCCGCAATCGGCTGCAATACCTGCGCAATGTCGGCCTGGAATATCTTACGCTGGACCGCCTTGCCTCTACCCTCTCCGGCGGAGAGGCGCAGCGCATTCAACTGGCGACCTCGCTGGGCTCACGGCTGGTAGGCGCGATGTACGTCCTGGACGAGCCTTCGATTGGGCTCCATAGCCGTGACACGGAGCGCCTGATCCGTATCCTGCATGAGCTGCGCGATCTGGGAAACACCATTCTGGTGGTGGAACACGATGGAGAAGTCATGGCGGCGGCAGACCGCATCGTCGATTTGGGTCCGGGCGCCGGGGAGCATGGCGGCAAAGTAGTCGCCGCAGGCACCTACCAGCAGATCCTTAAATCGCAGCAGTCGCTTACCGGACGCTATCTCAGCGATCACCTGGAAATTGCCGTGCCACCGTCCCGCCGCAAGCCCGGACCGCTGCAAATCAAGCTCTCGGGCGCGCGCGCCCATAATTTGAAAAATGTGGACGTCAGCATTCCCCTGGGGATGCTGGTTGCGGTGACCGGCGTTTCGGGCTCGGGCAAATCCACCCTCGTCCATGATGTTCTCTATAAGGCGCTGGCTGGGAACACCAATTCGGATACCAACAGGACAGCCGGACTTTACAGCAAGCTGGAAGGCGCACAGCTCATCAGCGATGTGGTGATGATCGACCAATCACCGATCGGGCGCACGCCGCGCTCCAATCCTGTCACTTACATTAAGGCGTTTGACGCGATCCGCGAACTCTATGCTTCGATTCCCGAGGCGCAGAAGCGCGGTTTTACTGCAGGCCACTTCTCCTTCAACGTCCCTGGCGGACGCTGCGAGGAATGCCAGGGGGACGGCACCGTCACCGTCGAGATGCAGTTCCTGGCCGATGTCGAGCTGGTTTGCGAAGAGTGTAAGGGGACGCGCTACAAGCCCGGCGTCCTCGAGGTGCGGTATAAAGGGAAAAACATCTTTGAGGCGCTGAACCTGACAGTGAAGGAAGCCCTGCAGTTCTTTGCCGGCGTTCCTAAGATTACGGACAAGCTTCGCGTCCTGGAGGAAGTCGGGTTAGGATACCTGCGGCTGGGGCAATCGGCCACAACGCTCAGCGGAGGCGAGGCGCAGCGCATGAAGCTGGCGGCCCATCTTACGCCTAAAGTGCGCGAAGCGGCGCAGCGCTCCAACCGAAGCGATGAGGATTCCCGCAACGGCAAGCGCAAGGCAGCCAACCGCACCTTGTATATATTCGACGAACCTACAACCGGACTTCATTTTGACGATGTAAGCAAGCTGCTGGCGGCCTTCCGCCGGCTGATCGATGCTGGAGGCTCTTTGCTGGTGATCGAGCATAACCTGGATGTAATCAAGACCGCCGACTGGGTGATCGATCTTGGTCCCGAGGGGGGCGAGGCCGGAGGACAGATTCTGGCGGCGGGGCCTCCGGAAGCTATTGCTCGCAGCCGAAATTCCTATACCGGAAAATGGCTGGCCCGCATATTATCTAGAAACGGGAACTCTCAGCCCGCCCCTTAAAATGCGAATCTACCGAGCCATTGTCGGTTTCGCGGTATTGATCTCGCTCTCGCCTGCTCTCGCGCAGACCCATACCACCATCCATCATCGGCGGGTCGAAACCGCGGAAAGCTCGCCGGCAGCTGACCTGGTGAAGCAGGCGGAGGCGGAGATCGCAGGCAATCGCTTCGCCCAGGCGGAACCGCTGCTGCAGCAGGCGGTCGCTAAAGATCCTAAAGATTTTCAGGCGTGGTATGACCTTGGATTTGTGCAGAACGCCTTGCACAAAAACACGGACGCTATCTCCGACTACGAAAAATCGGTGGAGTTAAATCCAGCAATTTTTGAAAGCAATCTGAACCTTGGACTCTTGCTGGCAAAGCAGGGAGAGAATGTTCGGGCGGTGAAATATCTGCGGGCCGCAACCCGGTTGCAACCTTCCTCGCAACCTCAAATCAGCGTCGCGCGAGCATGGCTGGCCCTGGGAAACGCATTGCAGAACAGCGACGCAGCCCAGGCCCTGGAGGCATATCGTCATGCCTCACAGCTTGGGCCCCAGGACCCTCTTCCCCATTTTTTTTCAGCCCAGCTATTGGAGAAGCAGGAACGCCTGGAGCAGGCGCAATCGGAGTACAAGCGGGCAGCATCGCTTGCCAGCGGAGAGGAAAAGCGCGCCGCGCTGAGCGGTCTGGTCAACACCGCGATTGCCCGGCGCTCCCCTGACCAGGCGGAGTCCGCCCTGCGTGATTACCTCAAGGAAAATCCCGGCGATGGGACTGCGCACCTGTTGCTCGGCCGTATTCTGGCGACAGAAAACAAAAATCAGGAGGCGGTGGCCGAGCTAGAAAACGCAAACAACATCAGCGGTCCGGAGGTACAGCGGGAAAAAGCGGAATTACTTGCCGGATTGCAACACTATGAGGAAGCTGCTGCAATTTATAAGGAGCTGGTTGAGCAAAATCCGCAGGACGCCCGCTTACGCCATCAATACGGCATCATGCTGATGAAGCAACATCATTTTGATGTTGCCCAATCTGAGCTGCTGACTGCGCTGAAGCTCGATCCCAGCATGGTTGCCGCCTATGGGGACCTGGCGGTCACAGCCTCAGAGAACCAACAATACCCGCTGGCGATCCAGGTATTGGACGCTCGCGCCAAAATCGTGCCCGAAACCGCCGCTACCCATTTCCTGCGGGCCACAGCGTATGATCATCTACGGCAATACCCTCTGGCCACCGCTGAATACCGGCAGTTTCTTGCGGTTGCGGACGGAAAACATCCCGATCAGGAGTGGCAGGCGCGCCATCGTCTGGTCGCCATTGAGAAGCTGAAATGAGAATGCGGCCCTCCAAATCCGCTTGTATCCTGAGCACGGTATTACTCTGCACATTCGCGTTTTCCTATGAGGCGGCAAATCCTTCCAATACGTCGGCGGCTTTGCGGGAGGTGGAAAAATCCAAAGCTAAGGCGGAACATGCTTCCATCAATGACAAATGCTATGAAAGCGTGGAGGTCGTCCGCCGCTTAGTGGAATTGGCCAAGGAGCAGTTCGATGCCGGGGATCTCGGTCCAGCACAGGAGACGGTAAAAGAGATGGTGCAGTATGCGGACCAGGCGAAAGAGGCCTCGCAACATAGCGGCCACAAGCTCAAGCAAGCCGAGATCGTCTTGCGCAAGGCGCATCGCCGGCTGGACGATCTTCGCCAGAAGCTTCCCTACCAGGAGCAGGCCCCGTTGGAAGGAGCGCTCAAGCAACTTGAGGCCGACGACCAGGAGATATTGAATCAAGTGCTTCGCCACTGAGGGTTTGAATGAAAACATTTTTGTCCTTAATGCTCGCCTGCCTTTTCCTTGCCTCGTTCTCCTTCGCCCAGCGCAGGCGCGATCCGTTGACCGATGCGGAGATCGAAAAACTCCGGGACGCGGCGCAGGAACCCGACAAACGCATCAACCTGATGGTGAAATTTGCCAAGGAACGGATGCTCGCCATCGAGCAGCTTCGCAACGATCCGAAGCCGGCGGCCGACCGCGGGCGGCATATCCATGACATGCTGGAAGACTTCATGAATCTGATCGATGAGATCGACGATAATGTGGACGATTATTCCAGCAAGCAGGAGGATTTTCGCAAGGCCCTGAGGGAGTTGATCGAATCCGATACCGAATTCCAGATAAGGCTGCGTGCCTTCAAGGATGCCGCGAAGAACAACTCCGGGAGCGCGGAGGAGGCCCGGGCCTACGAGTTCGTGCTCGACAGCACTCTGGATGCGGTGAAGAACAGCGCGGAGAATGCCCGCAAAACCCTGCAAGAGCAGAATGAAGAATTCCAGAAAAAGAAGAAATAGCGAGTTCTCCATGCTTAAAATGTCATCCTGCGCGCGCGGTGAATAGAGTACGGAGGGGGCGACTCAAAGGACTTGCAGCATAAGCAAAACTGCAGATCCTTCGACTCGTGCGCGGATGGCTTAGCCGCGCACTCCCTCCATGAGATTTTCATTAAGGATGACGTCTAGGACAGATCACAGGCAAGTGCCGGGCAGTTCGTCCTCGATTGAAATCGTGCTAACCTCGTTTTCAGTGAACCCCGAATTAATCCAAATTTTTGAGAAGAGCTACCGAGAGCTGCGTCCGCGGGCCCCTATGCCCGCTTTTGAAGTAAGGTTCTTCCGCTTCGCCAATGTCAACAATACGATCCGTTTGCGCGACACAAAAGTGCTGGTGCGGCTTTCGGACCTGCTCGAAGGCTCCCCCGAGACGGTGCTTCATGCCATCGCCCATATTCTGCTGGCCAAGCTGTATCGCAAGGAAATCGAGCCGCAACACGCTGCGCGCTACCGAAAATATGTTGCCAGCCATGGGGTTTCACAGAAGGCGCACCTCATACGCCAGATACGCGGACGAAAGAAAATCAACTCTTCGAAGGGCCACATCTACGATTTGGAGGAGATCTTCGAAGATTTGAATCGCCGCTTTTTTCACGGACTGCTGGGGCGCCCCATGCTCACCTGGAGCGACCATGCCTCACGCCAGAGCCTGGGACATTACGATCCGGCCCACAATACCATCGTGGTCAGCCGCATCTTCGATCAGCCGAAGATGCCGAAGTATGCGGTCGAGTATCTGGTTTACCACGAGATGCTGCATCTGAAGTATCCGGTAAAACTGCGCGGCAGCCGGCGCTGCGTGCATCCTCCGGAATTTCAGGCCGAGGAAAAACTGTTTCCGCACTTTGAAAATGTGAAGCAACTGTTGAAACGTTTATAGGAGCAAACGGGCCGGAGCTGACCTATGCGGCGGCCTTTGACCGTCCGAGGGCCGTGACCGCCTGCTCCAGCTCGGCGGGGGAGGCTTCCATGCGATACAGAGGCATAACCGAAGTAGCGATGCGCATCTTGTAGGCCTGCTCTCCGGTCATAAAATCAAAATCCACATGTTCTTCGAGCGAACGCCGCGTCACCTCAAACAGCAACTCCACTCCCGGGGAATACCGCGCCCATTCATGATCATAGTAGGTGGTGTAGAACCGGCGGTATTGTGCGTCGCGGAAGGTGATGAGCGCGGCAACGATGTGGGCGTCTTTTTCGAAGACGAAGATCTCGCATCGCTCTGCTTCGATTTTTGCGATCTGCGCCATAAATTCGATGCGCAAGGGATCGAGGAACAGATTGCCCTCGCCCTCCTGCCGCGCTTTGCTTTCGTAGATGGTGCGGACCAGCTTTTCATCGCTTCCGTTGTATTGCTTCAGCACCACGCCCAGGCGGAAGAGCTTGCGCAGACGGCTCTCCTTACGGCTATGGTCGGCGGCAAATTGCTCGGTGGAGAGAGTCGAGGAAGACAGGTAGGGAGCGCCGCTGTAAGGGGTCAGCGGCAAGTCATTCCAGATTGGGGCCTGAGGCCGCCGCAGCGCCAGCAGGTTCAAAGGCAAATGTAAGCCGGCGATCCTCTCCCACGCCGCGTGGACGCGCTCGGAGCTGCCTCGCGCCAGGTAATCGCGGTAATCGAAGAGACAGTCCCCTAAAAAGCGCACCTGCTTCGATTGCGAATCGATGACGGCGGGAATAATCGCCGCTCCCGAATCGCTCTCCGCGAAAATCACATAGGGCTGCTCCCGGGCGGCGAAGATGCGGGCCGCAGTGTAGTTCCAATCGAAGGTTTGGAAGAGGGTGAGCTCCGGGGTCCAGAGAGATTTCCAGGCAGAGCGAAGATCTTCCATCTCCGCTGCGGACCGAGCCACTTTAATTCGAAACAAAACTCTCCCCCAGCGCGCAATTGTATAGACCTAAGTCCGCACACCAATCCATCAACTTAGACGCAAGGCGCGGCCCAACGGATGTTTCGTGCGAACGGAAAGTCTACTTCGCAGAGTTCATCTTCCTCAAAAGAGGCGCAAACCGCTGCGGCCCGATTGCCTTTTTGGCCTCAACGCAAGTAGAATAGAAGTTGAAATTGAAATTCATTTTCAACACGTAATCCATGCTACAAGCCCTCATTGTTACTCTTCGTGAAGGGGTGGAAGCCGCCCTGATCGTCGGCATCGTCCTCGCCTACCTGAAGAAGATCGGGCGCGCCGACCTGCGCAAGACGGTTTATTCCGCGCTGGTGGCGGCCTTCGTATGCAGCATTGGGGTCGCGGTCGTCCTGGCCCGCACCCAGTTCAATTCCGACATCTTCGAAGGCGTAGTCATGCTGGCCGCCGCAGTTTTTGTGGTGAGCATGATTATCTTTATGATGCGCGCCTCCAAAAAGCTAAAAGGAGAGATCGAAGGCAGGCTACAGAGCCTTGCCAGCGAGAGCTCGACGTTCGGCATCTTTATCTTCGTCTTTTTGATGGTCTTGCGCGAAGGCGTCGAGACCGTACTTATCCTCTCCGCGGTATCTCTCAATTCGACCGAGCTGCTGAGCTTTATCGGCACACTCATCGGGGTGGCGCTCTCCATTGTCTTTGGAGTGATGTTCGTAAAGGGCAGCGTGCGAATCAACCTGCAACGGTTCTTCCGGGTCACGACCGCAATCTTATTTCTGGTGGCCGCCCAACTCGTGGTCTCCGGCTTGCACGAACTCTCGGAGAATGGGATGCTGCCTTCCAGCCGCCGCGAGATGGCCACCATCGGGCCAATCGTGCGCAATGACTTTTTCTTCTTCGTTATGATACTGGCGCTGGCCGCGCTGATGGTCCTCTTCGACCAGAGGCGCCGCGCTCCGGAGGCGGCCTCTGTCGAATCGGGCGCCGCGCGTCGTAAAGCCGCATGGAGCTCGCATCGGGAGCGCTTGTGGGCTGCGTCCGTCTATTTTAGCTCGTTCGTCTTTATCGTTCTGGTCACCGCACAATTCATCTATGCCAAGAGCACCACTTCCCTCTCGCCAGCCAATGAGGTGGCCTTCGTAAACGGCGTAGCGACGATCCCGATCGCACAGTTCTCGGATGGCGACCTGCACCGTTATTCCGCGGTAGTGAATGGACAATCCGTACGCTTCCTGCTGTTCAAACGTCCTGACGGCAAGGTAGTCAGCGTAATGGATGCCTGCTCGATCTGTGGTCCGGTCGGCTTTTACAAGAGCGGACAAATGATTATCTGCAAAAACTGCTCCGCGCCGGTGAATCCGCAATCGGTGGGCGAGCCCGGCGGATGCAACCCGATTCCTCTGCCCACCAGCACCTCCGGAGATTCGATTATCGTCGCCGAATCGGAGCTGGCGCGGCTGGCCGGGAGCATCAAGCAATAGCCATGTTCCTGCGACTGCTTTACCAATCATTCCGTCACCAGCAGCGGCGCAAGCTGCTGGCAGGGGCCGCGATCATGTTCGGAGTCGCCCTGGCCACGGCTATGGTTGCCGTCAGTGTGAACATTGGCGACAAGCTGAACCATGAGCTTTCCGCTTATGGGGCCAATATCCTGCTTACCCCGGAGGACGAGTCGCTCACGGTGCATGTCGGCGGCGTTCAACTGAAACCGGCCTCTTCAGGGGCCTTTTTGAAGGAATCGGAGCTTCCGAAGATGAAGGGCATCTTCTGGGGACATAACCTCACCGGCTATTCGCCGATGCTGACAGAAACGACAGTCGTGAATGGACAAACTATTGAGGTAACCGGCGCCTACTTCTCGCACCCGGTAAAGTTCGGCAAGGAGACGTTTACCACCGGCGTAAGAACCACGAATCCGTGGTGGCATGTTCAGGGAAGCTGGCCGGGGGAGGAAAGCGATCAGGTCCTGCTGGGGAGGGGCCTCGCAGGCAGGCTAAATCTCAAGGACGGCGATACTTTGCCGCTGAACGGCGTTCCAGTCCAGGTTTCCGGAGTTCTTGAAACCGGCGGCAATGAGGAGAACCAGATTGTCGCCCCTCTTCACCTGGTGCAAAGCATCTTTCACGCTCCCGACCAGGTGCAGCGAGTTTACGTCCGCGCTCTCACCAAGCCGGAGGACGCCTTTGCGCGGCGCAATCCGGAGACGCTGTCGCCGAAAGATCACGACCGCTGGTACTGTTCGCCGTATGCCAACTCCATCGCCTTTCAGCTTCGGGAAACTTTTCCCCATGCCCGTGCCGAGCAGATCCGGCAGGTGGCGCAAAGCGAGGGCACGGTGCTCTCGCGCATCTCGGGCTTGATGTTGCTGATCACGATTGCCGCCCTCATCGCCGCAGCTTTGGCAGTATCGTCCGCGATGGCCACTACGGTTTTTGAACGACGCCGCGAGGTGGGGCTGATGAAGTCCCTGGGCGCGGGAGCGCAGACGGTTGCCGCCCTGTTTTTGGCTGAGGCGGCGATTCTGGCCCTGCTCTCCGGAACTGCCGGTTATTTTCTTGGAGCGATGCTGGCCCGGCAACTGGGCCTGTCCATCTTCAACTCGCCAATTGCCGCCGAGCCGCTGCTGCTGCCGTTAGTGTTGTGCCTGGCGGTCCTGGTGACCTTTGCCGGAAGCGCCGCTCCCATTCGCCAGGCAATGAAGCTCGATCCGTCGCTGGTATTGCGAGGCGCGGCATGAGAGTCTGGCAGGCGGTCCGTTCTCCACTCTTCACGCGTATGTTGAGGCGCGCGCTCACAGTCCGCAGCGCGCACACCGGCACCGCGCTTCTGGCGCTTACTCTGGCTGCCGGCGTGGCCACTGCCATGCTGGGGCTCTATCTCGATCTGGAGGCAAAGCTGCACAAGGAGTTTCGGGCCTATGGCGCGAACGTCCTTATCAGCGCCCCGAATAACCAGCCCATGCCGGCGGACGCTCTCCGCAAGGTGGAATCTGCACTGCCCGATCAGGCGCTTGCGGTCCCTTTCGCTTACGCCGTTGCCCATAGCGACGACGGCACGGCGGTAGTAGTTGCGGGCACGGATTTTGAGCGCGTGAAGAAGCTGGACAACTGGTGGTCGGTCTCGGGCTGGCCCTCTTCCCCCGGGCAAGCTCTGGTGGGCGAACGGGCGCGCAGAGCGCTTGGCCCAAGCTCCGCATATACGCTGCTCTTTGCGGGCAAGCCTCTGCACATCACCGAGGCAGGGACGCTCAAGACCGGAGCGGAAGAAGAAGACCGCATCTATATTTCCCTGGCGGAATTCGAACGCTGGACCGGACTACAACCCTTCTCCATCGAGGTCTCGATTCCCGGCACGCGTTCCGAGATCAATTCTGCGATTATCCGCCTCAGCAGCGCGCTTCCCAATATGGAGGTCCGCCCCATACGCCAGATTGTCGAAGCGGAAGGCGCGGTCATCTCCAAGACCAAACTGCTGATGTTTTTTGCGATGCTGCTGATCGGCATCACGGTCGCGCTTTGCGTGGTAGCCACTTTGACTTCGTCGGTGCTGGAGCGTCGCAGGGATTTTGCCATCATGAAGGCCCTGGGATCCTCACAGGCGGTCCTCAACCTGCTGTTTACCTGCGAGGCCGGCGGGCTGGGGTTGGCAGGAGCGCTCGCAGGCTACATACTTGGATCGGGACTGGCTGTCTGGATTGGACGGGTGAATTTCCATGCCACCGTGCTGCCCTCGCTGGCGATATTTCCCGCGATAGTGGGAGGGACGGTTGCGGTGGCGTTGCTGGCCTCATTGTTTCCGCTGGCCAAGCTCCAGGGCGTACAGCCGGCTGGCATACTGAAAGGTGAGTAATGTCGATTGAACTGGTGAATATATCGAAGAGCTATCCGGCCCGGGCTGGCCACGATTCGTCGCTGGTCCGCGCCCTGGACGAGGTATCGCTCTCGGTAAAAAAGGGCGAGTGGCTGGCTATCATGGGCCCTTCCGGCTCGGGAAAATCGACGCTGGTGAATTTAATCGGCTGCCTCGATCGCCCGGGCAGCGGCGAAATCTGGATTGACGGCGAAAATACCGCGCGCTTATCGGGCAGCGAATTAGACCGCTTCCGCGCCGAAAAGATTGGCTTCATCTTCCAGCAATTTCACCTGATCCCTTACCTGACTGCCCTCGAAAACGTGATGCTGGCGCAATTCTTTCACAGCATGACGGACAGGCAAGAGGCCTTCGATGCCCTGAAGCGGGTAGGGTTGGCGGAGCGCGCCAATCATCTGCCGTCGCAGCTCTCCGGAGGCGAGCAACAGCGCGTCTGCATCGTCCGGGCGCTGATCAATGATCCCAGCATTATCCTGGCCGACGAGCCTACAGGAAACCTGGATGCATTAAATGAAGAACTGGTGTTGCGGCAATTGCGGGAATTTCATCGCCAGGGAAAGACGATCATCATGGTCACTCATGACCCGGTGGTCGCGCGTATGGCCGACCGGCGCATCGAGCTTCACCACGGAAAGATCGCCTCGCAACAGATCTTCAGCTTCTCCGATGAAGAGCAGTTTGACGAGGTCCTGGAAGAGATCTGGACCTTATTGGAAAACGGCGACCTGGCCGAGGTGGGCCGCATGGAAATTGAAGGCGCCCTGCCGGTGGCCTTGGCGATTGACCGAATGGAAGAGATGGGACTGGTAAGAAAGCGGGCCCATTCCGATGAGAGCGCGCATACCCATAAGCCGATCGTAAACCGCTGCCATGAGGTCATCCACCCGGAAAGCGGCACGCTGGCCCATGGCGAGTTTATCGTCGATCTAACCGAGACTGGCCGCAAGCGCGCGGCGGACGTGATCCGCCGTCATCGTCTGGCAGAACGGCTCTTTACTCAGACCTTTGAAGTGGAAAGCGAAGATGAGATCGAGCAGCAGGCCTGTAAATTCGAGCACATCCTCTCTTCCGAAGTGACAGACAAGATCTGCACCTTCCTGGGACATCCTAAGACCTGTCCGCATGGCAGCCCCATTCCCTCCGGAGCATGTTGCCTGCAAGCGGAACCGCGCCTGCAAAGCCGAGGCGTGGCCCACTCCGAGCGGCGGTAGCAGTTCACCGTTCTGCCGAAAAAAGAAAAGGAGAGGCAGGTTCGCCTCTCCCTTTCTACGAATCGGTATAAAGCTGGGTCAGAACAGTCTGAATGCCACCTCTACACTGATGAGCACTGACACAGGTTTTCCATCCTTGTGAGCAGGCTCAAATACCCACTGCCTTACAGCTTCCATCGCTTTTTGGTCCAGCCCCATACCCAGGCCTTTTTGTACGCGCAGATCGCGAGGGCGTCCCTGGGAATCCACGATCAGGCCCAGCACCACCACTCCCTGATACTTCGCCTTGCGAGCTTCCTCGGAATACTCAGGATCGGTCTGCTTGATTACGTGGGGCGCCGATACGCCGCCACCAACGCGATATACACCGCCTCCGAATCCGCCGCCAGTACCGGCGCCAAGACCAGAGCCGGTGCCGGAACCGATGCCACCACCGCCGCCAACCCCGATGCCACCACCGGAACCAGTGCCATTCGAGAGCGGCCCAGCGACCACTGCGGACTTAGGATCTCCCAGGTTCGGGAGTCCGTTGTTCGGAAGTTTTACCGTCGGAGGAACTACTACCGTAGGCTCCGCGGTCAATTTTGGATGATCGTTGTGCACCACCACCATGGGAGGCGTAATCTGCTCCATCGCCTGCTTTGGAATCCGCCCTTTTGGGGCAACGATTTTTTCACGGGCGCCACCGCCACCGCCGCCGCCCATAGATTGAATCGCCGGCTTAGTGATCGGCATATAGTCCGTCACCGGGGGCGCCACCAGGGTGATATGCTCCTCGGCCGGCTTCGGCTGGGTAGCTACTCTCCCACCCCAAATCGAGATTCCAATCAAGGCCCCTATCAGCGCGCTATGAACCAGAATAGAAGAGGTCGTAGCGGTCTTTTTATTATCGTATGCTCCCCAGATGCTGCGGACCTGAACTGGAGTTGAGGTCAGCTTCAGCGGCGGCAGCTTCTCCGGGAAGAGAACATCGCGGATGTTATTCTTGAGTGAATGCCACAGCGATTCTTCCGCCTCGGGCATGAGGAATTTTGGAGTTTTCACCGGCCTTCTGGTGACAACTTCGGAGTGTGGAATTAACACCTGATTCGCCATAATAATTAGGTTGAACCCTTAAATCTGATTCAGCTCTCGTCTCTTGGGAGTGGCTGCTTTCATATATTCAAGATGAGAGAACTGCCGGGTAAGTTGCATCTCCTCTGGATAATGCTGTTTCAGTTTTGTCAAGTTTTTTATCCCGGGAAGGTCGTGCTGGCGTCTTCCCCTCTTGTCTTTATTCGATGCGCGCTTCAGGGCATTCGCATCTCCGCCATGGGCACGGAGGCGCTTTTCATCCCTATATAATGGAATTCACAAGAACGTTGACGAAAAGAGATGAACCTTGGTTGACCTGAAGGCCACGCTGAACCTGCCGAAAACTAATTTTTCGATGAAGGCCAACCTTCCGCAGAACGAGCCTAAGTGGCTGGCCCTGTGGGAAGAATTGCGTATCTACGAGAAGATCCGCCAGGCCCGCAAGGGTGACCCGATTTATGTGCTCCATGACGGGCCGCCGTATGCCAATGGCCCTATCCATCTCGGCCATGCGCTCAATAAATGCCTGAAGGATTTTGTCGTCAAATCCAAAACCATGGCGGGCTATGACGCGCCTTACGTTCCCGGCTGGGATTGCCATGGACTTCCAATCGAGATCAAAGTGGACGAATCCCTCGGCCGCAAGAAGCTGCAGATGGACCCGCTCCAGGTCCGGCAGGCCTGCCGCGATTACGCGCAGAAGTATCTCGACCTGCAGCGCGAGCAGTTCAAGCGTATTGGCATTTTTGGCCGGTTCGACAATCCGTACTCGACGATGTCAAAGCAGTATGAGTCGGTGATCGCGCGCACGCTCTTTGACTTCCTGGAGAATGGCTTTATCTACAAGGGGCTGCGCCCGGTTTACTGGTGCATCTTCGATAAGACCGCCCTGGCCGAAGCTGAAGTGGAATACGCGCAGCATACCAGTCCCAGCGTTTGGGTAAAGTACGCGCTCACCAGCGCGCCGGAGAAGATCGATCCCGCTTTGGCTGGAAAGCACGTGAATACCATCATCTGGACCACCACACCATGGACGCTGCCCGCCTCCATGGCCGTCGCATTCCATCCTGAGCTTGAGTATGTGGCCCTGGAGCAGGATGGCCAGGTTTACATCGTTGCCCGGGCGCTGGAGGCAGCGACCCGCGAGAACTGCCATCTGGAAGACGCGAAAGTGGTCGCGCATTTTCCCGGCAGGCGGCTGGAGTATACGACCTTTGCTCATCCCTTTCTCCAGCGCAGCGTCCTGGGTGTGCTCGCCGATTACGTTACTACCGAGCAAGGCACGGGCGCGGTGCATACCGCTCCGTCGCACGGCGCCGATGACTTCTACACCGGGCAGCGCTATGAGCTGGACCAGACCTGCAACGTGGATGAAGCCGGCCGGTTGCATCACGGCCTGCCCGAATACGAGGGTAAAACTGTCTTTCAGGCCAACCAGCCGATCATCGACTTGTTGAAGGCGCGAGGCGTGCTCATGGGGGAGCGCAAGATCGAGCACTCCTATCCTCATTGCTGGCGTTGCCATAACCCGGTCATCTTCCGCGCCACCGAGCAGTGGTTCATCGCCATGGAGACGCCAATGAAGACCCTCGAGGGCAAGCCCTCCACCTTGCGGAAGCGAGCCCTCGACGAAATCGGGAAAGTTAAGTGGGACCCGAGCTGGGGCGAAGAGCGCATCTCCAATATGATCGCCACCCGTCCCGATTGGTGCATATCCCGCCAGCGCGTCTGGGGCGTGCCCATTGCAATCTTTATATGCCAGGGTTGCCGTGAGCCTTTAAATTCAAAGTCCGTCAATGAACTGGTGGTGGAGCTGTTCGCGCGCGAGGGATCGGACGCATGGTACAAGCATGACGTCTCGCAAATCCTGCCGCCCGGGACCAAGTGTCCGAAGTGCGGCAGCGGCGATTTTCAGAAGGAGATGGATATCATCGATGTGTGGTTCGAGTCCGGGGCCAGCCATGCCGCGGTGCTTGGCCACGAAGAAGGCCTGCCCTGGCCTGCCGATCTGTATCTTGAAGGCGGAGACCAGCACCGAGGATGGTTCCATTCTTCTTTGCTCTGCGCCGTCGGCACCCGCAACCGCGCCCCTTATCGCATGGTCGCGACCTGCGGATGGACCCTCGACCCTCAAGGGCGGGCAATGTCGAAGTCGCTAGGCAATGGGGTCGATCCGGTGGATATCGCCAAGCGGCTGGGGGGCGAGATCGTGCGCCTGTGGGTCGCCTCGGTAGACTTCCGCGAAGACGTGCACGCCTCGGAAGAGCTGATGCTGCGCGTAGCGGAGAACTATCGCAAGATCCGCAACACCTTCCGCTTCATTCTGAGCAACCTTTCCGATTTCGATCCGGCACAGCACCAGGTCGCATTCGACCAGATGAATGGGCTCGACCAGTACGTGTTGCTAGAGACCGCCGATCTGGTGAGCGCGGTCCGCAAGTGGTACGAGGAGTTTGAGTTTCATCGCGTCTATCACCGATTGAATGAGTTCTGCGTCGGTTTGAGCGCGCTTTATTTTGACGTTCTTAAGGACAGTCTGTATACCTTCGCTCCCAACTCCAAAGCGCGTCGCTCGGCGCAAAGCGCAATCTGGCGCATCGGAGAGGTGCTGGTGCGTCTGCTGGCGCCGATCATGAGCTTTACCGCCGAGGAGGTCTGGCGCTTTCTGCCCAGCGTGATCGACCGGACGGAGAGCGTCCATCTCACCCTCTTCCCTTCTCAATCCGAAGTACTGGGATCGACATCGAATACCAAAGGTCCCGTTCCGGCTGCAGATCATGCGGAGCTGATCGGGCGGGTGCGCAAGGATTGGAAGCAGTTGATGGCGGTCCGCGAAGATGTGTTGAAAGCGCTCGAAGGGGCACGACAAGAGAAGCTGATCGGCAGCGCGCTCGATGCCAAGATCATAATTTCAGCTCCGGCGGAGACTGCCGCGTTGCTGCGGCGCTATCTTGAAACTTTGAAGGCGCTGTTCATCGTATCTCAACTGGAAGTCACAGAAAGCCAGAACGGCCCGGGACTTACGGTGCGGGTGAGTCCGGCGGAAGGAAAAAAATGCGAGCGCTGCTGGAATTATTCGGTGTATGTAGGAAATAATCCTCAGTTCCCGACGATCTGCGAACGCTGCAGCGCCGCTCTGGAGGAGATCCAGCGCGATAGCAACCATGCGTAAATACCATTTTCTGATCGCGATTACCATACTGCTCCTCGACCGGCTCTCCAAGGCGCTGGTCTCGGCCAACGTCCCTTTGCATGAGAGCATTACTGTGATCCCCGGGTTCTTCCGCATCACTCATGTGCTGAATCGGGGCGCGGCGTTTGGCTTGTTCTCCGAATCGCCATCGCATTACAAGATCGGTTTTCTGATCGGCTTCTCGGTCCTCGCCCTGCTGGTGGTCTCGACCCTGCTGTGGAAGCATACCCAGTCCATGACCAGCACCGCATTCGCCTTGTCATTAATTATGGGAGGAGCATTGGGGAATCTGTGGGACCGCGTGCTCTCCGGCCATGTGGTGGACTTTCTCGAGTTTTACGTCGGTAACTATATCTGGCCCGACTTCAATCTGGCCGACAGCGCAATCGTGGTGGGCGCTTTGATCCTGATGGCCGAGATCATCTTTTCCCCAAAGGCGCAGACCGCACAAGAGAACAGCAGCGGGTAAGAACTTGCTCGTGATGCGCGATCGGCGAATTGCTTAAAGATTCACACCCGCTTCACCGCCTCTGCGAGCAGGGCTTCGAGGTCCGCCGCTTCGGGTACGCCGCCCTGGGCCAGGTCCTTGCTGCCACCGCCGCGTCCGCCGGCTGCGCTGACAATTTCCTTGAGCAGCGCGCCAACGTCCAGGCTTTCGCCCTGAGAGCGGGCAAAGACCAGCGTGGGCGTGGGATGTGGGACGGCCAGCAATGCTATGGTCCGCGCTCCATTTCGCGAGAGCTTTTGTGCCAGCAGTTTGGCGAAGGCCGCATCGCGGTCCCCAAAGACCCGGGCGACGATCTTTCGGCCGTTCCTCTCTTCGGCCTCATTCAGCAGCCGCGCGGCCAGCAATTCGGCCAACTCTTCGGTGAGACGCGCCTGTACCTTCTGCTGGAGCTTGAACTCCTCCTGCTGCTTTTTGATTTGCGATGGCAGCTCGTAAGGCGAAGCCGAATAAAGCGCTGCGGCGTCGGCCAGGGTAGTGAAATCGCGACGGGCAGCCTTGACGGCGCGCGCTCCACATACAAACTCCACGCGCCCTCCTTGCTTAACCTTTTCTGTCTTGCGAACAAGGACGCTGCCGATCTGTCCTGAGCTGCGCACATGGGTCCCGCCGCAGGCGTTGAGATCGAAGTCGGCAAGATCGATGAGGCGTATCTCGCCCTCGCGGGGCGGCAATTTACGCACTCCCATGCGCTCCGCCTGCTCCCGCTGGGCATAACGAACCGCCACTGGACGGTCCTCAAAAATTATTTCATTGGCCAGCCGCTCGGCTTGCTCGACCTGCTCCGCGGTAAGCTCTTTGCACTGGACGTCGATGGTGCAACTCTCTTCGCCCAGATGAAATGAGACCGTCGGATACTGGAAGAGGCGAAGAAATGCCGCCGAAAGCAGATGCTGGCCCGAGTGTTGCTGGATATGATCCCGGCGGCGCTCGCGGTCGATGACTCCATGCACGGCTTCTCCGGGCGCCAGCACTTTATCGCTGCGATGCCAAATCTCGCCGGCTTCATCCTCGAAAACATCTTCAACCTTCACTTGAAGCTTCGCCCCGGACTTGGAGATGGCAGTGAGCGTGCCGGTATCGTTGGGCTGTCCGCCGCTGGTGGGATAGAAGGCGGTGCGATCGAGCTTGATCGCCCAAATGGAAAGACTGCCCTCGCGCTTGAGCTCGTGCAGGTCGGCAACCCGCGCGTCAAACTCATAGAGAAAAGAATCGTTATAGTAGAGCCGCTCCGTCATCTAGTAAGGACCGATAATGCCGCCGATTTGCCGGTCCTTTACTGTGCCTGCTCCGGACTTTCCGCCTGTGCCGCTGCTTTTCACGCTGCCCTGCGCAGGGGTGCTGTTCAGCTTGATGGCTTCAGCGACTACATCGATGTATTTGAGGCCGGCCCCGGTATTGAAGAGCACGACCCGGTCGGAGGGCTTGAGGAAGCCGCTGGCCACCAGCTTGTCATAGGCGACCATGGACGCCGCTCCCTCGGGAGAGAGGAAAATTCCTTCATCGCGGCCCCATTCAAAGATAGCTTGCATAATCTCTTCATCGCTCACGGCCAGCGCCTGGCCGCCGCTCTTTTTGAGGATCTCCAGAATAATGTAATCCGCGTAGGGCTTGGGAACACGCAGGCCGGCAGCAGAGGTATGCGCGTTCTTCCACATCTCCGAGACAGGTTTGCCTTCGGCAAATGCCTTCGCGACAGGGGCGCAACCCGCCGCCTGAATGGAGATCATCTTGGGGAGCTTTGCGCCTTTTTTGGTCCAGCCGAGGTACTCCATCTCCTCGAAGGCCTTCCACATCCCAATCAGGCCCACGCCGCCGCCGGTGGGATAGAAGACCGCATCGGGAAGCTGCCAGTCCATCTGCTCGGCAATTTCATAGCCCATTGTCTTCTTGCCTTCGACGCGAAATGGCTCCTTCAGAGTAGAGATATCGAACCATCCTTCGCTTTGCTTGCGCTCATTGACGATGCGGGCGCAGTCGCTGATCAGTCCATCTACCAGGGTGACGATAGCTCCGTAAACTTTGCACTCCACCAGGTTGGCCTTGGGCACGTCTTTCGGGATAAAGATGTGCGCCTCGATGCCGGCGGCGGCGCAGTAGGCAGCCAGCGCTCCGGCCGCGTTTCCGGCGGAAGGGACAGCCAGCTTTTTCAGGCCATAATGTTTGGCCATGGTGACCGCCATACATAGTCCCCGCGCCTTGAATGATCCGGTCGGATTGGCTCCTTCTTCCTTGACCCACACATTGGGGTTGCGCCTGCTCTGGAGCATAGGAGTGAAGCCCTCGCCCAGCGTGACCGGCGTTACATCGGGAAGCACATCGCGATATCTCCACATGCTGGCAACGCGGCCACTCAACTCCTGCCGCTTCGCGTTGCGCTTCATCGCTGCGAGATCGTAGCGGACATAGAGAGAGCCCGCATCTTTTGGGCAAACCGTCTGCGGCGTATCGGCGGAGATCCTCTCGCCGCATTTTGAGCATTCCAGGTAGGCAATTTTCGGCATTAATTAACGAGTGTAACAAAGGCCTGAATTGAAGAACGCTTTAGCTCCTGGCGAGACATGTATCAGGGCAGGCTTTCCATCAAAATAACAGTCCTGCTTGAGCAGGACGGAATAATCTGTAGCCCGGCACGGCAGTGCCGGGGAGCGGGAACGCACGAATGCGAGTCCCGGCAGGGACGCCACAATTACTTGCCATCTAATCTGTGCTTCTTTTGAGAAGCGCGAATTCTGAGGCAAAATCACGTTTGCGATGGTGCTCGGCTTGCTTCGCAATAGCTGCCCTGAATTCGGCATCTGTGCCGTCCCCTGCGGGGACTCTGGGGATGTTATTGGGCCTTGTCCCGGCACTGCCGGGCCGGGCTACAGATTGTAGCGTG
>CAZONJ010000056.1:0-20483 GCA_964581225.1 uncultured Terriglobales bacterium | reverse complement strand
GTTTTCAGAAGTGATTTAGAATCGGTAGAGCAATTAATAGAGTCGGGGCGTAGCGCAGCCTGGTAGCGCACCTGCCTTGGGCGCAGGGGGTCACAGGTTCAAATCCTGTCGCCCCGACCAATTTGTTTTATTCAGCCAACAATGAGTTGCCACCCTTACGGCCCAGCACAATATTAGAACTCATACAAACCTTATCAGCTTGGCTTCGGTGAAAGCCAAGCCGCCACAATCAAAGATACCGTAATCAGAATTGAAAAAACGATAGGGGCGATAAAGAAGTATCGCCAACTCAAAATCGTGATTGCGACAAAGCAGATGGCGAGCGCCCATGCCGTGCCGCGCATAAGCGCCAAAGTCCCCTCCGGAAGGCCGCCCAGTTGCCACGCCAGGACCGCCGCGAATAGAAGAAACGCGGAGACAAAAAGGCCGAAGCCAACATAGAAGTCCCAATAAGTCCGGTTAAACCCTTGCGCGTCGAAGTGAATTGAGCGCATGGAGCCGATAAGCGAATCCACACCCCACTTGGGATCGGCCTTGCGAAAGCCGAGTGTATGTCCGATGGCAAAAAGCAGCAAAAGAACAGAAGCGATTCGATAGAACACAGACGCTTTCAAATCTTCCCTCCAAAGTCGCGCAGCGGCAGTGTACCACTCGGCCCGCGAACGGTCTAAGCCGCCCGCCTCACCGTACTCCAACTGTGCCTTTGCAGGCGTCCATGAGCTTGGCGGAATCGTAACCGACCCCATCTTTCAAGACGGTTTCAACCTTCTCGATATCGGAGATTTTCGCCGCCGGATCGCCATGAATCACCACCAGGTCGGCTGCCTTTCCGGGCGAGACGGTTCCGATGCGGTCATCACGGCCAAGATATCTGGCCCCATTCTCGGTTGCGATGTGGACCGCCTCCGCCGGGGTAAAGCCCGCATCTACCAGCAGCTCCAACTCCTGCCAGTCACCGAAGCCCGGCAGGGTGCCGCCGTTTCCGGTGGGATCAGGGCCGGCCAGCAGGAGTCCGCCCGCCTTGGCAAAGGCGTACTCAAATGCCATCTCCTTCTTGATCAGCGCCGTGGTCCGCGCATTCGCCTCGGGCGTGATGCGGGCGCGCGCGGCCAGAAAGCTCTGGCGCTGGGTCACGCTCATGGCCTCCAGAGCGCGGGCGTTCGGCGGCGCGGTTATGGTCGACGCGGCAAATACCGGCAGCGTGGAGGTGACAGCTACATGATGGGCGACGAGATTTTGAATGAGCTTTTGCACTTCAGGGCCGTTGATCTCCAGCTTGCTCCAGGCCGATCCGCTGGACGACGTAGGGCACTGGTCGGGTTTCTTGCCGACAACGAACTCGGTATCGGTAAAGACCGGGCCATGCTCAAAGTCATCGATGCCGGCTGCAATGGCCTCGGGCCAAGTGACAGAGCAAAGATGGCCGGTAAGCTTGAAGCCGAGCTTGTGCGCTTCCTGGATGGAGGCCGCGAGCTCGTCGCGGGTGATATTCATGTAGGCTTTGAACGAGGTCGCGCCCTCCTGCGCCCAGAAGTCCACCACGCGCCGCGCATCGTCAGCGTCCTTGAGCTGATGCATCTGGGGAAAGACGGACCCCGGGCCTTCCAGATAAGGCGCGCTGGCATCTACATGCGGGCCGGGCATCTGCCCCGCATCGATCTGCCGCTTGATCTCCAGATCGGTGAAGCCCTCCACATTGCCGGTGGTGCGCAGCGTAGTCACCCCTGCGGCGAGGTAAAGACGTGGCGCGGTATAAGCCAGTTCGGTAACCAGAAAACCGGGCGGCAGAATGGCGCCACTCTCGTCGCGATTCAGGAAGGCGCTGTCATAGAAATGGTTGTGCATGCCGACCAGTCCGGGAATCACGGTGTAGCCGCGCAGGTCCATGATCTTGCTGCCGGCAGGTGGTTGCGTAGAAGCCGCAGGGCCAATCGACTGTATCTTTCCACCGGCGATGATGATGGTCTGATCGTCGCGCGCGGATGCGCCGCTGCCGTCAATCAACTTCACATGAGTGAGCGCGACGGTGGGCGCATCCACCGAAATGTATTTCCGCACCTCCGGCGAGAAAACACTTTGCGCAAGGCAGCCAGCTGTAAGGACCACGCAAACAAGTATCCGCTTCATCTGTCGTTTTCTCCAGAAATCACAATAGGATAACTCCCGCGGCAAGAAAAACTTGAAATTGTTCTTCAGGACTGAGCAACGCGAGTTCCTCTTCCAGCGTATGATTTTAAGGACGCACTCGCATTCTCCGCCACGTATTGTACGACGGTGCTGCGGACCAGGAGAATCGCCTGAATGGAATCGAAAGCCTCCCGCCCACGCTCATCAGCGCCCAGCGAAGAATCCCAGCGCGCACTTCCAGCAAAAACAAACGGCGATTCCGGCTCAGGCCCAACGAATCGGAAGATCCTCAACAGTTGGAAAGAGATTGCGGCTTATACGGGCCGTGGAGTGCGCACCGTACAGCGGTACGAGCGAGAGGCAAAGTTGCCGGTGCGCAGGGTCACCGGCCAGGACCGTTCGTCCGTAATGGCGTTTTCCGATGAGATCGATCAATGGCTGGAGCGTACGCCGATGAAAGAACGGCGTTACGTGCGTCCCACGCTGGTGGTGATCGATCGTGCGGTGCCGGGCACGATTTCGAGCCGCAAGCTGGTGCTGGAGGTCGGGCGTTTCAATGTCCTGACGGCATACACTGCCGAGGAGGCCTATTCCACTGCCGAAAAATTCGATGTTGATGGATTTGTCCTCGACTACATCCCTGACACCGAAATCGCCGAAGAGATCTGCGAATCCCTCAAAGAACGCTATCCGAGGAAGCCGATCTTTGCCGTCACCGGACTCACGGCGACGAATGGCCGCAGGCCGGCATGCGCCGATTACCTCGTTCCCGGCGCAGACCCGCAGCAGTTGCTGACCAGCGTTCTCGAGGTTTTCGGCCATCCCCGCTTGGAATAGGCGAGGATGGCAGCTATCATCGTTCTGCAAAAATCAAAACCTTCAGTTTTCCGATAGGCGAGATCGCCCCCGTGATTGAACCATTCCTCGCGCCGCAAAGTTACTGGCGGGCATCCACCCCCGTGCCAAAAGCGGAACTATAGGATTCCTCGGAATGGCCCTATAATGCCTGCAAGATTTCGGAATTGGCGGCCAATCGGAGCGGGTCCGCACAAAAACCATGCAGACAGAGATGCTGATAGAAGCGAGGGCTGAGACAGCTCCGCAGAAGACGAAGATGCTGGAGCGGATTTCCGCGTGGCTTGCCCCGCTGGCCGGCGCGCTGATCTTTTTACCGACGCTGTGGTATGGCTTCGTGTGGGACGATGCGTATGCCATCGTCGGCAATGCCTCGCTGCGATCATGGAAGACGCTCGCGCAGGTCCTTTGGGGCCCGCTGGATCCGACGACGGCCATGTACCGGCCCATCACCTCGCTGGTCATCTTCTTTCAATTCCGGCTCTTTGGGGTCCATCCCTGGGGATACCACCTGACCAGCCTCCTCCTTCATGCGCTCGCTTGCGCGCTGGTGTATCGCGTGGCGCTGCGGCTTTCGCAAAAAAGCTCGGTCGCGCTCTTTGCCAGCCTTCTATTCGCGGTCCACGCCGCCCATCTGGAGGCCATAGCCTGGGTTTCGGCGCTGGCCGAGCCGATGGTCGCCTCAGCCGTTCTGGTGGGAATCCTATGTTATCTGCGCTATCGCGAGGCCAGGGAAACAAGATGGCTGGCTGCCACCTGCCTGAGCTTCTTCGCCGGACTGCTCATCAAAGAGACCGCAATCATCTTGCCGCTTCTCCTGCTGGCCTATGAGTTCAGCTATGCCGGCTGGAGCTTTCGCATCCTGCGGAAAAATCTCCCGATCATTGCCGGGTTGAGCTGCACCGGTCTGGTGTATGTCACGATTCGGCACTTCGTTTATACGGGATTTATCTATAACGAGTCGAAGCTGCCGTTTTCCACTTTAATTTTTACCTGGCCATCGCTGCTGCTCGGTTACTGCCGCCATCTGCTGGCGCCTACGCCGCTGAGTCCGTTTTACGACAGCTCGTATGTCACGGCGGCGAATGCAGCTTTCTGGCTGCCGCTGCTGGCGCTGGCCGCGATCGCCGCAGCCGCTTATTTCGCATCCCGGATGCTCGGCAATGGCGGCCTTATTCGCTTCTGCATTCTGGCAATGGCGATCTCCATCATCCCGGTCCTCGATCTGAATATCTTTCAGTTTCGGGAGATCATGCATGACCGCTTCCTGTATATTCCTTCCGTCTTTTTCGCTCTGCTGGCCGGGCACTTGCTGTTTGGCGGTCATGGACAGAACGACCTTCACCGAAGGCCTTCCGGTAAAACCTCGCCTGGAATCATTTCAGTTGCGCTCGCCGCGTCACTGGTGCTGCTGAATATTGCCGCATTGCTGGTACAAAGTCCGGCTTGGCAGAATGACCTTGCGCTGATGTCCTACGCAGTGCGAATTGCGCCCAACAATCCGCGGCCCGCCTTCAGCCTGGCCCTGACGTATCTGGAGCGTGGCGAGCTGTCGCAGGCGGAACGGACGCTCCAGCACGTGGTCCAAATCGCACCCGCCCCCAGGGCGCTGTTTATGCTGGGCGAGACGCGGCTGCGCATGGGAGATGCCGCTTCGGCCGAACAACCGCTGCGCCAGGCGATCGCCGTCGCGCCAGACCGTCCCGGACTGCACTTTACCCTCGGCGAGTGCTTGCAGATGTTGGGGAGGACGGACGATGCGCGGGCGGAATTCAAGGCAGAGGCGTCCATCGCCTCCGATTATCGCGAGGCCGCCCTGCAGCGGCTTTCGCAATTACAGACAGCCAGGCCGTAGCCGAAATCCTGCTGTATGGGAGGCTTTAAGCAGGGAAGTGGAAGTGAACATCCTGTTTCGAAGCGATGGCCCTGCCGTCCCGGGTAGCTGGCCGGAAGCGCCAGTTGTGCAATGCCGCAAGCACCTTCTCTTCGATTCCATAGCCAAAGTTCTGCAGTAGTTTGGTATCGATTACGTTGCCCTGCGCATCGATGGTGATCTCCACGATTATGTCGCCCTGGACACCGGAGGGGATCTCCGACCTGGAAACAAACGGGTCGGGAAAGACCAGCGGGATCGCCGGACTGACCTCTTCGCCACTCGTAGGCCCATCAAAGGCCGAACCAAATGGAGAACCTGCCTTCAGCGCGTTCTCAGGGGCATCGTTGGCGCGAGGCTGCAATGGCTTTGGAGCGATCGTCTTCGCCTTCGCTGGCGCAGTTCGAGCGCGTCTCGCCGAAAATGTAAATGATGTCTTTGATTGACTGCCCGCGGGCGATGAATTGGCGATCGCGGGGGAGAGATAAACCAGCTTCGCCGTGCTAAAGTCCCCATGAGCAATGGAAGATGGTTTGATGAAAGTTGGACGGGAATGGACCCCCATGAGCAAGAGAACGGCGCAATGAAATACCGCGGATGCGATAAGTGAAAACTTGCGCTGGGGAAGCCCTTCAGTCTTAGATTGCATGAACATGGGGCCGCTCCTCCCCAAGTTCCTCGAACTCGGGAGCTGTTAGTCATTTTACTGCGGTTCCGCAGAACACGATTCCAGTATATTTAGACAGATTGATTTGCTCACCGGGGACAAAATCGCCCCGAAATTTTTCTCTGCAGAACATCGTCAAAAGCCATGCGCGGAGATGTTGAGACTCCAGCGCATGTACCGATCGGGTAAACGAAGGAGACTAGTTATCAGACTGCTTGGAATTGATGTTGGCACCGGCGGGACCCGCGCAGTGGTGGTGGATGAAGAGGGCGGGGTCATCGCTTCGGCTACTGAAGAGCATGCCGCTTTTGCCTCCCCGCATACCGGCTGGGCGGAACAGGAGCCGCATGATTGGTGGCGCGCCTGCGCCATCGCTATTCGAAAGGCACTGGAGCAAGGCAAAATCTCCGCCGGCGAGATTGGGGCCATCGGTCTCACCGGCCAAATGCATGGCGCGGTGCTGCTGGATGCGAATAATTCGGTCCTGCGCCCCGCCCTGATCTGGTGCGACCAGCGCACGGCGGAACAATGCCAGGAAATTACCCAGACGATCGGCGCCAGCCGCCTGATTGAACTTACCTGCAATCCCGCCCTCACTAATTTCACACTGACCAAGCTGCTTTGGGTCCGCGAGCATGAGCCGGCCATCTGGAAGCGCTTTCACCGCCTGTTGCTTCCCAAAGACTACGTGCGTTTTTGCCTTACCGGCGAACATGCAATCGATGTCGCCGAGGCCTCCGGCACCCTGATGCTGGACGTGGCCCAGCGCCGCTGGTCGCAAGAGGTGCTCGCCGCTACCGGCATCAAGGAAGCTTCGCTGCCCAAAGTCTACGAGTCGCAGGAGATTTGCGCTCGCATCAGCGAGCAGGGGGCAAAAGCCACCGGCCTTCGCGCCGGGACTCCCGTGGTTGCAGGGGCTGGCGACCAGGCTGCCGGGGCAGTAGGTATGGGAATCGTCCGTCCAGGAAGCGTCAGCGCCACTATCGGCACTTCAGGCGTGGTCTTCGCGGCCACCGATCGTCCAGCGCTCGATCCGCATGGACGCCTGCATACCTTCTGCCATGCCATCCCCTCGCGCTGGCATGTGATGGGCGTGACCCAGGCTGCGGGACTCTCGCTACGATGGTTTCGCGACCGCTTCGGCGCCGGGGCACAAGACCCCCGCGATCCCTATGAGCGCCTCTGCCAAGAGGCGGACGGCATTCCTCCCGGGGCCGATGGCGTGCTTTGGGCCCCCTACCTGATGGGAGAGCGTACCCCTCATCTCGATCCCGATGCGCGAGCGGCCCTGGCCGGTTTAGCGGCTAACCATGGACGCGGCCACATCGTGCGGGCCATCCTGGAGGGCGTTGCCTTCAGCCTGCGCGATACCCTGACCATCTTTGAGGAGATGAAGGTGCCGGTGGAAAGAATCCGGCTGGGCGGGGGAGGCGCGCGCTCTCCGCTATGGAGGCAGATCCAGGCAGACATCTACGGGCAGGCGGTAGAAATCATTGCCTCGGAAGAGGGGGCTGCCTATGGAGCGGCGCTGCTGGCAGGTGTGGGTGCGCGGGTATGGCCATCGGTAGACGAGGCATGTGATGTGGCCGTCTCCGTGGCGCAGCGGATCGAGCCGAGGAGCGAAGTCGTACAGCTCATGAACCGGAGATATGGGGCATACCGGCGGCTTTACCCTGCGCTCCGCGAGATTCGGTGAGTTTTCACCACAGAGGGTAGAGAAGTCAAAAGGGGGTCTCAGATGGCTTTGCAGGTTGTCCACGATTCCAGCGCGCCAGATGCTAGCCGAGCGCGTGGACTGTATACGCTTTTTGTTCGCCATTCATGGTGCTGCGTGCCTGGGCATTCCATAGCCTGAATCATTAGTGAAGGCCCTCCTCAAACCCAGGGAAAGCCGCCAATCCGGGGAGTTGCGTTCCCCTGTAGGTCACCTTCTATTCCTCTCCAATTGGCCTTGCCTGAATACACTTTGGTAATTATCTCGGCGCATCCCTTCTGGCTATCATTATCCAGAGATGAAGGTTTTGCCCCTCCATGGGGAGAGAAGGCGTATGCGCAAGGTCATCACGGAAGAATATGGAGTAATTTCGCCACCCTCCTGCAGGCGCAGGGAAGGTGGCTTTACCATGATCGAATTGGCCACCGTAGTATCTATCTTGCTGATTGTGTCGGCGATAGCAATTCCATATTTCACCTCGGCTCAGCAGGCGTACAAAATGAGCGGGGCCGCGCGCATGGTGGCTTCGATGCTGGCGGAGACCAAGATCCGTGCCGCCTCGAATTTTTCGTTGGCGCGCTTGAACTGCACTGACATGAACGGGATTACCGGAGCGAGGGCAAGTTGCCAGATCGAACTTTGTACCGCCAGCCTGACCTGCACTCTGGAAGACTCAGCGCAGCCGCTTCCGGCCAACGTCACCTTCAGCTTCGGAAGCATTTCGACAGTTCCGACCCCGGACAGCACGCAATCCTCTCCCACGGAGACTTTACAGGTTTATTTCAACTCCAGGGGCATTCCGGTGAATGTCTCCGGCAGCTCCCATGTTCCAACCGGGGGCTACGCAATTTACCTGAAGGACAAAGGCAATACCGCGACGAACCAGACTTACGCAATTGTGGTCACGCTGGCCGGGCGGACGAGCATTTTTCAATATCAGAATAGCTGGATCGCACAGTAGGACCTTATGAAATATATTTCCAAATTCAAAATTCGGCGGTCTCTCAAGCGCTTTCGCGAGGAGGGCGGCATCAGCCTGATCGAGAGCATGATTGCGGCCGCACTTCTGGTGACGACAGTGGCCGGCCTGCTCTCACTGTTCAGCGTTATGTTGGGCAGGAACGCAGGGCAGGGCGAAGATGCGACGCGCACTACCGAGTACGCCCAGGACAAGATGGAGCAGTTAATGGCCCTGGCGTTCACCGATACCGCTTCCGATACAACGAAGTTTCCGACCGCCTCAAGCGGAGGCCAGGGCTTATCGGTTGGCGGTGGTATAACCCAGGGCTCGCCGGTCACCGGCTACGTGGATTATCTGGATAAACAAGGCAATTTGCTGACCACTTCGACGGGGGCTTTCTATACCCGGCAGTGGCAGATCACGGTGAACAGTACAGGCAGGTTGAAGACGGTCACAGTGGTTGCGTGGGCGAATTACAAACTTGATGCACAGGGCGCTCTGCCTTCCACCACCTTGGTTTGCATTAAGGCCAACTTCTAGGGGATGATCCGATGAAAACCATCCATAAAACGGCAACCCGCGCGGAAGGCGGCTTCACTTTGCTGGAGTTGATGGCAGGGCTTGCCATTCTGCTGGTGATCTCAAGCGCCGCCTTCGAATTAATGGGGTATTACCAGAGAAACTACCGCACTACCCAACTCACGAGCGATATGCACTCCACAGTCAGGGGCGCGGTGGAGCTGATGACGCAGGAGATCTCGCAAGCTGGCCTGATTAACTCCGTAGACGGCATTCTGAACACGACTTTGAGCTCGTCGGACATTGCCAGTGGAAGCAGCCAGGCAGTTTCCGTAGGAAACGCGGCTTTATTCTATCCGAATGAACAGCTGCAGGTTGATACCGGAATAAACGCGGAAGTTATAGTGATAACGGCAGTCGACACTTCAAAGAATACGATTACTGCGGTATTCGCTAAAAATCACGTCAAGGGTACGCCCATCTATGCCATTGGCACGATTGCCGAAGGGATTGTGCCTCCAGCAAGCCCCTATAGTTCCGCTACCTGCTGCGATATCCTGCAGATTATCGGAGACGTCAATGCCGACGGAAACCTCTACCTGGTGGAGTATAAGTGCGACTGGGCCTACACAATCAACGGCGTCACGGTGCCCAGCCTTACCCGGTCGTCCACCCAGATCAATGCCAGTTCGAAAAGTGCGGCTGTTCCGTTGGTGGAATCGATCCTGCAGAATCCCCTCCCGTCGGGTGGCACCACTCCCACTCCGTGCTTTCAATTTAATTCCAGCACGGCGACTACGATGCGGCCGGACAATACCAGCGTGACCTATACCTACACCACAAATATAAGCCTGACACTTACGGTGCAGACCGCGCAGAAAGATCCGCAGACCCAGCAGTACCTGACCATGACCAAGTCGTTCCTGGATCTTTCGCCCCGAAACATCAATGGCGCCTACCAGTTGGCGCTTAACGCCCAGGGCGGAAGAACCCTGGCCCGGCCTACGACCCCCTCATGGCTTCCACAGTAGGCGCAGGAGCGAAGCAAAAGAAACGGAGGAGACAATGACGACCTCACGTCACAAATCGATTCGGAAGAACAGGGAAACGGGCGTTGCTTTGATTATTACGCTGCTGCTCATCCTGGTGCTGTCTTCGCTGGCTGCGGCCCTGGTGTTTGTCACCAACACTGAGATCATAAGCACCGCCAATTACCGGCAGCTCGCGGAAGCCCGGTATATCGCGGAGGCGGGCGCCCAGAGCACCGTGGATTGGCTGGCAAACAATGTGACTAACCCGGACCCTACAAAATTCGATACTGCACAGTATCCCGTGGCCCTGGCGGCGGCGACGTGTTCCCCTTACGCATCCCCCCCGGTCACTGTCGGCTGCGTCTATCTTTCGACCACAGTCGCCAATTCCACTTATCCCGACGACATCAATAACACCCTGCGGACGAACTTTGCGAATTTCTTCAATTCGAGCGCGAACGGGACCAACGTCTCGGGATTTCCCAATGGCACCGGCAGCTATACCGTTACAGCCCAGCTTATGACGCTCACAAAAGTCACACTGCTGGGTGGAGGGACCGGGTATCTGCAGTCCTGGAAGATCACCGCACAAGGAAAGTTGGCATCCAGCTTCCACACCGCACAGGAAGCTGTGAGGTTGCAAGTCGAGACCATGCTCAATCCAGTCGCCAGGTTTGCGGCATTCGGCAATTCCTACAGCTGCAGTGCAATAACGCTCAACGGAAACGGAGTCTCCAATAGCTATGATTCCGGGAATGGACCGTGGAATGCGACCACCAACAACCTGAATGCCTTTGGGGATGTAGGCTCGAACGGTTCGACCACTATTTCCGGTCCTGGCACAGTGAATGGAAAGGACGAGTGGAACCCAAATGCAGGCTGCTCGGCGCCTAGCGGCGCGGGAGCTGGCACGGTGCTCCCTGTAGCGCCAATCACCAATCTGCCGGCAGCGCCGGACGTACCGGCCGGCGCCACCACAGCTTTCGCCGGCACACTTACAGCGGGGGTTAATTATGGGCCTGTATCTATCACCAGCGCAATGACCATCGGTCCTGGTACCTACTATATGAATAGCCTCTCCATCTCCGGAAATGGACAACTCACAGTCAGTCCTCCCGGATCGCAGGTGACGATCATTCTTGCCAGCACTGGAAGCGGCTTCAGCATCTCCGGAAATGGCATCTCCAATGTGGGCACCGGAGATACCGCTGCTAAGTTCCAACTTGACTACAACGGCACCGCAGCTTGCTCTGTGGTTGGAAATGGCACAACTCAGGTCGTGGCCTATGCGCCCAATGCTGCTGTAGCTATCAGCGGCAACGGCGCCTTAATGGGATCGGTAATTGGAAGCTCAGTCAGCTTCAGCGGAAATGGCGCCCTCCATTATGACCGTAACCTGGGAACTTCATTTGGCACCGAGACGAACTTTATAACCACAGCTTTCAGCTGGGAGGACGCCAGCTAACCAGCGAACAATCAGCGGAAGAGCATCCCGCCCAAGGCAGCTCACAGCAATTCCGGTTGCTGCGGGCTGTCTTTTTTGTTAGTGCCAGCGGGTAGTGAAGTTGGTCTGCAAGGTTGCGCCGTTGCCTTGGAATGTAGGAGCATAATCCGAAACATCGTTATTTTGCACCGGCTGATCGAGCGGCTCGGCTGCCACAACATAAGCGTCTGGCGGGAGGCCGCGGATGGTGTAAGTCCCATCCGGCAGGGTGAGCGTTCCGACCGGCGTCTTGCGAATGGTGACCTTTGGAGAGTTGAAGGCGGCGAATGGGTCTGCGCCCGTCGTGGAATTTGCAAATACATGCGCCCCGAAGATCGGAGAGCCATCTGCCATGCTTACCTTCCCGCTGATCCTGCCTGTGGGCATGTCCGGCACACCCTTGGGATAAAGCATCGCGATCCCAGCTACGTCATCGTAACTTAACGTGCGCTCCATACCGGGGGAGTAGGGAAACATGATCGCGCGCGCCACCGCGGAGTGATCGAGTCCAAAAAAATGGCCGATTTCGTGGGTGGCTACGGTTTGCAGGTCACTGGCCCCGGATTCCGGGCCCCCATTGTTCGTGCTGTATGTCACTGCGGGATTAAACAGGATGTCCGCATCCAGGATCTGCCCGGCAAATTTTATCTGCCTGCCATTCTTGTCTTTCTGGCCAACCATCGCCGCATCCGCGGAGGTGGTAACGGTGACCGCAAGGGTGGTCGTGTCCTTATTGAAGTCCGTGCTGCAGGTGAAGCAAATGAGATTGATTCCGTCGTTACCGGGAGAGGAAACGGAGGTGGAATCTCCCTGAGTTGCCGACAGGGAGGCATTCGGAGCGCTGGTCCAGGTATGAAATGCAAGCGAGATCACGGCAACCGCGTCGCGGTCTCCGGAGATGTTCGATCCGGTCTGAGGATTTGGGCTCCAGACGATCGGGAAGGCGGAGTTGTCCCAGTGGATGCCGGGATTGGAAGCGGTTGGCGGGACCTGCAACTGGGCCAGGTAGGAAGACGCAGGACGGGCGTGAAAGAGCATGGTCCCGATCGCGAGCAGAAGCCCAAGGTTCCAGAGTGAAACTCTCTTCTTCCGGCAGTGGAATCGCCCGATCATTGCGTCTCCTTTGCGCGGTCCACCGCCTTGCGGATACGCATTTCCAGATCGGAAGCTGAGAGCTGCGATCCTGTATATGCGCCCATCTCTCTGGTCGAGGGCTGAAAGCTGCTCACCTCGTCGTGCGCGGCCTCGGGCATTCCATTACTCGCGACCCTCTCTCCGGAAGGCGAATAATGAATGCGAAAATCACCTTGCATGAGACCCACCACGACGAATGTTCCGTCCCGGGCTTCGCTGGGGCGCAGGAAGAGAACTGCGCTGTCTCCCGGGCTCCATGCGCGCACGCCGGCGACGCGCTGGGTATATCCCTCGGCGCTGCCGCCCAACTGTTTGACTGTAATTACGGCGCTGGCGCGGCCTTTGTGAGTTTCCTCCACCCGAAAACGCGTATAGGTGTAAATCAGGGTGCGCTCCGGGTTCCACGTGGACCAGGCTTCGGTGGCATGCGCGCGCACCACAACATCCGCCGCACTGGTGAGCTCTTCAATGGACATCGGAATCACGGTGGTCGCGGAGAGCAAAGCCCCCAGGAGGAGGACCAGAAAACACTGGCGCGCTAGATTGGCCGATGCGGCTTTCACTGGACCTCCAGACCGCCTGTGAATGCGGTAATGTCATTTCCACTCTGTAAAAACACGGTCCGCGCGCCGACTGCGGCATTTGCCGGAACGGAGATATTGAATTGAATTCCAGGGGTGCTGTTGGTGGATTTGATCGTGACTGGATTGCTCACGGTAATGTCATTTGGCCCGGAGATAGTTATGGTCATGTCTCCGGAAAGACCCGGGCCAAAAAGAAGCACCGTCTCGCTGCTGCCGCGGTCCACAGCCGTACCCACATTCGACGCGGTATTTCCCCTCCCCAGATCCAACGCATTGATGGCCGGGGAAGTGCTGGGATGGCCGGTAATGATGTCTACTCCCTGGATCGCTGCATTCGCCTTCACGGTAACGATTTTGGGCGCGATTACCGGGGGCGCTGACGTGGATGGACCGGGAGCAGGGGTGGGCGTAGGCGTTGGAGTTGGCGTAGGGGTTGGGGCAGGCGTGGGTGCGGGCGCAGGAGCAGGCGTTGGCGCGGGCGTAGGGGTCGGCGCAGGGGAGGGCCCTGCCGGCCCTGGGTTAGGAGAGGGATTGTTGAAACGAGTGACTAACCCTCTTCCACAGCCCATTGATAGAAAAGTTAATAATAATACAGTAAACAGAGAAAGGCGGAGCACGCAGGTCCTCGGTATATATGAAAGATGCTGCTGGTACTCCGGAATGTTGCAAAGTAGGCGTCTACCAAGGCATTGTTTATCAAAAAATTAACATGGATCCCCGCGCTAGAGGCCAAACAGCTCGCGCAGTCGTCTGGTCTGGGCGCGGCTTACCGGAATTTCACTCTGCTTGCGGTCGTCCATGCGCAATTGGTAAGAGCTCTTGAACCAGGGCACCACTTCTTTGATGCGGTTGATATTGACCACATGCGAGCGATGCGCCCGCCAGAAGTGATTGGGATCCAGGGTCTCCATGAGCTCTTCGAGGGTGCGGCAGTTGGAGTGCCCCTCCATGCTGGACGTTACGACGGTGATCGTCCCCTCTTCAATCGAGGCATAGCAGACGTCCTTCTGGTCTACCAGGATGAGGCGTCCGGCGGCCCGCAGCAGAATCTTGGAATTTTGCGGGCGCTGAGACTCCAGCATCTTTACCAGGGACTCAAGTTTGTCGGTGGAAGACGGGGCGGAATTCAGCTTCATTCGCGCCTTCTGCACCGATTGCTGCACCCGTTTCTTGTCAAAGGGCTTGAGCAGGTAATCGATGGCATTCACCTCAAAGGCCTTCACCGCATATTGATCGTAGGCGGTGGCAAAGACGATCTGTGGCATGGGCTGCTTCTTGTCCACCAGCTTCTTGATCACGCCAAAGCCGTCCAATCCGGGCATCTGCACATCGAGAAAAACGAGGTCCGGATTGTGCTCGCGAATCAGGTTTACTGCCTCCACGCCGTTGCTACCCTGGGCCAGGACTTGCACGTCTCCTACCTGCTTCAGCAGAAACTGAAGCTCCTCGCGGGCAAGTTTTTCGTCGTCGACGATGAGAGCGGAAATCGGCATGAAAGCTCGTTCGGCGCTGCAAAGAAATGGGGGAAAGCCCGCGCAGCCCGTTCTCAGTATATGAATGCCGGATTCAGGAGGTCAACGGCGAGGGCCTAATATTGCATTGGGGTGACCTGGCTGTGGCTGCTGAGCACTAGCCGTTCCCCGCAATATCCGCAGAAGGTGTCGGTAATGCGCACCGTATGCTGGCACTCCCGGCAGGTCGGAGCGAGTTGAAAATGACATTGAGGACAGAAGTTGTAACCGGGTTGCAACTCGGTCGAACACTGCGGGCAGCGGACGGAAAGCGGCTGTCTCAGCAGGAAATAGACAACCAGGCCAATCGCGCCGGGCATGAAGATGACAAGCAGGGTCCAGAGCCCAACATTCATTCCGCGCCGCTTAGCGTCGCGCGTGACGTAGCCCACCATCAGCACGAAGAATGAGGTCATGATCCCCCAGGAGATGGTCCAGAAGACATGGAATGGCTTGGGCAGGAGATTGTGCTGATGGTTGGCCAGATAGGTGTGGGCGACGTATTGAGTGCCGGCAAAGGTAAGGACGGCGAGCACAATCGACCACAGCGGGATCAACCGGATATCTTCGCTTATTTGTGGTTTCTGTTCTTCCATGCTTCCTGGGGACCCATTCCTTATTGCATTATGCGGCAATGCTTTCTCTCATCTGCAATGCGGAAGTCAATTTTGGACGCAGCCAGAAAACTACGGCGGCAGCAGTCATGGCCGGGGTAAACCAGGCGACCAGAAATGCCATCTGCCAGAGCATATCGGGAACGCGCATCATGTGCCCGATCGCATCGAACTCCTCCCAGAGATAGGGGGTGCTGAACAACGCCCAAAACGAGGCCAGCCCGCACGAGATCCAAATCGGACGCATTCGCGTCTGCCGCAGCCGCATCTGAACACAGCACTCACGGATCCGGCGTTGCGTGCTGTGGACCAGGCACTCCCGGGCCGAAATCGGAATGGAGCGCATCTGCGCCAGCAACTCGTTTCGGACCGCGATCTCTTCGGCGCAACTCTCACAGGCCGCCACATGCCTTTCCAGCCAGCTCCGATCGTCCTGATTCAATTCCGTAACCAATGACTTGGCGGAGAGCTCAAGGGCGCGTTGATGGATTTTTGTTTTCACGCGCGCACCCCGGCAAATATCGGCTTCAATGCCGCCAGCCCCCGATATAAACGCGACTTCACCGTCGAAAGCGGGGCCCGAGTAATGCCAGCAATCTCCTCCAGTGTCAGCTCTTCATGGAAGCGCAACACCAGCACTTCGCGGTGTAAGCGGTCAAGCTGGGCGAGCGCCGCGCTCACGCGTTCGCCATTTTCCGTGGTGGCTAATGACTCAAATGGAGTAGGGCCTTTAGCGGCTACTTCGAAGGGAACCTCGCCTTCACGCTCCTGCTGCAATGCCTCCAGGCTGGATGCCGTCTTCTTGCGCGAGTTGTCGATGACGAGGTGGCGCGCGATGGCAAACAACCATGTATCGAACCTGGCCTTGCCGTTGTACTGCGCACCGCGTTGCAGCACCCGCATCCAGGTTTCCTGAAAGAAGTCTTCGGCAAGCTCTCTGTTTCCAGTGAGATAAAGCAGATAACGCAACAGCCTGTGCTGATATTGCTCAATCAATCGATCGAGCAGATCGGGATCACGGCGGCGAAGCCCGCGCGCGATCTCAGCGTTTTCGCGGCTGGTCCAGTTCACGAGTTGGCCGATGGCCATATTCATTCGACTCTATTGACGCACATAAGATAGCAAAAGACGCAGGAATTCTGTTGAAAATCAGGCTGACGGCTGGTTTCTTCCCATCTATATCTGAGCTTCTCGGCCACAAACGAGCGTCCACGGGTATTCGGCATCGCTGGGCCGCCGTTTCGTGTTTATGGCAGGGGAGACACTACCCGCCAAAACAAAATTAAACCAGCGCCACAATCTCGTAATCCACGACGCTGGGCACTTCAAAGGTAATAGTCCCTGTTTCATGGCGGAAGTTGAGATTAGCTCCTGAGCGCAACGCACGCACATTCTTGATTTCGCGGCCTCCATTCACTCGGAAGCGCACCTGCTGAGGTCCCAGGGGATAAAAGTGGCGGACCGCCCCGTGCATCATATTTGGATTTGTATAGTTGAGCAGATGCAGCGCATAGCCAGGCTCCGTCTGCCATGCGAACGCCTCGATAAGCCCGGCGCCATCGATTGCAACCTGAGGATCTGGCCCGCGCAGCCAATGGATTGCGTTCTGCAGCAACTGGCTGAGATCAGTATTTCCCGAGCGCCAGCAGGTGCGATCTACATCCCCGGCAAAATAGGCGATGCGCGATCTTCCTATCGCACGAAAGACTGCAGCTGGCTCGGTTGTTCGTGGCGTGCGCGGGTAAACCATCTCCGGCGGAAATGCCGGATATGCAGGCACAACGCTCAATATCAGCGGCACTGAATCCGCGCGTACCGGAACGCGGTTCTCGGCTCCGGGCAGCAGGGCCGTGCCAGCGAAGCCTTCGAGAATGGGATGGCGCGATTCGATGCGCGCATAGCTATTTCCTGTGGGACCGATGACCTCGCCCTGCGCGTGCACTCCAAAGATGTCGGCTAGTTGGAAGTCGGGCCGGGGCTCACCCCACTCGGTATAACGCGAGGTCTCGAAAGTGGCGAGCAGGGAGCCACCGCCAGCAACATATTGCCGAATCACTCCGCACTGCGCATCGCTGAGATACGCAGCGTTGGGGACCAGGAGCGCGCGATATCTCTGCAGGGTGGCCACATCCAGGTTTCCTTCATGTACGAAGTCGAAGACGAAACGTCCTTCCAGCAGCGCATAGTACAGCCCTTGCAGATACTCTGTAGGCGTACCGCGGTAGCGCGGTCGTCGGGACTCCGTCCGGGAGTAGAATGCCACGGTACGCTGCGGGTAAAGCACCGCCAGATCGGCAATCGAATGCCGGTTTCGGAAATGCTTTTCGTTGGCAGCAAGCCACTCAAAAAATGTACGTCCGACCTCGCGCCAGCGAGTGTCCTCGGGAGAGCCTCCGAGCCAGTGAAACCATGGCACCATACCGCTGGCAGTAGATTGTGCGAGCCAGAGGGTCAATTCAGCGGATGCCTTCGAGCTATGCCGCCAGTTTGGCTGTGCATTGCTGTAAGCGCCGGCTACATTCGTAATTGTGCGGCCCTGCATGACGGATTGAGCGACCCTGCCTTGCTGGGCGCAGCTCCAGATCGGGGTTTCGCCTGAGCGCCCCTGATGATCGGCGTTGAACCATGCCGCTGCCTGGCTGATTTGCTTCAGGTCCTTTACCGTATCGAGCCCACCACCGAGATTGCCTACATACACCGATTCCGGGTTCTTCTCTCGCGCGATGCTGTCCCAAAGACGCCAGATCTCCAGCACGCGCTCCATCTGCGCCTGATAGTACTTGCGATAAAGGGGATTGGAGGCATCGATTTCGGCCGGCGGCACACCTCCCAGCTTCTCGAACAGGCGCCGGCAATTTTCGCAATAACAGATACCCAGGGCCCCGGTAGATGGCCAGCCGTTGGTAAAGAAGCCATCCACCCGGTAATGCTGGTTGATTTCACGGTAAATCGCCGGCATCTGCTCTGAGAAATAGGTGCTGAACATGCACGTGGAGAATAGCCAGGGGGACTCGCCATGCGGCCGGGGCGATCCATCCTGGTTACGTTCAAACCACTCCGGATGGGCTTTCAACGCATCCTCATAAGCCAGATTGCAATCCATACGCGCGACCGCCCGTATGCTGCGGCGTTTCATCGCTGCGACCATTTCCCCGAACAGGTCTCGCGTGCCGAGGAACTGGCTGCGATGATGATAGGGAACTTGAGTCGGATAAAAAGCGACAATGCCTCCTCCGTTCAACAGCACCGCATCCACTTTCAGAGAAGCCCAGTAGTCTCCCCAGGCTTCAGGGTTGATCGTCAACGGATCGCGTTCGTTGTAGTTGATTTGACCGCAGCGCCGCATCCTCGAATACCACAGGTTTGAATCGTTCTGATCAGCGGTGGCAATGGTGTGGAATAACTTGGTTGGAGGCGCGACTGCGGATGCCGCCGTAAGCAGGAGGAACGAACGCCGATTCATAGCGGGAAGTATAATCCAAACCAGCAAATTTAGAACCCTGAAGAGGCAATGCGGATCTGGCGTTCTGCGATTCGAATGCAGATCTGCCCTCAAACTGACCCGAAAAAGTGCTTTCGAGAAATCATAGGCTGCTCTGAGAACATCCAACTACTCCGGGGACGCCCTTCTGAGAAGACTTCTGCGTCCCGCAATCCGAGGGAACTATATGCCAGGAACAACCTCAACAAACAAACGAGCGCTGATCGCGATTGGATCGGTCATTGGCGCGCTGATCGTCATCGTGCTTGCCATTCCTTTATTTATAAATGTCGACCGCTTCCGTCCGGAGATTGAATCAAAGCTCAGCAGTTCGCTGGGACGCGAGGTAAAGATCGGGAAGCTCAATCTCTCCATCTTCGCCGGGGGAATCTCCGCCGCCGACATCGCAATCGCCGATGACCCTGCTTTCAGCAATTCCCCCTTCCTGCAGGCCAAATCGCTGAATGTAGGCGTCGAGTGGCTTCCCTTGATCACCTCGCGTTCCTTGCGCATTCAGTCGCTCACTATCCAACAGCCCCAAGTGGCGCTTTTGCACAACCCTGCAGGCAAGTGGAACTTTTCCACCCTCGGCGGCAAGGGCGCCGCCACGCCCAAGGGTGCTGCACCCTCGAAGGCCTCTGCCCAAGAGAAGGGCGCGGGACCAGCGAAGGCCGGCAACACTCCGCCTTCCGGCGCGGCCGAGAATTTATCGATACAGCAGTTGAAGATCGTCAACGGACGGGTCACCGTGGGTACCGCTCATGCTGCTGCGAAGCAGGACACTTACACCGACGTAAACCTTACTGCCAGCAATATCTCTTACGGTTCGACCATCCCTTTCACCCTGGAGGCCAAGACGCCACCGGATGGCACGCTGAAGATCCAAGGGAACGCCGGTCCTCTGGACCAGGCCGATATGGCGCTCACCCCGTTATCGGCGAGCATCAGGATTGAGCACCTCGACCTGGCCACCACTGGTTTCGTCGATCCCGCGTCGGGCATCGCCGGCATTCTGGATTATGACGGCACAATCAAGGCCAGCAATGGGACCGCCCATACCGAAGGCAAGGCGACAATCGCGCAACTGCGGCTGGTAAAAGCGGGGACGCCAGCGAAGCAGCCGGTGACCGTCGATTACGCTACCGACTACGACTTGAGCAAACAAGCCGGCGTGTTGAGCAAGGGCGATTTACACGTTGGCGGCACTACCGTAAACGTTGCCGGGAATTATGCCACGCAGGGCGAATCGACCGTCGTCCACATGAAAGTCAAAGGCGACCGCATGCCGATACATGACATTGAAGGGCTACTTCCCGCGGTGGGTGTGGTCTTGCCGGCGGGGGCCTCGTTGCAGGGAGGGGTGGCGAACATGGACCTGGCGCTGAATGGCCCGGTGGATCGCCTGGTTACCTACGGCCCGATCGACATCTCGAACACCAAGCTTGCGGGATTTGATCTCGGCTCCAAGCTGTCTTCAATTGCAAAGCTTGCTGGGATCAATACCGGAAAGGACACTCTGATCCAGACCTTAAGCTCGAATTTGCAGGTCGCGCCGGAAGGGATCCGCGCGGACAAGCTGGATATGGTGATCGCCAACCTGGGAAGTCTTACCGGGGCCGGGACCATCGGCGCCAAGAACCAGCTTAACTTCAATATGGTAGCGAAATTCGCCCACAGCGGAAACACCATTGCCGGCCTGGCAAACACCGTCGGGCTGGGCAGCGCCAAAGGAGGAATCCCATTCCTTATTCAGGGGACCACCTCCGATCCCAAGTTCATGCCAAATGTAGGAGCGGCGCTTTCCAGCGGCGCTCTCTCCTCATCGTTAAGCAATCTCAAGAACGCACAGTCTGGGCAATCCGGCAACGGTCTGGGCGGCGTGCTGGGCGGACTTTTGGGTGGAAAGAAGAAGCCGCAGTAGAGCTGCGG
>CAZONJ010000055.1:0-20752 GCA_964581225.1 uncultured Terriglobales bacterium | reverse complement strand
GCATATATTTTGTCTGAAATGAAAGCGTGCTTCATGTCGCCATCCTGAAGCGCGGATGCAGATGCCGGAAGGCCAGGATAGCCGAGGCGTAATCAAAGATATCGACTCTCAGCGCGGATATGAAACGGGTTGTCCGTGAGCAGAGGTTGGCATTCATTGCTACCGTATGCCCGGATGGAACGCCTAATCTGTCGCCCAAAGCAACCATCGCGGTTTGGGACGACAATCACCTGGTTTTTGCCTATATCCGCTCTCCCGGGACCACCGCGAACATACGTACGAACGCTGCTGTCGAGGTAAACGTAGTAGATCCTTTTAGTCGCAAAGGCTGCCGGTTCAAGGATAGATCTCAAGCGATCGTCGCGGGGGAGCTCTTCGATCAAATCATGTCCTTCTACCAGAAACGCTGGGTCGATGTCGGTACCCGTAAGCCACAGCCTTTGGTACGAGCGTTTGTATTGATTGATGTGAAAAGAGCTCTTCCGCTGAATTCGCCCGCAAATGATGATGGCTCCCGACGAGATTCGATCCGGACACAATGGGACTTCATATTTCGCCAATCTCGGGCGGTCAAAGCCATGAGGCAGTTGGGAGTAAGGCGGGATGTTGTTAATTGGCTTCCCGTTTCGAGGATCGTACAGGGGTTCATCCTATCTTTTACCGCCGCTTGCGAACATGTCTACTCAGCGAATGCAAAAAGTCAATCATAGTTCCCCGATCGCAATGCTGACTTCAGGCGTAAGAAGTCAGCGCGCCGGCATTGTGGTCCCGTCGTTCGCGGGTTATCCGCTCCAGATATCCGCTCTCCTTGAATGCTTGTAGCGGATCTTCTGGAAGCCCCTGCGACTTGCGCCATTCCCGCACGATGGGGCGCACATCGTGCCAAAAATTGCCTCGGAAGCATTCTTCGGCTTCCACCAGCGAGCAGCTCTCCTGCAACCTGGAAAGGCGCCCATGGTCCACCAGCGCCGCTTTCGCGTAAAGTTCCTGAGCAACGCAGACCGTCTGGATCATCGCTTCTATTTTGCCTTTGAGATTGTGGCTCTGGTCGACCATGAAGGCGACATCCGCGGTAAATCCAAACTCCCACTGATACATGAGAATCTCATGAAAAATGCGGAATACCTGGTAAGGATCGATGGAGCCAAGCGTGAGATCGTCATCCGCGTAGCGGCGATCGTTGAAATGAAAGCCGCCGAGCATATTGTGATGCAGCAGCCATGCCACGATCTGCTCGATGTTCTGTGACTGGTAGTGGTGTCCAGTATCGACTAATACCAAGGCCTGCGGTCCCGCGCCTTTCGCAAGAAGGTAGGCCATGCCCCAATCCGCGAGGTCGGTGTGGTAAAACGCTGGCTCGAATGGCTTGTATTCCACCAGAAGGCGCTGGCCCGGCCGCAAGGCGGAGTGCACTTCTTTCAGTCCTTCCTCAAACCATCCGATCCTTTTCCGCATGTTCTGCGTTCCCGGATAATTCGAACCATCGGCAAACCATGGAGAGATGTCCCGGCTTCCCACCGCGTCCGCGATAGCAATACATTCAAGAATATGGTCCAAAGCTCTGCGCCTGATCTTCGGACCGGGATTCCCGAGAGAACCATATTTATATTCCTGGTCCTGGAACACATTAGGGTTGATGGACCCGGGACGGATCCTATACTGATGGGCGAGCTTCTGCACCCTGGGAATGTCCTGCAGGCCATTCGGTAAATCCCATTGAACATGAAGGGCCATCGTAGGGCATGCGCCCGTAACTCCATTCACCTGGGCGGCATCGCTGAATTTCTCTTCAATGCAGGTTGCAGCCGCAGGCTGAATAAACTTGCCGAAACGGGTCCCGGTGTTGGCGAAGGCCCAAGACGGAACCTCGATCTTCAGTTTGTCAAGCGCATCGAACGCGGCTTCCGACTTGTTATTCGTCATGAAGTCTCCTTGGAATATCCTGTTTCATGCCAAAAGCGGAGCGGCGGCTTCCGGCTCTGCCGTTAAGAAAGACGCAAGCACACGCGCCCATGCTGCGATCGCGGAAGAAGAGGTCCCACCCGGTGCTCTCGAATCCACATCAAGCGTTGCAAGTTGAACTGCAAAGTTGCCGATTGTTGAACTTTCCACTGCGCCGGTGACGATCTTCAGGCCGGTGCGTTCGCCTGTGAGCCTGTTCAGCAGAGTGTTTTTGCTGCCGCCTCCGACAATGTACAGCTTCCGGACCGCTTTTCCGGTGATCGCCCTGACGTCATCGAGCACCTCCGCATAGCGCGCTGCCAAGCTATGCAACACCAGGTTGGCAATTTCAATCCGGGCGCTGTCATTCGAAGGGAGAGCTTTCAATTTTCGGCGCGCGAACTGCGCGCTGAACTTCGCCGGCATATTTCCGGGAAGCAGCAACTCGGGATCGTCAACATCAAGCAAAGTATCAGGGGGCCCAAGCCTTGCGCATTGATCGACGATTTCCGGAATGGTCAGGTTATGGCCTTCCTCTTTCCATGTTTCCAGGCACTGCTGCAGGAGCCACATTCCATTCACGTTTTTCAAGAAACAGATCTTCCCACCTGCCCCTCCGAGGTTGGTGAAGTTCTTGCGAAATGATTCGGTCCCGGCACAGGGGTATTCGAGCGTCGTACCGACGAGAGACCACGTTCCCGAGCTGATGAACGCCCAGTCATCGCCTTCGGCGGGGATTCCCGCAATGGCCGAGGCGGTATCATGACACGCCGGCACGATCAGGCGAGTATTTCTTAATGCGGGTAATTCCGCGAGAGCTCCTCTGACGTACCCAACAAGCGAACCGGGCCCCACGATGGGCGGAGCAGCGGTCCTGTCCAGCCCGGTCCGATCGAAGATTTCTTCACACCAGTCATGGGACTTCAAGCCAACAAGTTGCGTATGGGTCGCATTGGTATACTCGGCCACTCTCCGGCCGCCCAGCCTGAATGTGACGTACTCGGGAATATTGATCCAAGGGACACCTGGATCGGTTCCGTTTTGCCGATCGGCATAGAGCTGATAAATCGTATTAAAGCGAAGGAACTGAATTCCGGTGAGGCCGTATAGCTCTTCTGGCGAGATCAGATTCTTGACTTGCTTTTCCGCTGTAACGGTACGTTCATCGCGGTAACAAAGAGGATTACCAAGGGGCAGGCCATCGGGGCCGATGCGAACATAATCCACCGCCCAGCCGTCCACGCCAATGGCGTCAATACCCTCCTCCGCAATGGCAGCGCAGGCGCACAAGCCCTCCAGCACCCCTTGCATAATGCGTTCAATGTCCCAGCACAGAGTATTGGCCCGGCGCAATGGAGCATTGGAAAACCGGTGAACGACCCGAATTTCCGGGGCGCCGGCAACCCAGCGCAGTAACGACACACGGCAACTCTCTGCCCCGAGATCCACCGCGACTAGTACCGCTCGTTTCACCGCAACCCCTCCGATCAATGAGTGGCCAGCCGGGTCCCGGTTTCAGAGATAATCCCAATAGATGCATCAACGGAGAAAAGCATCGGTCAGTCCTCCATCGACCGGGATGAGATGCCCCGTTGTGCATCGCGAGTGTGGTCCGGCAAGGAACAGGATCGCCTGTGCGCAATCCTCGGGCTCGATGGGAATATGCGTCAGGGTCCGCTGGGCATAGAACTCGGCCAGCAAACGCCGTAGCTCCTCATCCGATGCTTGCGGAGGGAACTCGATCCGATATTTCTTCAAGGAGGCGATTACGCGGTCACGAGGGAACATGGTAGACCCCTTGACCACCGTGGCCGGACTAATTCCGTTCACCCGAACCTTGGGCGCAAATGCAATCGCAAGTTCCCGGACTAAATGGCTCAGCGCCGCTTTGCTCACGTCATATGCCTCGCTTCCACGCTTTGCGACAACCGCATTGGCGGAGCTGGTTAAAACAATCGAGGCATCGAGGTCCTGTTCCCGCAGAATGTCAGAAGCCTCGTCGGCCAAACGGTGGTTGGCAGTCACGTTCAGATCCAGCGTGAGTCCCCACTGCTCGTCGGTAATGCGCCCGTCCGGAGAAGCCGGAAAGATTGCCGCCGTGTTGATGATGATGTCCACTCCTCCATATGCTGCGATGGCAGCGCGTAGAGCGTGGCGGATTGCGCTGCGCTCACGTATGTCAATGGATGTGATGGCGACGTTCTCGATACTGGTAAGCTTCCGCACAGATTCAGCTGCTTCCCTGGCGCCGGCGCCGTCCCGGTCCGCTATGACCACGTGCGCACCCAGACGCCCCGCCAGCTCAGCGGCTGCGCGACCAATTCCATTGGCAGCTCCCACCACCAGCACCACTCGCCGGCTTAACTCCTTTTCAGCAGGCTGACGCTTGATTTTTGCCTCTTCCAGCTGCCAGTATTCAATGCGAAACGCCTCCGCCGCCGGAAGGGCGACGTAATTGGAGTACACGCAGAATTCCTCGCTGCGCGCGGCAGGACCGGCTTGCGGCAACACCTCAGGCGCGGCGCCGTTGCCGAGAGCGGTTGCCCCTTGCATCACGTGGATCGCGTTGATGTAGAACTCTCCGGTAATGCGCGCTTCCGCCTTGTTCTTGCCAAAGCTGAACATCCCGATTCCCGGAACGAGTACGACCGTCGGATCCGCGCTTCTGATGGCCGGAGAGTCCGGCTGGGCAAAGCTGCCGTAGTACTCGTTGTATTCGGAGTGGTATTGCTTCAGTGCGGCATCGATTTCCTCGCGCAAATCCTTCAAACCAGTTTCCGGTTTCCAGGAGACGAACAGCGGCCGTATCTTGGTGCGAATGAAATGGTCCGGACAACTGGTGCCAAGATGGGTGAGGGACGGCGCGTCGTTCGAGTTTGCGAAATTGAGCACTTCATGACTATCGCTGAAGCTGCCAATCATCCGCCCATGGCGGGAAACCCGGCCGCGAATGAAGGGCAAGATGTCCAGGGCCAATTCGCGATGGTTCCCGAGCGTCTCATGGCGACCGCCGCCAAAAATAGCGCTTCCCTTGCGCTCCACATGTTCCTGAACGAATTGGCCAAGTTGGTCAATCATTGTAAGAGTGTTTATGTAGCATTCCCGCTGGGTCTCTCCCCAGGTAAACAGACCATGGCCGCCCAGGACAATGCCATCGCACCCCGGATTTTGGTCCACCGCCCCGCGCAGCATCATTGCGAGTTCAAAACCTGGCCGCTGCCATGGCAACCAAACCAGTTTATGGTCCAACCTTCGATTGAATTCCTCCATCTTCTGTTGACCGTTTGCCGCTGCGGCAAGGGCAATGCCCCAATCGGGATGCAGATGGTCCACGTGGGCGAAAGGGAGGAAAGCATGTAATGGCGTGTCGATGGAGGCGGCCACAGTGTTCTTTCCGAAGGCGCAGAGAGGATATAGATCTACCATCTCGTCTTCGTATTGCACGCCGCGGTAGCGATGGGCTAAAGCGTGAAGCTTGTCCAGATAAAGAGCGGCAAATCCCGCCCTGGTTATGCTCCCGATATCGCCGCCACTCCCTTTAATCCAGAGGACCGTTTGTTCGCTGCCGTCGAGAGGATCCGGCTGGTTGATCTTGGAGCTGGTATTGCCGCCGCCAAAATTGGTGATGCGGAGATCGGAACCTAATAGATTGGAGCGATACCGAAGCAGTTCCGCCTGGTCAAGCTCGCCAGCAATTTGATGGTCCCATCGGTCTTCGAGGTACCGCAATTTTTCTAGGACTTTCATCTTTCATTCCTGCTTCGAGTGAGCGATAGCATTGGCAGAGGTCTTCCCCCCTTAACAAAACATTACGCAAAAAATCCGCTGAATACAATAGGGCAATTGTTTCAATAGAGAAATAAAGGGAACGGCTTCTTCCCTTTCCGCTTCCATCAGGGCCCTAGCGTCAGCTTAAAAGAGTAGGCGCCAGCAGGCAATTCGAACACCTCCGCTCCATTCTCATTCTCCACGACACGCGCCTTTGGGCTGTGGTCAAGAGGTTCACCGTCGAGCAGGACCGCTTTCACTCTGCGCGAGGAGAGTGGTAGCCGGGCCTTAGCATTCGGTGGAATCGTCAGCTTCCACGATACGTTCTTTCCTGCAATCGACCACGCCGACCACACTTTTCCGTAGGCAGACCGATACGAAAAGTCCAGCGATGCCAAACGAGAGTAAAAGGTGGGATGGAGAAGCACGGTATGAAAGCCCGGGTCTGAGTCCAGTGTGTCCACGCCCGCAGCATAGCGATAGATCCATTCCGCAACCGCTCCGTATGCGTAATGGTTATAGGAATTCATACTGGGATCGCCGCGCATCTGGTCTCCATTCCATCGCTCCCACATGGTGGTGGCCCCATGTTCAACCAGGTACCCCCATGATGGATACTGCGTGTTGAGCAGCAAACGATAAGCAACATCGCTGTGACCGCTATCGGTCAACGCCGCCAACAGATACGGAGTGCCGAGAAAGCCAGTGTTGAGTCGCCAGCCATTGTCCGCAATTTTGTCCACGAGCCGCTTTGCGGAGAGTTCGCGAAGTTCCTGAGGCAGCAGATTCATGTAGAGCGCCAGAACGTAACTTGTTTGCGTATCGATTGGTTTGTTGCTGAGTTTCGCCGCGGTACCCGAGGCAAAGACCTGAGGTGGGGCGACGCCTCCCACGAAGCCGTCGGATCGAACGTAGGCCTGGTTGAACGCCGACTTGATGCTTTCAAAAAGGCGGCGATACTTCTCCTCATCGCGGCTTCGGCCCAAGGCGTGGGCCATCTGTCGCATGAGTGTCGCATCATACGCCCAGTATGCGGTCGCTATGAGATCTTCGGGCGTGGGCCCCTCGGGAGAAAGCCAATCGCCGAAGGGAATGCCGTAGTCCTTTTTCCACAGGAAGTCCGGATTCGCATCCTGGATTGCCGCAAGATACTTTTCCATTCCATCCCAGTTCTGCTCAATAATTCTCTTATCGCCGTACTGTATCCATCCGGTCCACGGAATGATGACTCCAGCATCGCTCCATCCAGTTCCATATCCGGGATTCTGAGTGAGCGTTCCAGGAGCGAAGATGCCATACATCGCAGTTCCGACTTGTGTTCCTCGCAAGTCACCTGAAAATTTCCTTGAGAACTGCGTAAGGTCCATGTTGTAGGAGGCTGCTCGCCAGAACACCTGTGCATCGGCAGACCAACCAAGACGCTCATCTCGCTGTGGACAATCCGTAGGCAAGCCCACAAAATTTGAGCGTTGCCCCCAAAGAATATTGCTCCACAGCTTGTTGACCATGTCGCTGCTGGTTTGCAACTCCAGCGTGAACGGCGCATCCGTATGGAATACGACTGCCTGCACATCCTCTAAGGAAGGCTTGGTCGAAATACCGCTGATCTCCACATATCGAAATCCGTGAAAGGTAAAATGCGGCTGGTACTCCTCGACTCCGTGGCCTGCGAGTATGTAATGATCGGTGGCTTTGGCGGTCCGAAGGTTCTCGACATACATCGAGCCGTCAGGATTTAACACCTCGGCAAAGCGAAGCTGAACGTCAGTCCCCGCAGGACCTTGCGCTCGAATACGAGCCACCCCGGAAAGGTTCTGGCCGAAGTCGAAAATGAAGACTCCGGGTTTTGGACTCGTGATCGTCTTTGCCGTCAGTACCCTCTCTACTCGAATCGGCTGGAAGTACTGCCAGACAATCTCCGGCTCCGCTGGTTCAACCAGTTGAACGGCTTTCCAATGCGCATCGGAAAACGACGCCGTGTCCCAGCCTGGTTGCGCACGGCGCGCATCGTAGGTTTCGCCGTCGTAAATTTCGGCAAAGAGAATTGGAGAGACCTCAGCCTTCCAGGAACCATCCGTGACGATCCATTCCACAGATCCGTCCGTATGCTCGATCCTCAACTGCGCCTTCAATGCTTCCGGTGTGCTTCCGTAGTTATAGCCTTGCCGGTACCACTGCAAGGGAGTCGTATACCAACCAGGGGCAAGATAGGCCGCAAGGGCGTTGGGACCCACCTTCACCTGGCCGGTGACATCGTAAGCTTGATATGGCACGTGCTCTCTGAAGTCCATCCATCCTGGCGCAAGGACCTGATGCCCGATGGGTTTGCCGTTGATATGAAACTCATAGCTGCCGAGAGCTGTGGCGTAGAGGCGCGCTGAGCTCACTGGCTTGCTCACCTGAAAAGCTCGACGCAGAGACTTCACCGGTCCGGTAGGCCAGGGATGCCCCATGTCAGCCCTTCCGAAGCCTTCCCCGGACGGTACATAGGGTACAGCCTCACTCCACGCACTGTCTTCAAACTGCGGCGCATACCAATCACCAGTGGCATTAAGTGTAGATTTCCAGCCGTGATCCCCGGTTTTGAATACCTGGACAGTTCCGTCGCTCATCTCCAGATACAGAGTGGCACTCATCGGCGCGCGGCTGTGATTTGCACCCGGAGGCGCATTTTTTCTCGCGTAGTGGACCGCGTCGACTGCCAGCAGATTCTTGCCGGCATGCAATTCGGAGCTGACAGCCTGCTTACGGTACGTTTTCCACGGCAGCTGATTCCATGCGGGTAGAGGGTCAGCATTGAGCACCGGCTTGCCATTCACCCAAGCCGCAGCCGTCTCTTCGCCGGTCACGAAGAGATCAGCGTGTTTAATGTTCCCCGGCACTTCAAACACGAAGCGGAAGTTATGGTGCGTGTCTCCTGAATCTTTGTAATCGTTCTTTCCTGGATTAGTGACCCACACCGCACCTGCTTCTCGAAGCCGCCGGTGCTCTTCCTCTTCATACCCGATCCACTTGGCCTGCCAATTGGCCGGATCCAGAAGCCCTGTCTCCCACCAACTGGCATCGCTCTCAGGATAAAGCTTTCCATCCTTGTCCCAGACCTTCACCCTCCAGAAATAGCGCTTGTACGGCTGCAGCGCGGGCCCGGTATAAGGAACATTTACGGACTGATCGGTTATGACGCGCTCGCTGTCCCATACGTCCGGCTCGCCCCCGGAAAGCAGAGCCGGCGTACTGGCAATCTGAATTTCGTAAGCCGTTTGCCTGGCCCCAAAGCGATCGTCTTGTAGTTGCCACGATAGCAAGGGATGTTTGTCATCCATGCCGAGGGGCTTCACCAGCGAGTCGCACTTGAGTTGGACGGGCTTGGCTCCGGCCGCATTTGCGGAGGCGGAAAGGAGCAGGGCAAACAATATTGTGCGAGTGCCCCTGCCCCGCCGAAGCGAAGCTGTTGTTTTTTCTAGCGCAGCGATATCGAGCCTTTTCAGCATTTTTTCCTGCTTCCGGGAAACTTGCCCGCCCAATTATCGGGCCGTTCGCGCATGTCTGGTCAATGAATCGGAGACGATCAGCTTATGCGCAACATAATTATAGGGTGGGATCGTCTCTCCCTTAAGCAGGGCGAGACCGAGGTGGATCAATCGTGGCCCATATGTTGCCGCTTCGTGAGATACGGACCCGATCAAAGGACTCGCAGGGGCATTCATCTCATCCAGCGCTTCCTGAATGCAATCCTGTCCCACAATTGCTACATATTTATCACGCTTCAATTCCCGCACCGCCTTGAGGGCGCCAAGAGCGCTGGTATCGGTGGCTGTCGCAATCAGAATGCCGCGATCGTCAGGATGGCGGCGCAGAAATTCGCGCACCAATTTGTAGCTCTTTTGGCGCAAACCTTCGCCATCAAGCAACACAAACGCACCATCGCGCAGGGCTTGCATTTTGGAGCGGATGCCGGCGAATGCGCCGGTAATACGGCTCTGCACCAGCGGTCCTGCTCCGGCAATATCAAGGCCAAGGACCCAACGGACGCTTCCTGCCCATGCCGTTTTTGCATATTGCGCGAGAAACTGGCCAGCCTCAAAGCCTACCCGGTAGTTGTCGACGCCGAAAAAGGTGGCGTGGGGATGCGGTATGTCAACGGCAATGAGCGGAATTCCCGCGCCATGCACTTTGTCGGCAATCATCGGCGCTATATGCTGATCGATCTGAAACTCGATTACGAGATCGACACGTTGGCGCACGAACTCGTCGGCGTTTGTTAAAGCGGTAGCCGCATCGTAGCGATTGTCCAGCACCAGCAGATCGACCCCGGCGGAAGCCGCGGCCGATTTGAGGCTTTTCGTGACATCGACTGAAAAGGGCATTTCTGAAGACTCGCTGCCGAAACCGAAGCGCGGCTTTCGCGGGCGCGCAACCACGCGATACAGGCCGTGTTGCGTCTGCGCAAGATACCCTCGATGGACAAGTGTTTTCAGGACGCGGTAAACAGTCGTTTTCGAAATGCTGGTCCGTTCGTAAATGGACTCCAGGCTCTGCGGCCGATTGTCAGCCTGGAGCAGTTCAAGAATGTCGAGGGCCTTGGAGAGGACCGGGATCAGGTAAAGCCGTTTGGGAGCAGTTTTAGGCACTCGTCTTTTTGGCCTCCGAAAACCTGAGTGAATCCGGGCTGGCGGCAGTATAAATCAGTTTGGATGTCATTAGGAATACTGTTTTTCTATTGACATAAAGCAATCTGCGGCCTATAGTCCGCCAAGCTTACAATTCGCAAGAGAGTGGCTCGATGAATCCAAATCCCGCATTGGGAGTTTTCTTCCACTGGCTCGGCGGCCTCGCCTCAGCCAGTTTTTATGTGCCCTATCGAGGTGTAAAGGTATGGGCGTGGGAAACATATTGGCTGGTAGGCGGGTTCTTCAGTTGGATCGTCGTGCCATGGATCCTTGCGCTGGCGCTGACCCATGATTTGACTCGTGTCCTCCAGGAAGCCCCGGCAAGCAGCCTTTTTTGGACATGTTTCTTTGGCGTGTTATGGGGTCTGGGCGGTCTCACCTTCGGCTTGACGATGCGCTATCTGGGAATGTCGCTGGGCATGGCTGTCGCCCTCGGGTACACCGCCGCATTTGGGACTTTGATGCCTCCGCTCTTTCGGGGGACCTTCGCTACAGAGGTGCTGGGCACGACATCAGGACGGGTGATTCTTGGAGGGGTGGCCGCTTGTATTCTCGGCATCGTTTTTGCCGGCATGGCCGGCATGAGTAAAGAGCGAGAGCTGTCGGAAGGCGAGAAGCGCGCATCCATTAAGGAGTTCGCCCTGAAGAAAGGGCTCGTGGTGGCGACCTTCTGCGGCATTATGAGTGCGTGCTTTGCATATGGTCTGGCGGCTGGGGACCCGATCAAGGAACTCACCATCCGGCATGGCACGCCGCCTCTATGGCAGGGACTCCCGGTGCTGGTTGTGCTGCTGCTGGGCGGCTTCGCAACCAACTTCATCTGGTGTCTAATCCTGAACTTTCGCAATCGGACTGGCTACCAATATTTTCATTCGGAACTCCGGGGGGACGTGCCTTCCCGAAATCAGGAGTACATTCTGGAAACCGCTACCGATGCTCCGGCCGAAGAAATGGCGGTTGCCGTTTCCGTTGCCAACGAGAAGCCGGCGCGTGCCCCCATGCTGCCCAACTACCTTTTTTCGGCCTTGGCTGGAACCACCTGGTACATGCAGTTCTTCTTCTACACCATGGGCGAAACCAAAATGGGAAGATTCAGATTCTCCAGTTGGACGCTGCACATGGCCAGCATCATTATATTTAGCACTCTGTGGGGCATCGCACTCAAAGAATGGAGAGGCGTCGGTATGCGCACCAAGTGGCTGGTTGGCCTCAGCCTCTTCGTCCTGGTGGCGTCGACAGTGATCGTCGGCTACGGCAACTATCTGGGAATTTCCACTCCATCCGCCGCACGCTGAATGGAGGGGGAAAGAGGGCGCACGATTCTAAGCGCGTCGTCCATAGCCCCTCTCTGGGCCGTCAATACCACCGAATTAACAGTATTATCTCGCCTGCGGGCAACATCGCTTATTTCTGCGCTCTGGCCAATTCCACGGCGAAGATGTGCGTTGGTCCAAACATATTGGAGCGGAAGACGATCCACTTGCCGTCGGGGGTAAACGTCACGTTCGGTTCAAGCCGGTAATCATGTTTTGACAGATCAACCAGCTTCTCGGCCTGGAGCGATCCGGCCACGGGCCTGAACAGGTAGATCCACTGACCATTGCCCGGAGCGGCCACACTATGCGGACCGCCGCCATCACCTGCAAATAGTTTGCCATCCGGGGAGACGTTGTAATGCACCGACCACTCGGACCGCTCCACCTTGTATCGAATCGCATTGCCGGTCGCCAGCACAACGCCAGCCAGCCAGAATTCCTGTGCTCTCGGCGTCTGCAGGTCATACCAGATGATCTTTCCATCGGGATTGAAGAATTCGTGTCCTGCAATTTCCATTTCCATGGTTCGCGTGTGGATCTTGCGAATGCCGGTACCGTCGGTATGAATCGTCCAGATTCGGTCTACCTTATGCCAGGGTCCCTCGTGGCAGAACATGATCAGCTTCGGATCGGTCGGGGAGAACTGGACGTGATTCAGCCAATCGGTGCTGTGGTTGAACGTCTTCACCTCGCCCGTCCTGATGTCGATGGTGTAGAGCGCCATTGGAATGCGGGCGGCGAGCCGGCGTTCCATCATTTCGCCCTTACCAGGATAGTTGTCGCCGCGCTCCCGTGGCGCCGTACTCGCAGGAGACCCAGTGGGCAGCGCAGTGGGCCCTTCCACGAAGCTGCCCGCCAGCAGTGTTTCATCCGCGTTCACAGCAAGACCTGAACCAGAACGAAGCTCCGGCTTGGTGACGATGGCGCGCGTCTCTCCGGAGTCGAGATTCGTGGTGTATACCGTGTCATCTTTGAAGTAATATACCTGGCGCGTTTTCCTGCCGACGACGATATCGCCTACGCGACCCTCCACCAGCGGCCGGATTTGGCGCATGCGCAGATCGACCACAGAAAGCCCGTTTCTGGTTGTGAAGACCATCAGGTCGCCCTTTTCCGTGTAGGCGTTCTGATGGAAATACAGACTTGAGCTGCCTGGTTCCTCAGACAAGCGAACGATGCGGTGATGAGTGGTGGAATCGATCCATTCGCGCGGCGGTTCCTGCGCCACAGCAATGGTGGCGCCGATGATGAGAACTGCAAGCCATTTTCGTATCATCCTGACTCAGGCCCTCCAGGGCAGTATCTCCCCGCCCGCCCCAGAAGTCAGCGGAGCTCGGGAAGAATTTAGAAGTATATTTTCAACCCGAACTGAATGTATCTGGGCAGCCCAAGCTCGCGCAGTTGCCCAAAACCGGGACTATATGCCTGGCGCAAACGGTACAGCTTGAATCCATTCAGCGTCCGAATGTCGAACGAGTTGGGGTTCGTGGTTGCGAAGCCCTGGGGCAATCCCGTATGGAAAAAGTCGGTGGGCAGAGCGCCGCTTGGCAGACGCGTGTTGTTTACCATCGTCTGAATGGCCTTTAATTGGGATGATCCCGCGCTGGTGGTTGAGAGCGGCTGATTGTTGAGCTTTGCCCAGGCATCGTACTCCGAGGCGGAGATCGGGGTAAACGTGGCTGTGCCGGAAGAGCTTACGGTGATGGTGCCTTCATTGGGGGCGCCCATAAAATCATTCGCGCTGGAGAGCGTTCCCGAGGTGACCTGGAAGTTGGGATGATTGAAAGCGTTGAGGAAATCGACGCGAAGCTGGAGTTTTCGCCGACCTTCGGGGCCGGGCAGCGGAAAGTTTTTCTGGACCGAAGCATCGAAGAAGCGCTGCATGGGCCCACGAATGGCCAGCGTTCGGGATGCACTGCCCAGATTGCCCTTCACCGGCCGCATGAAGGCTGCCGGGTTCACGAAAGGCTCGCAGCCATTCACGGTGACACAGTTCCGGTCGTAATTCGGGTTGATGAGCGGGACTCCCGGGGCCAAATCGGGACGCACGGTATGCGTAAGGCTGCCGCTCAACCCGTTAGTATCGGAAATGACCGGCAAAAATGGGTATTCGCTTTGCAGCCGGAAGACGCCGCTGGTAGTCCAGTCACCCAGCGTCCACCTGAGAGGGGCCCAGGTGTTTCGCAGGAAGCGGCGCTCCCTCCCAAACGGCAAATCGTAGATATAGGTCGCGCTGAATGCGTGGGGGATATCGAAGGCGGATTCGGCGCGGTCCGCCCTGAGAGGAGCGCCAAAGGTCACTTGCCCGCCTTGCGTAACGCCGGTGGAGAGAACATTCTTGTCAGGGCTGGCATCCGAGGCGTCATCGATGGATCTGCTATAGGTGTAGTTGGCGGTGAGGAGCAGGCCATTGGTAACGCGCCGCAGAAGATTGATGTAAGCTGCGTGGCGGATGCTGTCCCCGCCCCCATTGAAATACGATGAGAGCGCGTTGAAACCTCCATATTGACTTGCCAGGCTGCCCAAGGGAATGGAAAGGGTGTTGCCCAGAAGGTCTTTCCGACCGAGGGGATCGGTGATGTTCGTATCCGGGCTGACCGGTGTATTCTTGGCGCTCGATGACGTGCCGGGGATGGCGGAGCCGGGTACTACCGCAACTTCCATTGCCTGGATGAGGTTGAAATCCCGCGGATTGATGTTGATCAGGGGCAGGTACAGATGAGTGCCTTTGGCCCCAACGTATGCAGCCTCCAGCACCATGTTCCTGGTAAGTTCATAGGAAACAGAAAGGTTCCAGTTCTGAACGTATGGAATATGCGTGTTATGGGAGACCGCGAAGCCGGGAATCGCGAGGCTTCCAAGATAAACCAGGCCATTCGCGGGGATGTTGAGCGCCTGCGCCGGCGTGAGAGACGGATTTATAAGCGGGGGGTTGCTCGACAAGCGTAGCGCCGAGCTCGGATCCACTCCTCCACTCGATCCACTCGATGTGGTCGATACGGTATTTGTGCCGCCGAAGTCCGGATTAGGCAGCCGGTTATTGCCGGTGACGGGAACGTGTGACAGTCCATATCCTCCACGGAGCACAAGATTAGTCAATCCGAACAGGTGCGGGTTCCAGGCGAAGCCGAAGCGCGGCTCGAAGTCATAGCGTTCGATGGGGACCAGATACTTGGAGCGTCCGCCACGCCCTGCGTAGCCGAATGGCGGCACCAGGATGGAAGAAATAACCTTATTGCTGCCGGGCAGTGTGATCGGCGTACTAAGTGGAAAGCTCTGCGCGACTTGCGGCAGGAACTCGCCTTGTAAATTGTTCTTCTCCGTGCGCGGCAATTGCAGCGAGTAACGCACTCCGAGGTTCAGGGTAAGATTGGGTCGAACCTTCCAGTCGTTCTGGATGAAGGCGTCGGCGCTGTTCCAGCGGTAGTAATACGGAATCAGGACCGGCCTCTGCAGAATAATGTTCGGGATCCCCAATAGATAACTGGCGAAGGGGTTGCCGCCATTGGCGGTGCTGGTGGAACCGAACACCGCGCTGGTCTGCGCCGTGCGGAAATCCCACCGCCCACCCGAAGCCCCAAAAAATGGAAGTACATTCAGCAGTGAGTGAGTGAGATCGACGCCAAACTTCCAGGTCCTCGCGCCACGGTTCATGTCCACCATGTCCACGAGATTGTAGCGCTCCTCGACGTTGTAATTGTTCGTCGATCCAGCCGAACCGATATTGGTGAATGCATCGTAGCCATTGGCGTCGCTGCTGAGCAGGAACAAGGGCATGCCACCGTGAGTAAGGCTGGGGAGTCCCAGCTCGGTGGCCAGATTGCGTCCGTTCTTTACCGAAAATTCGGGAGAGTAATCGTCGCTGAAGGTCCCGCGCGTGTAGTTCAGCCGTATGTCGTTCAAGAGCGTGGGAGAAAAAAGGTGTGTCTCTCCGATGACGGCCTGCCGGGAGTAGCTGTAGGAGGCGCCGTTGCCATTGATGTCGCTGCCGAAGCCCTTCGTCCCCACCGCGGGAACGTAGGTGTAGCGCACGTTAAAATTGTCTTTCGGGGTCAACGTATGGTCGACGCGCGCGGTATACCGGACTTCGTCCTGCTTGACGAAGCGGCTCACAACATAGTTCTTTACATTACCGTTCGGATCGAGAAAGTACGCCCCCGCGGCAGGCATGAATTGCAAGGCCTTCAATGCAGTGGGATCAAACATGCTTTGCGGAATCACGTTGCCGGGGAAGGCGGCGATCGTGCTTGCGGGCTTCCATTGCCCATTCACCAAATTGAACTGTTGATAAATCGTGCTTTGTCCAACGGAGGAGAGACCAAACTGGCTGGCAACGCTGGCCGGCAGCCAGCCGCTGCTGGTGCGAACGATGTTGCTGAAATCACCGCCGCGCATTGCGGCGTCCGGCAGCAATGTGTCGACAACCAGGAAATCGCGGCGGTACCGGGGTTCGGCTGCAAAGAAGAAGAACGTTTTGTCGTGTCCGTTGTAGATCTTCGGCAGGACCACCGGACCGCCGACGGTGAATGAGAATTGGTTATAGCGAAGGTTGTTGGGTGGATGCTGCGAACCGGCTGTCCATTGCTTGGCGCTGGTCGCAGGATTGCGCGTGTACCATAGCGCGGTGCCCCTCAAACTATTGGTGCCAGACTTGGTAGTAACGTTAATCACGCCGCCGCCCGTTGTACCGAATTCCGCCGAATACGCCGAAGTTTGCACCGTGAATTCCTGCACTGTTTCCGGCGAAAAGCTCACTATCGCGCGGGCGAGGCCCACACCCGTGTTGTTGACTCCGTCCGCCAGCATGATGGTGCTGCCAGGCCGGCCTCCGTTCAGGCTCAAATTGAAGCCCGGAACTGGCGCGCCCGAGGTCACTCCCGGGTCTTCGCTGCCCGCAACTCCATTCACGTTGGGCGCCGTAAGCGCTAAATCGAGCACGCTGCGATTGACCAGCGGCAAATCCTGCATCTGGCGTTCCGTGATCGCCTGGGAAGTAGTTCCGCTCTCAACATTGAGAAGCGGGCTCTGTTCCTCGACTTTTACCTCGGTCGTAATCGCTCCGGGCCGCAAGGTCACGTCCTGCTTTACCACCGTCGCGGTATCGACTTTCACATCTGCCACTAGCACCCTTGCGAAACCCGGCGATTCCACTTCGATGCGGTAGGTGACCGGATCAAGATCGTTCACGGCATAGGAGCCCGTGCCCGAAGTCTTCACCTCCATGCGCTGATTTGTACCCACATTTGTGATGATTACGGAGGCGCCGGAAACCACTGCGCCCTTCGGATCGAAGACAGTTCCGCTGATTCCGCCACGGTTCGTCTGTGCCCAGCATGACGCCGCAACTATTAGTATTATCGGAGCACTAAAGAACGGCGTTGCTGACAGCCGACGCAGTCCTCTCATAATGGAACGGGAACAATCTTTCAATCCACGAACGGAGCGCATACTTTCCCCCAATAAGAAGTTGCCGCAATGCCTTACGTCCTGCGCCCGCGAGGACGCTAGTGTGATGTACCACTCTGCATATGCCCAATCAAGCGGGCCGGCAACGCTCAAATTGCGTTTCGCATTGCCAAATTTTCATCGCCAGCCGATCTGCCTGCAATAGGAGCCATAGAATCAGGTGATTGCCCGGCTCATATGCTGACCACATTTTTTAGCGGGCACCCTGAACATCGTCGGCCGTTGCACATTGCGAAATGAATTTCGGGGAGGGACCGACCCTGTATTGAGAAAAGTCGCGCTATTCTTTATCTTTGCGCGCCGGACACGCTCGCAGGAGGAAGGACTAAGACAGATGAAAGACCTCCTCCAGCGGCTCCATTGCCCGATCCGCGAATAAGCCGTCAGGCTGCACGAAAAAAGCCGACATTTCATGCTGCCATTTTCGGTTTATTTCGCGCCCGGCCATGTGTGCTCGGGCACGTTCGAAGTTGTCGGTTTCGAGATAACCGACAAGGAGTCCATCTGGACGCAGAAACAAAGAGTAGTTCTTCCATCCCGTTTCCCGTAGCGCGGCCTGCATCTCCGGCCACACGGAGCGATGGCGCTCTTTATACTCCTCCAAGCGGTTTGGCTTTACCTGCAACACGAAACAGATGCGTTTCATAGCGATGTGCGACAAAGATACATGAGGCGCGACGGAGGTAGCACTTTTTCATAAGCGATCGCAGCTGTATTCTGTATTGCGAAACAGCAAGACGGCCGGAAGGTACGCACATCCCGCATTTGTGTGTGCGGATGCAACTCGGATTGCCAGTGAGACTCTGGCTCGATCTGGGATGCGGCCCTCGCTCCTGCGTTATCGGGCCTGCCCTGGTAGAGCGGCGCCAGCACCTCTCTTTTGCGCATCGGTGATGGAGATCAGGCGAATGGGACCAAACAGGCCCGCGGGTACTGGCTGAACTTTGTCCATCTCCTGTGCTTCAAAGCGCACACCATAGCGCAGGTCAAGCAAACGGTAATCGGGCAATCGCCGCCCAGCCATGTAGTTCAAGGCAAGGTTGGCGACGTCGATCCGTATTGCGTTCTCGCCCGCATGCAGCAGCGCAGTTACATCCAATGAATAAGGTGGACACCACAGCGACCCTGCCAGGTTGCCGTTTACATAAACCACTGCCGCTTCACGTATCGGCGTCTCTAACAAGGCCTGCATGCCTGCCTTTAACGGTTGTGGCGGAAGCGGGTGGCCCTCTCCGAAATCGAGGTGCACGGAATTTCCTGCATGAAGCATGGCTGCCGGTACGGTCACCGTCTTTTCATAGCTCGCCTGCCCGGAGAAGTAGCGAGTATCCTCATTATCGGTCCAGGAGCGAAGTTGATCCATGGTCTCCGTCCTTGCGTCTTTCCCGAAAGTCACGCGCCAATTTCGGCTGATGTCGAGCGCGGTCGAAGAGGAGAATTCGTGCGCTGGTGCAGGGGAGTTGCGCCGGGAAAAGACCAGGAACCGCGAGGCGTACGGTTCCAACTCGAGCGGCACCGTGGTGCCTGCGCTCGTGCGCTCCTTCACCGGCGCTGCAACGATCTTCCCGGTCATGGGATCCCACCATTCGGGCTGCAATCCGGTCACACGGAAAGTTGCATTCGTTGTTTGCCGCGTATTTGCAGTGTTGGCGAGAAAGTAGATTTCGGCCTCCGGCAGTTTGCGATGAACGAAGCCGATCTCGGGTGCTGCTGGCGATAACAACACGTCGGGCGCCAGGGCCTTAGACAAAGCCCCGCCAATCTTTGCCTCATTGGGAACAAAGCGCGTCCCAGCGGAGGCGTCCGGGAAAAGGCGCTGCGTGATCTCCCGGATTTGGGCGTTGTCCGCTTGGGTCGCCAGAAATCCGGGAGCGGCGCCGGGGACCTGGCCAGTGGCGATCAGCGTCCCGCCTGCGCGTACAAACTGTTCAAACTTCCGGTAGGTCTCGGGCGAGATTCTCTGCGCATTGGGCAGCACGACAATCCTGTAGTGGTTGCCTCCAAGCGCCAGCGTATTACCCTCGATTCGACCGACGCGTCGCAAGGCATCTTCGTCAAAGAAGTCCAAATTAAATCCCGACTGCAAAATGCTGGGGACAATGTCGGGACCAATCTGCTCCTGCAAACTTTGAAACAAGTTCACGTGGCCCGGGCGGAAGCGCGCCCAGGCATCATCGTTTGGCAGGTACAATGCCACATCGTTTGCCGGCTGCCCTTGTCGCAGCATGTAGCTGACGCGCTGCAGATAGGCGGTCAGATCGGGCATGACAATCCACCAGGGGTTCTTTTCGTCGAAGACAGCAGCCGCGTAGAAGCGCCATCCGGGATACTCGACGTTTTCGGCGGTGTAGGGCCATCCATGGCCGATCAGTTGATTGATGCCCTCAAGGAAATGGCGATCGGCTTCCGCTTTCATGTCCAAAGGTGTTGCGCGAAAGACCGGGGAATGGAGCCACGTCCAGGTTTCTGACGAGGTCACCGGACGTCCATAGATATGACTTGCGGAAGAAGCCCAGCGCGTGGCGGAAAGAGATTGCCATTGCGCTCCCTCACCCTCGGGCAAATCGGCCAATGCGCTGCTTGACAGTTCAGCCGGCGGAATACCATAGCCCTGCATACGAAACTTTGTGCGATTGCGTCTTGCCCATTCGTGCACGGTGGAAGCGAACCGCTCGTTGAAAAGTTCGGTAAGCGTTTCTCCCCAGTCATGACGGATCTCTTCGGTTTTTGCGCCTGCATCGCCGGCCAGCGCCGGAAGATGCGGACGCAGATCGTAGCCCCGGCGCCTTTGGAACTGCTGGAGAAAATCTCCAGTCCAGTCTGAGCCGTAAACCTCCAGGCTGTCGCAGAAGACCGCGTACGGACGGTCTGACGGAAACGCTTGCATCAGGCGATCACCGACGTGTTGCAGGTAATGATCGACGGCAGCTTTGTCATAATGGTCGAGCACAAAACCTTCCGCTCCTACCGCGGCCCGCTTCACCTGCATTCCCGTTCGGCTCGCAATAAAGAAGAGGACTTCGTCTGTTTCGGCGGGTCCGCTGGGCAGGAGGAGCTTTCCCTCGCGGACCTCAGAGAGTTCGCGAAACTCTCGTTCAGACTGCCTGTCCGATGAGGAAGCAATAAAAGCCGCCAGCAACTCTTCTCCGGCTACCAGATTCGGCAAAGCAACGCTCCTGGAGTTCGAATCGACTTTCACGCGAATTATCCGCAGAGAGCCTGCGGCCTCGGTAACAGGGACCTGCGGCCCTCCATACGGCCAGCCGCTGCCGAGCGTCAGATCCATGCGCAATCCAAGCTCTTTTGCCTTGTCCGATGCAAAATGAAGAGAATCGAGAAATTCATCGGATAAGTAGGAGAGGTTCCTGAAGTTATGTTGCGGATCGTCGAGCGCCAGCGGATAGACGGGTTGCACCTCAAAGCCCCCGATTCCACCCTGCTTCATCATCTTCATTTCGCGCTCCAGTTCCGGCTTATTCACCGCCGGACCGAACCACCACCAGCGCATCATGATGCGGGCGTCGTCGGGCGGTTCGCGAAAGAGCCGCTGTAATTCAGCGATAGAAACACCCGATTGCGTCGACGGTCCGG
>CAZONJ010000054.1:0-21616 GCA_964581225.1 uncultured Terriglobales bacterium | reverse complement strand
GCCATCGGTGTACAGTGGTAAGGTTGGCGCGCGATCCTGAAACCGCAGCGTGTTGAGGAACATTGGAGGAGGTGCCTTGGAGCGTACCCTCGTCGTAGTTATATGTCGTCTGTGCTTTTGTATTTCCCAGGCCGTCTTGAACGGTAACAGACGAAGGGGCATCCTCGATCCCATTGCCGAGGTTTGCGTACGAGATCAGCGTCTTGCGTGCAAGCGAGCCGACCGCGCCTGAACCGTAATCATATTCATCTGTTTCGGTTGGCAGGCCGTTGCTGAACTGGGCGTCCACTTCCGATTCTTGACCAGAGCTGTTGGGCAGCTTGGAAATTGTGGTACGTCGGCTGATTGGAAGTGAAACGGCTGTGGTGTTGCAGGGAGACGAACTCCCGTTGTAACAGGTCAATATCGTTTTGAGGAGTGTTGATTTGCCGCTATAAATATCGCGCTCGGTTTCATAGTAGTACTGGACAGAGTTGTTATTCACACTCTGGAAGTAGCTGACCGACTGATCGCCAGCTGGAGAGGTGACGGTAGTGGTCCAGGATGGAGCAGATCCAGAACGGGTGTACGTCCAGGCGACTGTAGAATCGGACGTGGTGCGATTCAGGCCGGCGGTGCTGCCGTCTGAACAAATGATTCCATTGTTTCCTCCAGTGTATGTATAAGAAATCGTGCCGCCCGTGGGTAATTTGACACTGGCGAGTCTGCCAGTTACGTAACCGCTCATTCCCGGGGTCGGCTCGTAAGTAAAGACATACGACGTGCCATCCGGCAAGCTCAGACTGCTGGGAAGCGGGACCGAGGAGTTCGAGTATTCCGAAATTCCTGGGCACCCGAAATACGTTGCAACGGCCTGAATACTGTAGTTGTAATTGAGAGTGTACAACGACGACGTGCCACCGGGGTTGGTGTACTTGAATGTCATCGGGCTGCTGGAGGTTCCAGAACCCGCTACGGATAACGGCTGGGTGCCCAAGGTATCGGTAAAGGTACCATTGCTCGATGTGATTTCATTTCCATTCGTATCGGTAATGCTGAACGACCCCTGTCCGTCCATCGCCGCGTTGATCGTTGCTCCATTCCTTGCAACCAAGTAGCCAGTAACATATCCAGCGTTTGCAAGGGCATAGAGAGTAAACCCAGAGCCGTCGGTGGTTACGATGGCCGGAGCTGTCGACGGCTGGGCCCCTGGAGGAGGGCAGTTGCCGCCTGGCGACTGGTAGTAAACGGGATTGTAATTAAAACTATGGGAGATTCCCCACTCATCGTAATAAATGAAATTGCTGTACCGCCACTCCTGGTAAGTGGCAGCCCCGCCATTATAGCAGTTGCCAGAAATGTATGTCGTCGCATAACTAATGCGCGGGCTGCCAGTTGCGACGGTACCCTCCCACCCCCAATTGGCCGATACGGGCTGCCAAGCCTGGTTCCCGGCAGAACCGACGGGGACCCATACCGAGCTATCGTAGCTCAGATCATAAGCAAAGGGCATGCCACGTCCAGCTTTGTGTTCGATAGGCACCGAAAAGTGCACATTCAAGCTCCCTAGATTGATAGTGTCAAACGGCCCTCCGCCGAGGCTGCCGAACGGCTGTGCACCAGTCGCTACCTGCCCTTGCAGGCTGAAGGGAAAAAGCAGCAACAACGTGGTAATTGCGAATTTACAGATTGCAGGGCGCATAAATCTGGCTCCTTTTTAGTGCAAAGCAAAATCACTGTCGGACAATCCGGCGTTGGGACTAGCAGTCGTGACAATCAAGTCGAGATTGAGGCGGTTCTGCAGCAGGCGTTGAATTCGGAACGGAACCAGTACGCCATTGATCGAGCGATAATCGGAGAAACGTATTTCAATAGGAATGTCGCGTCCCACATCGTTGTCGGCATGCGTGTTGAACAGGAGCCCAGCGGGTAAATGGGACGCGGATGCCAGAAGCAGATCCACCGTCGTTAACCGCTGAATCATCGCCGTCGCTTCCGGACTTTGGCCTGCAATCCTGCGGAAAGCCCGGATGTGATCCATTGGAATTCCGTCGCGCATTTCGCTCCCGATATATGTCAGTACGGCGTCGCCTTGATTCACCCAAGCCAAGATCAATACGGGCGAAAACCAAGCGCCGGGAGTTCTGCAATTGTGCTGGGACATGTGATGCGGCACGCCATCAGCTCCCATCCACTCGCCATCGGGCATCCCGTTGCTGTCATTTCGCAGCTCAGTACGCACCGTAGGACCGGAAATATCTACTCGCGCGTCGGTCGCGCCTTTTGCTTTGAGCGTTGCATTTCCAGTCGTATTCGTGCTGCCGGCAATCCAGGTCGCGCTTGCGTTCAGAGCAATATCAGAAATCTGAGTGCCGCCCGTAAGCGCGCCGTTCGCCTCGTTGACGAGCAATACCGCTTGGGGGTCGCTGCTGATGGCGGGGGTTTGGGCCTCGACTAGACCTGAAGATTGAATCAGACATGCACATAAAATAACTGCGGCAATCCGCATGAGATCGCCTCCTTTTCAAGATGCTCGCCAGGAATACAGCCGGCAATTAGTGCCCTACTAGTCGAAATAATCCGACTCCAGCGAAAATAACTCGGTCTCATTTAAACTTTCTTACAAAAGAACTCGGCGAGCATACCAGCAGCTCTGCTAGCCCACAACATATTTCTTAATGAAATTGTGATAACTGTTTGGAAGCAAAAACCAAAGGCGCGACCACCATAGGTTGTGGTTTTTTATAAGTACTTAAGTACTTTCGCAACTATATATCGGCATTTCGGCGGTGATCCACGCCGGGTAATCGCCTCAAAATATCTGTGGAAAACGGGACATTTATGCAGGGCTTTTGCGCATGTTATTTAAGGGCTAATGTGAAAACACTGAGCCTTTTAATTTATTAGACAATTCCAGCCTCTTGATTATTGGGATGATTGCGTACTCGTTCAGCCCGGCTATTGCAATGACGCTCCTCTTTGTCGCTCATTGCCATCACCTAGTTTTCGAGAGCTCGACGATCTGGGCCCTTTTCCAATTCCAACCACAGTGCTGCACGATTCCGATATATGAACAGACACCACTTACCTGGCAGAAGCAGATTTATAAATTGCGCCCCAAGATGCGCCCTACGTTGCTGCTTGGTAAATCTAGCGAAATCTCTATCTGGTGATGCCTAAATGGCACGCAACAAGAGGGTGCGGCTCGACAATGGACAGCAAACATGCCTTTCTGATTAAAGGTAAGAAGGCCCAACAGGCGAAAGTTGTCGCTTCGCCGCATTGATGCGTCTCAATCCGGAAGCGCAGCAATGATCGGCAACGCATTACTCCTCCCGCTGGTCTCTTTATGGCCTTCTGCTTTGTCCTCGTGGGTCGCCTCAGATTCTTGAGTCGAGAAGACCTTACATTTAAGGCTGGGCCGTCGCTTTGCAGGCGGTCCTGCTCTGTCCACCAATCTCCTCGCGACGTTGTTCCTGCTCGCCGCCGTTGTTTCCTTAAGCACACGGGCCAGAAACTGGTTTTTCATAGCCAAAACAACTCAGAATCGGAGACGACTGTGCCGGCTGAAAATCGTGAGCGGTCCGAGGAGAACTTATGACATGTCTGGAAAAGGGAATTGAAATAAGTCGCAAGGGAAGGCGCTGAGGCGCCTCCCAGATATTGAGCGGTCAGCTTTGCGGTCAGGTCAGGTTGCCGCTCGACAGATAACGGCCAAGTAACTGGATAAAAAACCGACGATCATTTCACGGAGTTGCGGTGGTGTTTGGATCGGGTGAACAGAGCGGCCGGCCGCATGGAGAGTCAATTCCTTGGAGCGCGTGTCCGAGTCACCGGATAAAAACCCAAATCTTGTACCGGTGACTTAGGGCATTAGAATACGAGCAAAAACCAATGTTCCAATGCTCCTAAGTCTCTTCTTTCTCATCCAGCCCCGAACGCGCACTTAGATTGTCCGCCTTGGACGCGTCACTACCTGCGGTCATTTCACCCGCAAAACGGCAATTTATGCCCACCAAATTTGCGTGAGTTCTTGATCGGCCCTATTTTCCTCTTCGACGGCGCGAACGAAATATCGAGCAAGTTCAGGACGGAGGCAGTGATGCGGTTTCTGAAAGTCAATAAATCTTCCACGCGAATGGCGGAACTGTTTCTCTTTTTGATCCTGCTGCTTCAATTTGTTCCGCTCGTGGTCCATGCACAAAACCTGGGGAGCACGCCGCAGGTGAATAAGGCCGTTCAGGGAGAGACGGCCGCCCAGCCCGAGGGCGCGTTCCTCAATCTGGTGAACTGGGTCGGAAACGTGATCTCTCCGGTGGGCGCGGCATTGTGCGTCGTCATGGCCATTATCAACTACACACATGGACGCGGGGTTGCGCGCTGGGCAATTGCAGCCGGCGGCTTGTTGTTGGTTTCCGGCCTTACGAGACTGATTGAGTTCTGGATCCAGCAGGGACAGGCAGGTGTGTAGTAGCGGCAAACGGCGCTGACTAGATGGATATAGACGATGACCATTCCGCAAATATTGGCCGACTTGCTCGAACTGCTCTTCGATCTGGCAGTGCCGGCGGCGATGTGCACCATGGTATTGGCCGGGCTGGCCCTGCGGCAGGAAAGTGGCGTGAATTTCGAAATGGGCGGCCGCTTTCAGCGATGGATGCTGTGGTCGGTCATTCTGTTGACTTTGCCGCAGTTCCTCTCGTGGTTTGCGGCGCAAGGCATCATGCTACCGCCGCAGAGTGCCGGCATCAGCGCTGCCTGGTTACGCAACCTGGAGACCAGCTTCACAAACTTCGTATCGGTTGTAATCATCGCCAGGCTGGTCCCGGTTTTTGCAGCATTCTTAGTACTCAAAGCTGCACTGGATGCGGCGCAGGGATCGAGTCCCTTGGGATCAATTATAGCTGCAATCTTCCTGTTGTCCATTTCGGGGAGCGTGCAACTCATGCAGAGCTGGAATAGCGGATCGGAGTTTGCGACCACCGACATGCTGATATCGCTGTGGAACTACTTCTCAGGGACCATCCTGCCCGAAGCGGCGGGGCTGGCGGTGATGGGCGCAGTCATCAACTATTCGCGGAAGAGGCCATTCATGCCGCTTGTCTTCTCGGCATTGGCATTTCTGAGCGTCACGGCGTTATGGAAGCTTGTCCAGGTCATGGTCGGGTGAAACGGAGAATCGGAGGTGAGCCATGTTTGAAAACGGACTGCTGAACCTGACCAACTGGACAGGCAACGTCATCATGCCGACGCTGGCAGGGCTATTCTTCGCTGCGGCGATTTACCGCTTCAGCAAGGGACAGCCTTATTCCCATATGTCATGGGCAGGTTTTGCCGCTCTGATGTGCTCGGGGCTGCTGCGGGCGCTGGAAGGATTCGCGCAGCAAGCAAATGCATACGATCCGGACCGGTACTGGATATCGATCCTCATGCTGGTGAATTGGGTCGGCAATGTGATGCTGCCGCTGTATGGAGCAATACAGGTCGTGATGATGGTTTTGCATTCCGCCGGGGTGCTTGAGCGCATGACGGTGGGTGACGCCTGGGTGAGAAATCTTGTTGCGGCCATGATGTGCTTCGGTCTTTCCGGATTGCTACGGCTGGCCGAGTTCTGGATCCAGAACGGAACTGCGGGAGTGAGATAGGAGAGGCGTATGGCTTTGGATGTGACACCGGTGAACCGCAACTTGCATACCCGAGTGACGTTCATGTCGCTTGAATTCGAGGACCTGTTCATTGTCCTCGGACTGGCGGCGGTGATGAACGTACTGAGCCACTTTTTCAGCGCTCAGACCAGCACATTTCTGCAGTACGGTGTGCCGCTCTCCGTAGTGCCGTTGTTGATGATTTTCAAATACGGGAAACCGCGCGGCTATTTGCGGGACCTGCTCCATTGGTACATGAGGCCGCACGCTTACTGCGCACTGGTCCAAGACCGGCAGGTGCGAACCAATTATCTGAAGGAGGACGAGCGATAATGCCCATGACCCTGGAGCAGCACGAAAAAAAGCTCGAAGATCCTGCACTGTGTGAACAGCTGCCCGTGCGCGACTACCTGGACAATGTGATGGTGCGCACCAATGGAGCGCTTGTCGCTGGCTATGAACTGCGTGGTATCACCTCGTATTTCGCCAGCGACGAGGAGCGCGACCGGAGCAAACTCATGCTTGGCGCGCTGCTCAAGTCCATCCCGGAACAGAGCATGAGAGTGCAGATGCGCTACGAGGTAGTTGAGGACCTCGGCAACCTGCTTGAGGATTACACGGCGCAGGACCAGTCTGGCGATGGGGTTGGCCGTATCCTCGATGCGGCCAGGCTTCGGGCCTGGCGGGACAAGGCGGCGACCGGACACTATTTGCGGCCGCTGCTCCACGCATATTTCATCTGGGACCCACGCCTCCATCATCGGGTTACCGGCAAAGCGACAGAGCAGCGCAATTTCAGTTGGAGCCTCTCCGCCAGGGTCTCGGTCGAGCGCAGCCGCAAAGAGCACGAAGAACTCCTGGCGGAATTCGAGAGCCTCCTGGTCGGGATCGAAGCTACCATGCAGGCGGCGGAGCTGGGGGCGCGCCGGCTTACTGATCAAGAGCTGTTTCTCGAGGCCAAGCGCGCTCTGAATCCTATTGCGCCAGATGCGCGCCCCTACATTCCACCTGAGGTTTATATTGAATACCGCAGTGCGCGGCAACAGTTGGCGAACGTGAGTATCCTCGATGAAACCGATTCGTATCTCAATATTGACGGGCTGCTCTATTCCTTGGTCAGCCTCAAAGAGCTGCCGGATGCGACCTTCCCAGGAATCCTGCGCGAACTGATTGCGCTGGATTTTCCCATTGTCGTCAATGCCCAGATCACCATCCAAAACCAAACCAAGGTCCTCAAAGGATACAAAAGCCGCCTCAGGAAAATGCAGGCGGCGCAGCGAGACACTCACGGCGGTTTCCGCGTGAATGTCGAGGCCCAGGTCGCGGAATCGCAGCTCTTCAAGGTGCAGCAGGAGATCATCGCCAGTTCGGTCAAGACGGCGAAGCTGAGCCTGGTTATTGTCACACGCACCTCAAAGCCGGCGGTCACTCGCGGTGAATTTGAAGAGGCGGAGCGCCTCATCAACAACCGGCGCCAGCAGCTTCTTTATTCGGTCGCCCGCATGAACGGAGCCAAAGCTATAACCGAGACGTTGGCGAAGAGACGCCTGTTCTTCAGTTGCTTGCCGGGAATGGGAGACATGGACCGGCGCGAGCAGGACATGTTGACGACCAATGCGGCGGACCTTCTGCCTGTGGAGGCCCCTTGGCAGGGGACGCCGCGGTCGCCACTCGTCCTGCTTGAAACCCCGTATCGGCAACTGATTCCATTCTCGCCCTTCGATCCGTCCTTCACTGATGCCAACGTGCTCATCACGGCAAAGAGCGGGGGCGGCAAGACCTTCATGGTGCAACAACTGCTTTCGATGGCATCGCGCGCCAATCCACTGGTATCCATCATCGAGCGCGGAGATTCTTATCGGCCATTGGTTGAATTGATGGGTGGGCGCATGATGACGATGTCTCTCGATTCCAAGCAGACCATCAATCCCTGGGACTTGCCGCAAGGTGAACGGCAGCCGGCCAAAGATCAAGTGGCATTCCTCAAGAACCTCACCCGCCACATGCTTGGCGACAACCCGGCCGAGGACACGGAACTGCTGGACAACCTGATCACCGAGGCCATCCTTAGGACGTACAAGCGGGCGGCGATCCGGCCGTCGAATCCGATCCCAACCTTCGGCGATCTTCGCGATGAACTCGCGCAGTGGCGGGACGAAGACAAGAACCAGCGCGTGATGGACGAAGCGCATCTGGCAGCGATCAAGCTGCGGAGTTGGACGGGAGAAAAAGGAATTTACTCCCGGCTCTTCGACCAGCCGACCACGGTCTCGCTTGAGAATCCCTGGCTATTTTTCAACGTGGAACAGCTTGCAGACGACCCGCGCCTGGAGACCGCAATGAGCTTGCTTATCGCTCACGCAACCGCGCAGCGAGCCTCGGGCAGGACCGGGCAACCGAGCATCACGGTGCTTGATGAATGCTGGTTTTTGCTCGACTCTCCGCTGCTTGCACCGGAAGTCCTCCAGTTGTTCCGGACGGCGCGTAAACGTAATGCCAGTGTGTGGGGCATCAGCCAAACGGCGGAAGATTTTGTCGGGTCGGAATCGAAGCCCAGGGTACACGGGGCAGGGATCGTGAAAAACTCGAGCACCAAGATCGTGGGCCAACAGCCGGGCGACATGACTGCCTTACGCGAGCACCTGCACCTGAACGAGACTGCACTCCACCAGGTCAAACACTTCAGCGCCCCACGCAAAGGCCGCGGCGCCGACGCCTTAATCGCGATTGGGGAAAAGGCCGAGACCACTCACACTGTTCGGATGGTGCCCACTTCGCTCGATTACTGGATCACAACCACCTATCCGCGCGAACGAATGTACCGAACGTGGTGGTTGTCACAACGCAGGGACATGGCGCTTATAGAGGCTTACCAGGAGCTTGCCCGGGTTTTCCCATTTGGCCTTGCGGACGTTGGGTTGCTTCCCGAGGAGCAATCCAATGAGGTGACGAGAGGAGCAGACCGGTGACGAACCGATTTGGAAAACGAGCAATAGCGCTCTGCCTGATCTCGCTGCTGGTCTTGGCGCCAGCGGCAAATGCGAGCATAGGCGACATCATTTCGCTCCTGACAACGATCACCACTACATTACAGAACAGCATCGGCATGCTGTTGGGTGGCATTCAGACGATCAACATTAGAGCCAGAAACTTTGAGCAGCAGATGATATGGCCGGTCACGCTCATCAATCAGACGCGGGCGGAGGTGAGCGGGGTGCGTGCGCAATTCTCGAACGTGGCCGCACAGATCCAGAGGATTCCGACGAACAGCGCCACTCTGGCCAATCCTTCGCGGCTCGAAACGCTACTGCGAAGCCAGCGCGCATCGAGCCTCGGCCAGATCAGCGGCGCATATATGCAGGTCTATCAAGCCCTCCCCCAACACAATGAGGCGACCTCGGCGCAGCGAAACCTGATGGACGTGGATGATGCCCTGGCGTTAGGCGCGCTGAAGACCGCGACGGTATCAGATCAGGCAAGTGAACAGATGTTGACTGTGGCCGATGAGCTTGAGCAGCAGGCTGCGATATCGGCGCCTGGCAGCGCGTCTATCTTGACAGCTCAAGCCCAGACCGCCAACCTCCAGAACCAGGCAATGCTCCAGCGGATGCTGGCAGCGGAGCTGCGTCTGGAAGCAGCGCGGCTGGCCCACGAGAATGCGCTGCGCAAGCAGAGCGCGGACGCGAACCGGACGCTTCGCAACAACATGCTGCAGCTGTTGAGCAGGTAGAGGTGATCGTATGAATTGGAAACATATAAATGACTCAATGAAACGGGCATGGCCGCGCCTGAAGCCGAAGGCCATCTTGCCCGCGGTCCTAGCGTTCGTGGTTGTGCTGGTTCCGATGGGCGCAAAGGCGCAGTTCCTTGATCCCTGCTGCGCAATCATCTCGGTGGGCTTGAACACCATCTCCGGTCTGTTAAAGAGTGTTGTTGCCAAGCCATTGTCTGCGATTCAGCAGATCCAGCAGCAGACGGCAAACTTCGAGCAGCAGGTGGTGTATCCGGTAAGCGCGATCAACAGCGCGCGCGGACTCGCCGGACAATTACAGAGTCGGTTGCATCAGGCAGACCAGTTGTACCGGCTACCCACCGCGAGCGCCAACTTGCCGCTACCGCAGCAGCTTGAAAAAGCGCTGCTCTCACACAATCCGCAGGCCATGACGCCGGTGAGCCAAAACTACGGGGCCGTCTACGGGGGAGTGATCGCTCCTGCCGATGCTCCGCAACGGCTACGGGACCTGGTGGACATGAGCGACGCCGAAGCACAAGCAGCTCTAAAGAAAGCAGTCGAACTCGACGCCCTTGCGGATACCGAGCTGGCTGCCGCCAACCAGATCAACCAGCAGATCCAGAACGCCGCGCCGGGCACGGCGCCGATCCTCGAAGCGCAATCGTCTGCCTGGCTGGTCCGCGCGAACGCCTACACGCAATCAGCGATGGCGGAGTTGATCCGCGTGCGCTCGATCAATCTCGCGAACTCCGGAGCGCAACTGAAGTTCGGCGCCACCGATATCAATACCCTGCGCAATAACACTACTCAGGTCTTTGGACGTTAGCGATGTTTTATTTCCAACAATTGCTCCAGCAGGGCCTGAACGGGATCGATCAGACGGCGATGATCCCGACGATGGTCGCTATTGCCTATAGCATCCTGCTGGTCGGATTTCTTTTCGGCCTTTACCAGGCCGCCATGCGCGGCGGCGATGTGCAGTCGCTCGCTGTTACGGCAATCAAGTACCTCGTTATCGCCATTATCCTGGCGAATTGGTCGACCGTCTTTCATCAGGTCAACAATTCTTTTAACCAGGTGGCCCAGTTCGTCGATTCGAGCTCCGGCGCTGGCGATATGTTTTTGAGCTGGTTTGACCAGTTAAAAGAGCAGTTTGCGAAGAGCGGGATCAGCTCGATCCTTCCGGCCATTAATGCAACGTTTGCGGCGATCACGACGGCGCTGATGCTTCTCGCTGCCTATCTTATCTACGCAATGATGGTCGTTGTCTTTGCCTTTTTATATGTCCTTTATGGCTGCGCGCTGTACGTTCTGGGGCCTCTGGTGCTCGCGCTTCTGCCGATGGCTGGAATGGGGCAGTTGGCGAAAAGCTATGCCACAAACGTGATGATCTGGAATGCATGGGGTGTCCTCTACGCGACCTTCGGATCGTTGATTACCGCGCTGCAGTTCAATCGTGTAGATCAGGTGATGAACCAGGGATTTCTGCTGGGTTTCTTCCAGGGTGCTTCAGATAGTACGGTGCTCGGCGTGGTCAGCATCTTCTACGCTTTGGTCTTGGGGCTGATCCCGTTCATCGCCAAGCGGCTGATCTCGGGTGATGTCGGTTCATCCGCTTATTCGCTGGTGCGAGCTGGCGCCGTAGCGGTCGGTACTGTCGTTTCCGGGGTCACCGGCTTTGGCGCGGGTGCGGCAGCCTCTGAAACAGGGCCAGCTGTGGCTGCGGGAGGTAGTGCCGCGGCCGTGACCACAAGCACCAGCGCAGCCGCATCGTCATCGGCCGCGCCTCCAGAACCGAGTCTCGCGCAAAGCATTCGCAGCGGGATCATGAGCGCGGTGAATGGCGAAGCTCCACCCGCTCCATCCTCAAATGGAAACCAGCGAGCTGCAGCCGCCAGCGCAAGCAGTTCAGGTGGAAGTAGTGCGGTACCACGCACATCGGCATCTTCGAGCAGCTTCCGGCCTATTGGTGTTACTCAAACGATTGCCTTTCAAGCGGGAAAGCTGGCTCGCAGTATTGCCAGTGGAAATGGCGATAGCAATCAGGAGAAGAGAGCATGAACCCGAGAAGAGGGCTTGCGATGCCGTGATTTAGAGGGCTGATTTACGAGCCCAAAGACAGTAATTTGTTTGCCGGCCCGTGGAGCCTGGCCACTTTGTTTGGATTTCTGGTGGGCAGGTTTTTTGGCCGTCTGTTTCGAGCTGGGAGAACAAGATGAAGTGGTTCAACAAAGCTAACCCGAAAACAAAGCAAGAGGCCCCGGAAAAACTCCGGTACAGCCGTTACTACGAGCACGATGGAGCATTGCGCGCGTATGCCAATCGCGCCATGGTCCTGGCCTTCATCTGTGTCCCAACGGCGCTTGTCGCCTTTGCGCTGGCGGCCTACGTCCGTCTGCAGCCGCCAACGGTGATTCGAATTGATCCGAGCGGGGCGGCATTTCTTGTCAGCGACAAGGCGGCCGCGCTCAGGTCGCCGATGCTCGTCTCGCAAGGATCCGACGCCGAGCCGAATGATTTCGAGAGGGCCGCCTTCGTAAGGCTGTTCCTGCAACGCTATCTGAATTTCTCGCCTGACAGCGTCAACCGTAGCTGGGCCGACGGCCTGAATATGATGACATCGAACCTTCGGCGGGCGACCCTGAGCGCGATCGAAAAAGAGAACATCGTCGGCAGGATCCAGGACGATCAGATCACTTCGATCTTCCACCTGCGCTCTCTGGAGCCGACGAAAGACGATTCGCTGAGCTTCACCGCCTTCGGGGTGAAAGAGGTGCATCACGTGCGCGATCACCAGGAGACCAGCGACAAACTTGTGGGCGAGTTTCACATTCGGCTGATCACAGAAAGGCGCTCGGAGCAAAACCCCAGCGGCCTGCTGATCGCGGAATATCAAGAACGGCTGATCGAAGGTGAACGGCGGGACGCGATTGGGAAAGAGACATCGCTCGCGAATTCCAACTGAAGGGTCGAATCATGGATGTAACACGAACAGCGAGTAACACCGCGACGGAGACTACAGGGAGCAACGGCCATCGCCGCCGGCGGGAGACGGCAACGGAGAAGCCACGCTATTTCCTTTCCAAAACCGGAAGCTCAACAGACAAACCCGAGCTGGGGCAGGAGATGACTTGCGAGGGAGAGGCATTGCTCCAGGCATTCAAGTCCGGCCAGGTCTTTTACACCCTGATCGCATGGAAGGCGGTGCCCGAGATAAATGGAAACGAACCTAGGATTGTGAAACAGACACTGTCCCGAGGCTGAACTGGGACGCGAGTTGGCACGAGTTTTCAAAAGAGACCAAGAGCCATTCGGCTCAGGTCCTTTGAAGACCCTACACGTTCATGTAGGGAGATGTGCTGACCCGGCTCGAACTCAGTGCCTGGCCAGAAAACCCAAAATGGGAGGCCAGGCAGGGCGAGAGTTTTCGGGAAAAGCAAAAGCCCCTTACCATGCCGGGTTTTCCCCGACAACAATGCTAAGGAGCTAACGTCATGGAAAAGAATAACGGCAAAACGAATGGGTTTTCAATCGAGCAGGTTGTTACGATTGACATCGACGCCAAAGGAAGTGTGACCCAAAGGCTCACGAACCTGGAGACAACGCTTGAGAACACGCTTCTCAATGCGCTATATCCAGGAATCAGAGTCGCTGTTGTGAACGTACCGACCGAGCCTCTGGATCCTTATGAGGAATCGCAGGTCGAGAACGCAATGGCGAACCTCAAATTCAAGAACATTCCATACAAGTTAGTGGGTGCGAGTGGTTCGTCCAAGGACGGCAAGTTCTATTTTGTCGACAAGGACCACAGCCAATCGATTGCGGAGCGCTTTCAGCGCTGGCCGCAGGCAGCGATCGTTTACTTCGGTATCCTGGTCTCCTCATGCAAAGTGGTGATCACCGAGCCCGATGTATCGGTGCTGGTGGTTGAAGACCATATTTTGGGGACCAATGATTGCCGGGGCTGGATCCGGCGATCACTGTTCTCAAAACTTCAACTGCCGGAGAACTGCTTTTACCAGTTCCGGCTGGCCTTTGACGAAACGCAGGCCAAAGGCTCTTTTAAGGTCATGGAGGACGAGGCGGCGCAGCTGCTCGACGCCGACATCGTTCTTCCGGAAAGCGCGGTAAAGCCGGGCCTGAAGGGGTCTGCCGTTCTGTATTCGGTTTTTGGCAAGGGCCGCAGGTCCCGTGGGCCGGTGGTGCTGGGCATCCGCGAATTCTCGCGCAAGCTTGAATTCGAATCCAGCTACACCCTCATTGAACACGCGCCCGATGATTCGATCCAGCTTGAGATCCTGCCCGAAGCTCTCGGCCAGGTGCGCAAGCTGAACGATTCCATCTCTGAAGGCCGCTACAACGAACTGCTCGAACTCCTGGGTCTGGATGACGCTGAAAAGACCCAGGACGAAGAGGTCAGGATCGTCGAAGGCGTATTGCTGGCCGACACCACCGGCAATATCGTCCGCTACCCGTACATCAACAATCAACTGAACCGACTGCTGGCGCGCTGGGCGTTCAAGGCAGCGACCGGCGGAGGTTTTCGTCTCCCGGCCTATGCACTGGCCGATGACGGATACCTGGTCGTCCATGATGGGCGGCTGTATGCGGGCTCCGACTGGATCCCAAAACAGCAGGCCATTGTGGCGCTTGAATCCAAGCGCGGCCTGTGCGTGCGCTATCCCATTCGCATGTGTGAGGACCTGCTGCCTATGGAACACATCGGCTCCTCGGACCTCATCATGCAGCTCACCCGAAGTCTCGATGAGCAAGGATGCCGGACATCGCATGAGCTAGCCCGGCAGATCGCTGGCGAACAACTGTTTCTGGAAGGCACCTACGTGCTGCATTCAGAGACAGCCAAGAAAAATGGCGGCGATTTTGATTTTGATTGGATCTGCATCGTGGAGGAGGACCGCTTCCCCCGCTTCGTGCGGAAACGCTTCTCTCTCACCAGCGAATTCCACCAGCAGAAGACCAAGCTTAGAAAGGCGAAGTCTCCGTGGTGGAACCTCGAACACGTGGCGATCAAGGCTCGCGGGAACCAGATCGGGATGATCACCGACCTCAAGACCTCGTGCCTGGCTGTGGGCAGGGGAGACCTTGCCTACCAGCTCGTCACGGAGTTGCAGAAGGCACTCGACAGCCTCAAGCACGAAGTCGAGCCCGATCCCAAGATCATCGCCGACATACGCCAACAGGTGAATCTGGCTCCCTGGCTCAGGTACAAAAACGAGTCGCGGATTTCGGATTTGCCCGTCCATCTCGATGTGGAGGAAACGGACCGCATCGGGAGACTCTATAACCACGTGCGCAAGGAGATCGAGGACCTGCTCACGGCCAAGCTTCCGATCGAGGAATTCAAAGGACTCATTGCGGGAGAGGAAGTCACCCGGCTGATGTTCGATGAATGTCGTTACGTCAACAGCGTGTACGCCGCGATCGTGGGCCGCATCTCCGAGTGCCAGGACAAACTTAAAGCCAATTTCGACCGGGCGCAAGCCGAATGGGAGGCAGTGCGCAAGGACCCCGATAAGCAATTACGCAAGCAGAAGCTCATGGCGCGCCGCAAGGCCTACGCTGCTCAGTATCACGGTGAGGAGCGGGCCCGCCAGGAGATGAAATCGATCATCTCCTATGTGCGCGTCTGGGCGGCGAGCAAGACGGAAAATCGGATGGGATGGTGCCAGGCCTTGAGCCGGGTGGTATGCAACGGCCAAGGCTCGGGCTCGATTCTGTTCCACGCTTTCCCGCAGGAGTTGATTTGGAAACTTGCGGAGCAGACGGGCGGCCGCGCTGTTCGGGTTGCACAGCCCGAGGTCTCGGGAATGTCGATCTCGAGAGATTCCGAAGGCCGCAGCTTCCTGGTCGAGAAGATCGAAGGGGGAGAAAAAGAGACCTTCCTGTTCCAGTACAAGGACGGTCAATTTTTCTTCGAATGAATCAACCACTAACCAGGACGGAGCCGGGCCGACCCGGTTCCGCCCTTTCAAGAGCGGAGGGTTTCTTATGAAGCGCGCACTGCTGCTGGTCCTGATGATGGTTGCGGTTTGGGCCTTTGCGAACGAGTTGAAACCAGATCCGCCGGCAAAGGATGTGGTCCATGTTGCGACCGCGCTCGACCATTTGACTGTCCTTGAGTTCGGCGAGTCGGTCACCATGGCCGCTGCCGGTAGTCCGGCATTCCAGATCGAGCGCCATGAGGACAAGGTGTTCATCAAGCCGTTGAAGGCTGGCGCCTCCACCAACCTCTTTGTCTGGACGGCTTCGCGCCGCTTCGCCTACGAACTTGAACCTCCAGGAGAGGTGGTCCACATGAACTTTGCGCTGGACAGCAGTATTCGCATCCCAAGACCTGTGCCCGACAACAGCGCGCATCTTGATGAGATCGCCGACATAATGTTGATCCGCGCGTTTCTCGCAGCGGAACCCGTCAATTCGGCCAGCATAAAAGACGAAAAGGGCCGTATCACGGTCCGCATCGAGCACGTGTTTCAATCGAAGAACACTGTCTATATCCATTATTCCGTACGCAATCAGTCGGCGCGTCCCTATCGCGTGCTCACTCCGATGGTTGCAGAAGCGATGGCTCCGCAAGCGACCATATCCGTCCTGTCATTCCGTCGCACCCAACTCGACAGGCAGGTATTAAACAAGCTTGGACAATTGAAGCAACGGCCGTTGGCCACAATACGAACTGAGACCCAGAAAAAGGACCTCGGGCCGGGCGAGGAGACGCAAGGCGTTGTGGCAATCCGCGAGCAGATCGCCGCTCCCGCGCTCCTGCAACTGACTTTTGGCCCTGAGAACGCGCGCCCGGTCCAGGCCACGATGGTGTTCTAGGATGCGTGCGCCCGAGCACATCACCGTGGCCGAGATGCGGATCCTTCTGGGCGAGGCCTACGCCCAAGACCCGGAGAAAACTTTTCTTGGCCAGCTTGCGCGCTCGCTTCGCGATCCGGCCATGCCACAGGACGCCAACAACCGTCTTCGCTTGCATCCACTGTGGCTGATGCTCGGCCTGCTCGTGCTCTCTGTCATCGGCGTATTTGTTGTTTTCAGCTTTCTCACCCCATAACCATGATCAAGCACAACAGCTACGAATACGGCCGCAGCGAGTATCACCGCTCACACGAACAAAATGCCGCTGTCACGCTGGTCGTGCTCGCGGTCGTCTTCCTTGCACTCGGGTTTTATCTGTTGGTCAACCGCCTTCATATCCGCACGAACCAGATCGTAGAGATGGGCCTCTATCTGATGACTCTGGTTGCGGCGGTGATCAGTATCGCGTGGTACATGAAGAACCGGAAGAATCGGATCGAGAATGCGTGGCCGCATCCATTTTTGTTCATCCCTCAACTCAGAGACCACGAATATGTGCAGAAAGCCGATGAGCAGAATGCCATCGTGCCTGGCTATGACGTGCATCGCCGCCCGTGGTATTGGCCGGACGAGGCGCGGCGGATGCAGACTGTGGTCCTGGGCCAGTCCGGTTCGGGCAAGACAACGCTGCTCCAGAATATCGCCAGCCAGGACATTCACCGCACGGTCTACGGCCACCGCCTGCCGCTGATCATCTTCGACGGCAAGGGCGACCAGGAGTTCCTGAACGGCATGTTGCCGGAGATTGCGGCTGCAGGGCGCATGCACCAGCTTCGGGTGCTTGATCCCTTCCGCCCGGAGATCTCCGTGCGCTTCAATCCGCTGTACTCAAAGGCTGCATCCCATCAGGAGCTGGTCAACGCCTTCTTCGAGTCTTTCTTCTTGCGACAGGATTTCTTTCGTGGCCACCAGGCCACCTACTTCAGCGATGTCAGCCGCGTTCTCAAGTACACGGGAAAGATTTTCAACATCCCCGACGTGCTGGTCATGGCGCGCGATGAGACGGTCATGAAGGAGCAGATCGCGAAAGCGAGGTCCCGGATCGAGAACCAGCCTGGCATTTCCGAGCAGCGGCGCCAGAACTTCGAGATGTCGGTGCGCAATCTTATTCAATCGCTCGAGGACCGCGAGCGTCTGCAGAAGATCCAGGGACTGTTGAACGAGCTGATGACCTTCACCGAGGACGATCTCTCGCTAGTTACCAATGCCTATGAAGACCTGCTGACGCTCGATGAAGTGATTGACCAGGAGCTGATCCTGTTCGTCTCGCTCAATACCAACAAAAACGCGAAGGCAATCACGGCGCTCGGCCGGATGCTGCTCCAGAACCTGCAATTGATCGTCGGGCAGCGTTATCAGAACGAGCAGGAGCGCCGGCGTGACGGCCGGCCCATGGTCAGCGTCATCCTCGATGAATTTGCGCCTTTTGTCTACCCCAACTTCTCGCAAATCTTGCAGACCGCCCGTGGCAGCAACATCGCGCTGCTGTTCTCCCTTCAGTCGATCCCGCAGTTGCGCAATGTCAGCCGCAGCTTCGGCGACGATGTATCTTCCGCTCCCAATACAATCATGCTGCTGCGCACGCGTGACGAGGAGACTGCGCGGTATTTTCTGAATGCTTCCGCCCGGGTGACCGGTGAGCGGCGCACCATGACGGTCGAAAAGAAGGGAGTGCTCGAAGAGCGTTACCAGGAGATCGGCTTTGGCAGTATCACTGAAATCGAAAAGACCAGGGCGGTTGATTTCCAGATCAAGAACCTGCCCGTCGGGCAGATGCAGGTCCTGACCACCGACAATCGCCTGGGCACGCTGCACATGCACGTGCATGTTCGCCGCCCGCAAAGCTATCAGCTGACAAGCTTTGAGCCGGTCATTTACCCGCGCCTGCAACAGGTTTACTCGCGCACAGATGGCGCCAATCTCCGCTTCAAGAACCCGGAGCTGGCGCGCCGAATGAATCGGATCTTCGGCAGGAATAAGGCCGCCTGGTCATGAAGTATGCAATCTCATTGACGCTCTGTCTGCTGCTCGTCTCCTTTGCAAGGGGCCAGCGCTCCTCCTACGATCCAGCTACAAAGCAAGAGAGCAACCCGCGCGAAAGCTTTGTGGACTTCGCGCTCAAGCAGATCAATCCTCAGAACACCGACTACGGCTGCCAGTTGGACGAGGCGCGCAGACTTGCCGTCGATGGGAGCATCAGGAGCATCGACTCATGGACCGTTTTGGTCGCAATCGGTCTCCTTGTCCTCTCGTTCTTCATGCTCGTTCACCAGTATCGGGAGCGCAACCGGCGTGAGCTCATTGCCGCCGAGTTTCTGGCGCAATATCACAACCACTGGACCGATGCGCGACAGCAAGCGGAGGACGTAATCCGCCGATACAACGAGCTGGTCAGCACGACTAACAGCGCGGCGGAAGCGGCGCTGCGTGCGCCATCCTTTGACCCCGAGCGCGCACAAGCTGGCGCAGTTTCGCACGATCTCAATAGCGACATGAAAGCCAAATTGGCGCAGACTGCGCCGGCCGTGACCAGCGTGAAATCGGGCGACAATGGAGATGGCCGGAGCGAGTCCGTGCGCGGCATCAAACCACCTACTGTTCGCCAGAACCGCGGACCGGAGGTCGATCTCGTTGCCCAGATCAGCACCCTCCAGCAGCAGTTGAACGCCTCTCATGAAAGAGAGAAAAACTTACAGAAGGAATTGACCAAGGCACAACGCCGTGTGCCTTCAGCGCAGCCAAGAGGTACAAACCCCGCAAGCTGATGCCCCGGCTTGTTTTCGGAAAGGACTTGAAGTCATGTCAGACGATGCTCCACAGAAGTCAGTTCTTCAAGAGATGGCGCGGCTGTTCAAAGTGTTTGAGAAAGGCCGCGACCGCTCGCCCATCGAAGACCGCGCGGAATGGGACAGGCTGGTCGAATCAAAATCACCGGAAGAACAGGAATTGGTGGGGGAACTTGCCCGCTTTGCCGACCTCTGGCGCTATCTCCAGGAAGAGAAGGAGAAGCTCGGGCCGGAGATAGTGGACGCCGTCAGCCAGCTGCACAATCTGCCTCGGCCCGAGCGCATTGCGCAGCTAAAGGAGATCAATCAGAAGCTCATGGAGCGGGTGCCGGATGCTGGTGAAAGTGCTCAACTTCGGCACTAACTGGTGGGCCCGCTTCCGACGCGACGCCGAGGATGCGCACTGCTTTACCCGTCATGCTGCCTACTACAACTCGACGGGTGTGCGCTGCGGCTCGAAAGTCCGGCGCCACTGGGTCGTGTCGGGTTTGCTCCGCTTCAACGGCATCAGTGGTTTCAACCCCAATCTGGCCGATCGCGCGATTGGGCAGACATTCGTCTGCGCCGATCTGACCCAGGCCTTCGGCGGGAACCGCCTCCTGTTTCAAACGAAAACCTCCAAATCCGCAGTTCCCGATTACTATCTGGTTGTCGTTTCAAGTGGCGCGCATGGCCGCATTGATTTCGCATCAAATGTGTGGAGGTCGGTATTCAGCCACGTCATTGCCGCCAGCCAGTTACGCGAAATGCAGGAAGCGATGTTGCTGATGAAGCCGGGCGATTGGGTCGAGACTTGTGGCGGTTTTTGGCAATTGAGTGTGCCAAGCAATGCACATGAACGCGCGGGATTGGTGCGGATCGGAGACCGGCTCTCAGCCTGAACCGGATGCCATGCGCTACGCCAAAGGCAGCTTCGTCATCACGGCCGGCCGAGACATTCCCCTGCTTCGCCATGTGCGCAATTGCCGCTTCGTCGGCCACCAGCAATTGTTCGAACTGCTGAGACATGATGCTCTGGCATCTTGCCGCAGCACCTTCAACTGGCGCATCCAGCGCCTTCTCAAGACCTGCCATATCGAACGCCTGGACTCGGTCTCCTGGCAGGGATCTCCCATTTATACGATTACCCAAAATGGCCTAGTTGAACTCGAAAGCCAGGGGGAGTTTGCCATTGCCCTGCACTCGCGAACCCGTCAGATGCCCGATCGTGCGCAGGTGTTTCACGCGCTTGAATTGAATGCCGTCCGGTTGTCCCTGGCGCACCAGGGGCTGCTGGTCAGTTGGCAATCGGAGGTAGAGATCAGTTCCACCAACATGGTTTCCGGTGCCCCTTATCAGAAAGACTATGATGCCATCGTGAAGGTCTGGATCGGCAACGAAGTACGGGAGTTTGCGCTCGAATATGAGCGCTCGCTCAAGAGCGCAAAGCAGTACGAAAGAGTCCGCGCGGCGCTAGAGGCGGAACGCCAGATCGGCTGCGTTCTCTATCTCACTGCTGACCCCGATCTCCTGCTGGCGATTCTCTATCAGCTTACGCCAGTGTCGAAGCGCCTTGGATTTCTGACAGCACGTGCCTTTCGAGAACAGCTCTTGAGCGCGTCAGTCACCACCGACACAACTCGCTCGATGGTTACGCTAGAGGACTTCCTCGAGTATTCGCATCCTCTTTATATGCGCGCATGAACGAAGGGCGGAAGCATTTGGCTGTTCTTTGACCATCTATGCACATGCTTTGGATCTACCTTTGCCACGCGATTGACGCGATCTTGACCGTCCGCGCCGCCCGAAAGCCCTCTCATCTCAGCAATTTGCCTCTGACTACCCCCTCGAAGACCATAAATCCGAGAGCTGAAAAGCAGCTCAAAGCTGCTGTAATGGCCGCCGATGTTCGTGCGTCGCGACGATGCTGCCCGATATCTTGTGGCGCATCGCGACGTGCCTTTCCCTGAAATGCTTCATGGCGCGTTCGCCCTAGGCGCGCACGAATACGTATTTCAGTCCTGCTCCAACCACTCAGCTGAGCACCGGAACCACGCGTCCTGCCCATTTCTCCACAACTTCCTCACCGGTGTTGTACTCGAACCCGTGCAGCAGACTGAGCTACTGAATGGTGCGCATCGTGATCACGGCCAGAAAGCTCAGATCAGGCACTAGGGTGAGCATGCCCCCAATTCGCAGGCCCGCGGCTTCCACCGTGGCTGCCTTGATGCCTGCGCCTATGGTCTGTGCAGCAATGCCACCGAGTTCCGCAAGCGAAAGGAAATAGATTTCCCGGAACTTTGTGACCGGCAGACCGTGCGCCAACTGTAGCTGCCGCAACTAGCGCTGCGGATCGACCTTCACTCTCCCGTAGGCAGCCCCAAAACCGTTCTTGAGCGAGTTTTCGACGCGCAAAGGCAGCCAGGATCTCCCCAGCACGCCCATTCTCTCAGTCTAGACTGATAGCCCTGGGTAGTGCGTTTGAGCTCGCTTTTTGGCGCGATTGTCGTGAAAGAAAGTGCTATTTCGGCGCACGCCCTTCTTACCAATTCGGAACAGTAATAGACCACTTGAGGCTCGCAGATGTGAGCCCCGCCCCCAACAACTTACAA
>CAZONJ010000053.1:3160-21943 GCA_964581225.1 uncultured Terriglobales bacterium | reverse complement strand
CTGGAGCAGAAGGACGGGCATATTCATGCCGTCCGGGAAGACGATTCGAAGTCTGCGGTGCATGGCCTGGTGCGCGCGCTGGTCTTTAATGCGGTCGAGGGCGTTACCAAGGGCTGGCAGCGCGAGCTGGAGATCGTCGGCATCGGCTACCGCGCCGAGATGAAGGGCAAGAATACCGTGGTGTTCTCGCTGGGATATTCGCATCCCATCGAGTTTCCCCTGCCCTCCGAAATCCAGGCTGCGGTAGACGCCAAGCAGACCAAGCTGACCCTGAGCGGCATTGACCGGCAAAAGGTCGGCCAGGTCGCCGCCGACATGCGCGCCCTGCGTCCGCCGGACCCGTATAAAAACAAGGGGATCCGCTATGCGGGCGAGAAGCTGAAGAAGAAGGTTGGAAAAACCGGAGCGAAATAACCGAGGCGTTGGGGCGCGATTTCATCACCGCTCCAGCCCTTCTTAAAGTTTGATCGTGCGGCCCAGGGCTGTACGAAGCAAAAGGAAAAAAGAAAATGATTCCGCAGAATTCAAGAAACGATATTCGCAAGACCGTCCATACCCGCATCCGCCAGAAGATGCAGGGGACGGCGGAGCGTCCTCGCCTGAACATTTACCGCTCGCTGAACCACATCTATGCCCAGGTGATCGATGACCTGAACGGCGTCACCCTGGCCTCGGCCAGCACCACGGGAAAGGCCCCGGGAGCGGCCAAGGGCAAAAAGAAGACCGGCGGCAATCTGGCTTCCGCCAAGGAAGTCGGCAAGATGATTGCGCAGCGGGCCAAGGACAAAGGCGTAAAGAAGGTCGTATTCGATCGCGGTGGATACATCTATCATGGACGCGTGAAGGCGCTGGCCGATGCAGCGCGCGAAGCAGGATTGGAGTTCTAATGCCAGTAGTCACGAAGAAGAGAATTGAAGCCGGACAGTACAACCTGAAAGACCAGGTTGTTGCCATTAACCGTGTCACCAAAGTCGTCAAGGGCGGCAAGAACATGTCGTTTGCCGCCCTGGTCGTAGTCGGCGACCCCTCGGCGGGAGTAGTCGGTTATGGCACTGGCAAGGCCAAGGAAGTCCCACAGGCGATCCGCAAGGGGATCGAGTCGGCCAAGAAAAACCTGGTGAAGGTGAACCTCACCCAGACCACGGTGCCGCATCTGGTGCTGGGCCGCTTTGGGGCGGGGCAGGTGCTGCTCAAGCCGGCGCCGGAAGGTACCGGAGTCATTGCCGGTGGCGCGGTCCGCGCCGTGATGACCTCTGTCGGGGTGCAGAACGTGCTGACCAAGAGCATTGGTACCGCCAATCCGCACAACGTGATCAAGGCCACCTTTGATGCCCTCACCCAACTTCGCGACCGCGGGGAAATTGCGGCGATGCGCGGCAAGACCGCACAGGAGCTTTAATCATGGCGCAAAAGAAAGCGACCAGCAAAAAGCAAAGCGGCGGCGGCTCCGTCCGTCTTAAATGGACGCGCTCGGCGATTGCCAGCCCGGTGAAGCATAAACTGGTCATCAAAGGGCTGGGCTTTACCCGGTTGAACCAGGTCATTGAGCGTCAGGACACGCCCTCGATTCGCGGCATGGTGAAGAAAGTGCCGCATCTGGTGCAGGTCACGGATGAGCCAATCTCGGTATTGAAGTAATCAACGATTCGACAACAGAATCAGCAGGCAGAGTTTCGATTATGAATCTTTCTACGCTTCGCGCACCCAAGAGTGCGAATTCGAACAAAAAACGCGTGGGCCGCGGTATGGGCTCAGGCATAGGTAAAACCTCGGGCCGCGGACACAAAGGGCAGCGTTCCCGCTCCGGCTCTCGCATGATGCGCGGCTTTGAAGGCGGCCAGATGCCTCTGCACCGTCGCGTGCCCAAGCGCGGATTCACTAATATTTTCAAGACCGAATACACCGTCCTCAACCTGGACCGGATCGCCTCTTTGGGAGAGAAGAACGTTACCCAGGAGCTTCTGGTGAAGGCCGGGTTTGCCGGCAAGAACGACCTCATCAAGGTCCTCGGCAACGGCGAGTTGAAGGGCGCAGTCACGATACACGCGCATAAGTTTTCCAAGTCCGCCGAGGAAAAGATCGCCAAGGCAGGCGGCAAGGCAGAGGTAATTCAGTAAATGTTTGAGAAGCTGGCCAATATCTTTCGGGTGCCGGAGCTGCGCGTACGCGTGCTCTTCACCATGGGGATTCTCGCGATCTACCGGCTGGGCGGGCACATCCCGACTCCCGGCATCAATGCCGACCTGCTGGAGCAGTTCTTCCAGCAGCAGCGCGGCAGCTTTTTAGGTTTTGTCGACCTGTTCAGCGGGGGACAGCTTCGCCGCCTTACCGTCTTTGCCCTGGGCATCATGCCCTACATTACCGCCTCCATCATCCTGCAGTTGCTGACCGTGGTCTATGAGCCTTTGGCCAAGCTGCAGAAGGAAGGAGAGCTGGGGCGTAAGAAGATCACGCAGTGGACCCGCTATCTGACAGTCATCCTCTCGGTTTTACAGTCTTTTGGAATTGCGATCACCCTGGAACGTGGCTCCTCCGGCGCCCAGTTCGTCAATAATCCCGGCGTGGCCTTTGTCCTGATGACCATCATCACCCTTACCGCCGGCAGCACCTTCGTGATGTGGCTGGGAGAGCAGATCACCGACCGCGGCATCGGCAATGGAATGTCGCTGCTGATCTTTGCCGGCATCGTCGTAGGCTTGCCCCGCGGAATCATCGATCTATACGAAAAAGTCCAGACCCGCGCCTGGGGCGCATTTACCGTTCCGGCCATGGTCATGCTGATGGTGGTGATGATTGCGGTAGTCGCCTTTATCGTATTCATGGAGCGCAGCGAGCGGCGTATCCCGGTACAGTATGCCAAGCGTGTGGTCGGGCGCAGGATGATGGGCGGTCAGAGCACGTACATGCCGTTCCGCGTCAATGCCGGCGGCGTGATGCCGGTCATCTTTGCCTCCTCCATCCTGAGCGCTCCGCTATTGCTGGGAAATGTTTTCAAGAACGCGCGTGGCTTCAGCTGGCTTTTTGATGCGCTCAAGGGCGGCGAGCCGCTCTACGAGTTTCTCTACTGCATTGCCATCATTTTCTTCGCCTATTTTTATGTTTCCATCATCTTCAATCCCAATCAGGTAGCCGATGATATGCGCCGTTACGGCGGCTTCATCCCCGGCATCCGCCCCGGCAAGCGCACCGCCGACCACATCAATGAGATCCTCACCCGGCTCACCCTGGTGGGCGGCCTCTACCTGGTGGTGATCTCCCTGATTCCGCAATGGATGATTGGCGGCATTCGCCTGAACCACCTGCCCTGGGCCATGGGGGCGTTCTTTGAGCGTTTTCCGGCGTGGTTTACCAATGGCCTGGGCGTGAATTTTTATTTTGGCGGCACCTCGCTGCTCATCGTTGTGGGCGTGGCCATGGACACGGTGAACCAGGTGGAGTCGCAGTTGATTATGCGCCATTACGAAGGCTTTACCCCCAAGAGTGGACGCGTTCGCGGGCGCCGCTGGTAAGCGGCTCGATATGGGCAAACAAGCACAAGGAACACAATTGGCCGATCCCACTCCACTCTCAGGCGCGCGTATCCAGGACCATCCCAGAACGGTTGGCCCGGTCATCCTTTTAGGAGCGCCGGGAGCGGGCAAGGGAACGCAGGCCAAGCGGATCGTCGAGGCCTATGGCATCCCCCAAATCTCCACCGGCGACCTGCTGCGGGAGAATGTTGCCCGCCAGACCCCGCTTGGCATTGAAGCCAAAGCGGTGATGGAGCGGGGCGAGCTGGTCTCAGACGAGCTGGTCTGCGGCATGGTGGAGGAGCGCCTCCGGCAGCCCGACTGCAAACACGGATTCGTCCTCGATGGCTTCCCCCGCACCGTGAATCAGGCCCAGTGGCTCGATCGCGCGCTCGCCGGCAAACGCTTCGACGGCAAGGCCATCGCTCCGGTTGTGATTGATTTAACAGTAGGTTATAATCAACTCTTCCGACGGCTTACCGGACGTCGTTCTTGTCCCGCCTGCAGCAGGATTTACAACGTTTACTTCCAGCCTCCGCGCGTCGCCGATACCTGTGATGTCGATGGGACTCGTTTGGTGACTCGGAAGGACGATGCGGAAGAGGTGATCGCTGAGCGTTTGAAGAGTTACGAACGCCAGACATTGCCGCTGACGGACTATTACAAGCGGCAGGGGCGATTGCGCTCCATCGATGGCGACCGGCAGTTGGCCGAGGTCACGGAAGAGGTATTTGCCGTCCTCGATGCGAATGTGGAAGAGAACGCAGGGTAATGCCAATCGTTTGCAAGTCGCCGAATGAGATTGAGAAGATGCGCCGCAGCGGAAAGATCGTCCGCCAGGTGCTGGAAGAGACTGCTGCCCTGGTGAAGCCGGGGGCCAGCACTATGGATCTGGAGCGCTTTGCCGCCAGGAAGATCAAAGAGCTGGGCGCCAAGTCCGCGTTTAAAGGGTACCTGGATTATCCTTGCGTGCTTTGCACCTCGCTCAACCAGGAAGTAGTGCATGGGATACCCTCCGAGGGCCGAGTGCTCAAAGAGGGAGACATCGTCTCCATTGACTGCGGCGTGGTGCTTGACGGCTACTACGGAGATTCGGCGATCACTGTGCCCGTCGGCCAGAAGATCAGCCCGGAGTTGCGCAAGCTGCTTGATGTGACCCAGGCATCGCTCGAACGCGCCATTCAGGCGGTGCGCGTGGGCGCGACCCTTGGCGATGTGGGCGCGGCGGTGCAGGAGATGGTAGAGGCGAACGGCTTCAGTGTGGTCCGTGACTTCGTCGGGCACGGTATTGGGACCAGGCTGCACGAGGAGCCGCAGGTGCCGAATTATGGGACCCGGGGCCATGGGACGCGGCTGCGGGAAGGCATGGTCCTGGCCATCGAGCCGATGGTGAATTCGGGCAAGCCGGGCGTTAAGGTCCTCGAAGACCGCTGGACTGCGGTGACGGAAGACGGAAGCTACAGCGCCCATTTTGAGCATTGTGTCGCGGTCACCAAAGAGGGGCCGCTGGTGTTGACCGCCTGATTTTGCGGGCAAGTTTCGATTTAAACCCACGATTTTAGTTGCGCCGGGTAGAATATAACTACGGGGTGTATGCCCTTTGAAGGAAGCGATTGAGCAAAGAAGACGCGATTGAGGTCATGGCTACGGTGATCGAACCACTGCCCAATGCCATGTTTAAGGTAGAGCTTGAAAACAAGCATCAGGTGCTGGCCCATGTTTCCGGGCGTATGCGCAAAAATTTCATCAAGATCCTTCCCGGCGATAAAGTCGCCGTGGAATTGTCACCCTATGACCTGAATCGCGGCCGCATCGTCTACCGGTATAAATAACATCCGGAAACAGTGGGTGCGCAGCTTCCGCAATCCAGGTTCAAGGCGGCCTTGTTTCGGCTTGAGTGACTGATTAAAACTGATCGTTAGAGAAGAGCTACAGCGGATTATGAAGGTAAGAGCATCGGTAAAGAAGATTTGTGATAAGTGCAAGGTCATCCACCGCCGCGGCGTGGTGCGGGTGATTTGCGAGAATTCCAAACATAAGCAACGGCAAGGCTAACTGACCGCTTCCGGGAGCGATTCCGGGGAGCAGATGAAGGTAGAAGGAATATGGCTCGTATCGCAGGCGTCGATCTTCCCCGCAACAAGCATGTGAACATCGCGCTGACTTATATCTACGGCATCGGCAATCCGCGTGCGGCGCGCATTCTGGCGGCCGCCAATGTGACCGCCGACAAGAAGATCCAGGACCTGAACGAAGAGGAAGTGAACCGCATCCGTCAGGTCATCGAGAATGAAGGCAACGTCGAAGGCGACCTGCGCAAAGATATCTCGATGAATATCAAGCGGCTCATCGAAATCGGCTCGTATCGCGGCAGCCGTCATCGCCGCAATCTGCCGGTGCGCGGACAGCGCACCCACACCAATGCCCGGACCCGCAAGGGACCGCGCAAGGGCACAGTGGCGAACAAGAAGAAGACCGCGGCCAAGACATAAGCCCGGATCGAAAGCATTCATAACGGTTGGTTAGAGGACTTCATGGCGAAAGCAGCTGCAGCCGGCGCGGGAGCGCCCGAGAAAAAAGGCAAGAAGAAGACATTCAAAAAGAAGGAGCGCAAGCACGTTCCATTCGGCATCGTGCATGTCCAGGCTTCTTTTAACAACACCATCGTGACCATCGCCGATTCCGAAGGCAAGGTGGTGGCGTGGAAGAGTTCAGGCTCGCTCGGTTTCCGCGGCTCGCGAAAGGGAACTCCCTTTGCCGCGCAGCAGGCCGCGATGAATGCCGCCACTCAGGCCAAGGACCACGGCATGCGCACCGTAGAGGTGCGGGTGAATGGCCCCGGCTCCGGACGCGAGTCGGCGATCCGCGCGCTCGCCGCCGCCGGTCTGGAAGTGAAATCGATCCGCGATGTCACGCCGATTCCGCACAACGGATGCCGGCCGCCGAAGCGCCGTCGCGTGTAAGGATTCTGCGGTCGAAAAACGGGTTCCGATGGGAGCCGAGAATTTTTGAATCGGGATTGAAGAGGCCATGCCTTGTAAACCGATTGTCCCCGAAGTCAAGGAGAATGAAAATTGGCACGTTATAAAGGTCCAGTCTGCCGCCTTTGCCGCCGCGAGGGCATGAAGTTGTTCCTCAAGGGAGCCAAGTGTTTTACGGAAAAATGTCCGGTCGAGAAGCGCAATTTCGCGCCCGGCCAGCATGGCAAAGACCGTAAGGCCAAGATCGTAGGCTACGGCCTCCAGCTGCGCGAAAAGCAGAAGACCAAGCGCATCTACTTTACCCTGGAAAAACAATTCCGCAATTATTTCGAGCGGGCCGCCCGCAAGCCCGGGGTCACCGGCGAATTGCTCCTGCAGCAGCTGGAGCGCCGCCTGGACAATGTAGCTTATCGCATGGGCTTTGCCAGCTCCCGGCGACAGGCGCGCCAGATCGTCCGCCATGGTCATGTTTCCGTCAATGGGCGCAAGGTGAATATCCCCTCCTATCAGGTGAGCGTGGGCGATGAGATCGCCATACGCGAGAACAGCCGCAAGCTGACAGTGCTGGAGCAGGCGCGTGATTTCACCAGCCACCAGCCGGTCGCCAACTGGATGGAGATCGATCGCGAGGGGCTGAAGGGCCGCATCACCGCCTTGCCGAAGCGTGAAGACATCCATGCCCCGGTAAACGAGCAGCTCATCGTCGAGCTTTACAGTAAGTAATCGAATTAGGACCTTTGCCGGCGCCGTGCAATGGCGCCGGGTAAGGACCCGATCCATCGCGGCTTCGGCTACGATGGGCAGCAAAACTGGACGCCTCTGGCTCTCCAGACTTCAAAAATGAAAAGGTAAGCAGGCGCGGCCGCCACAAAGTGCTTCGTGACGCTCGCCGCGCGCAACTAACCAGCACAGAAAAGGAAATCGCACATGCTTTGGAAGGGTTTTCAAAAACCGAAGAGACTTGCAGCCGATACCGAGACGCTCACCGACAAGTACGGGCGCTTCAATGCCCAGCCGTTTGAGCGGGGTTTCGGCACCACCATTGGGAACGCCCTGCGGCGCGTCCTGCTTTCCTCGATTGAGGGAGCAGCGGTGACCGCGGTAAAAATTGAGGGTGTCCTGCACGAGTTCCAGTCCATCCCAGGGGTCGTCGAAGACGCGACCGACATCATCCTCAACGTGAAACAGATCCCGTTCAAGCTCAATAGTGAGAACCCGAAGGCGATTTACCTTCGCGCCACCGAGCCGGGCGTCATTACCTCCGGAATGATCGAATCCGATGGCGACGTCGAGATCCTCGACAAAGAAATCTACATTGCCACCCTGAGCGAGGGCGGCAAGCTCGATATGGAAATGCGCCTCAAGCGCGGTCGCGGCTATATCTCCGCCGACAAGAACTTTGACGACGAGCTCGGGCTCGGATTTATTCCCATCGACTCGATCCATTCGCCGGTGCGCAAGTGCAACTACACCGTCGAAGCCGCGCGTCTGGGACAGATCACCGATTACGACAAGCTGACGCTTGAGGTCTGGACCAATGGCGCGGTCCGTCCGGCGGACGCCGTCGGATTGGCGGCAAAGCTGGTGAAGGACCACATGAACATCTTCATCAACTTCGAAGAAGAGATGGAGAGCGATGGCGGCTCGGCCGACAACAAGCCGGAGATCCGCAACGAAAACCTCAATCGTTCGGTGGAGGAGTTGGAACTCTCGGTGCGCAGCTATAACTGCCTCAAGAATGCCAACATCCAGACCATCGGCGAGCTGGTCCAGAAGTCCGAAGCGGAAATGCTGAAGACCAAGAACTTCGGCCGCAAGTCGCTGAACGAGATCAAAGAGATCCTCAGTAGCATGGGGTTGAGCCTGGGCATGAAGATCGACGAGCATGGGAATGCCATTCCCGGCTCCGGCAGCCAGGTCCCTGTCCCGGTGGGAGGCTATAACGACTTCGATGTGGATGAGGAAGAGGACGACGAAGTCGAAGTCGAAGGCGAAGGCCACGGCGACGATACGGACGGCTTTGGCGGCGTCTAAATTCTGCCAGATAAAAATTAAAAGGGCCGGCCAGGACCGGCCCTTTGAAAAAAGGAAAGAATCATGCGGCACCTTAAAGCAGGAAAGAAACTAGGAAGAAATACCAGTCACCGCCGCGCGCTGTTGCGCAACCTGGTGACCTCGCTGATTTTGGAAGAGCGCATCGAGACCACTGTGCCCAAGGCCAAAGCGATGCGCCCGCACGTCGAGAAGATGATTACTCTCGGCAAGCAGGGCGATGTGGCGGCGCGTCGTCTTGCCGCTGCCTATCTGCTTACCCGCGAGGCCGTCGACCGCCTTTTCAATACCGTCTCTCCTCGTTATGGAGACCGGGAGGGTGGCTATCTTCGGATCGTGCGCACCGGCTTCCGCAAAGGCGATGGCGGCGAAACTGCCTTCATCGAGTTGCTGGGCTCCGAGAAGCTGCTGGACGAGAAGCGCGAAAAACGCGCTGAAGCCCGCGCCAAACGCCGCCAGGAAATGGAAAAGGCGATGCAGGAAGAGCATGCAAACGTCGAAGCCAGCGGTGGCGCCTCCAAGGAAGGCGAACAGAGCTAAGGCCGGCTTTCAATCAATTCTTTAAAGCGCATTCATTGGAATGCGCTTTTTTTTGGTAAGTGGTTCATTATCTTCATGAGAAGCATGGCAATCGGCCATAGAGCCATAGACATGTTCTGGGTCAAGTTCAGTCGTTCCCTATTGGGACTTTTGGGTTCGAGGCGCAGGTTAGCAGCCCAGCGATTCTATCGCTGGTTGAGCTGCAATTTAGTCCAAAGTCCTGGAGGAGACGGCTCGTGCAGCATTCACGCTGACCGTAGAGCTTCTTCTCAGGTATAAAGCTGATGGCGCAGGCAGAGCTTATAGTTAGATAATACGACGCCGGTCCACTGGAGCTATGCTTGCCACACATCTCGCCGCCTTCGCGCCAAATCAAAGTACTTGTTCTCGAAGATGATGCAAGCTATGCATACGTCATAACCAAACATCTTCGCCTTGCCGGCTTTGTTCCTGCCGATACTGTCGTCGCGACTCGCGAGGCATTTGCAGCTGCCCTCCAGCAACCCGAATTTGACGTTATCCTCTCCGATTACAAGCTCGAAGGCTGGATCGGAATGGATGCCTACCAGCTGCTTCGGTCCAGGGACCTCGATATCCCATTTGTATTGATCTCCGCAAGCGTAGGGGAAGAAAAAGCGGTTGAGTGCTTGAATGCGGGTGTTGCAGATTACCTGCTGAAGGAGAACATCGCGCGCATCGGCCCCATCGTTACCAGGATCGTAAACGAGCGGCAGATGCGCAAAGAGCGGGACCTGGCGATGGAGGAGGCAAAACGCGGGGAGCGGCTCTACCGGCTGCTCTTTTCCTCCACTCCTCTTTCCAAATGGATATTCGATGCCAGAACATTGCAGATCATGGCCGTGAATGAAATGGCAGTCGAGCGTTACGGGTATTCCGAAGAGGAATTCATGGGCCTGAATGTCTATGACCTTCTGCTTCCCGGAATAGAGCCGCTCAAAAAGGACTTTTTTCACAAGAGGGCAGCCGGCAAAGGCCCGGACTTGCTGCGTACCTGCCAACATAGAACGAAAGACGGCTCCATCATCGATGTCGAAATTTATTCCAGGGACATCGATTTCCAGGGCAGGCCGGCCTGGCTTTGGACGATCCAGGATATTACCCAGCGCAAACGCATGGAAGACATGCTGCGGAGTTCTGAAGAACTCTATCGCTCCCTCTTTGAAAGGAATGTCGCGGCGGTCTTCCGCAGCACGATTGAGGGAGAAATCCTGGCCTGCAATGATGCCTTCGTCAAACTATTTGGGCTTTCCGGTCAGGAAGAGGCGAGAGCACACAAGGCGCAAAAATTTTATTCCAATGCGGAGGTGCGGGCCCAATTCGTGGAGCGGTTGCTGGAGCGTGGCGCGCTAACCAATGTAGAGCTCCCAGTGCGGCGAAAGGACGGCACTGAAGGATGGATGCTGCTCAATGCCTCACTGCTGCCCGATGCCAAAGGTGAGATGCGAGTCATTCAGGGCACCATGCTGGATATCACCCACATACGGCAGCTTCAACGCAGGCAGCGCCTTGATATGGCCGACCAGATTGCCGGCGGGGTAGCGCATGATTTCAACAATCTTTTAATGATTATCGATGTCAATGTGGACATTCTGGAGCAACGCAGCCTGTGTGGCCCGGCCGGGGAGGAATATCTGTCCAATATCAGAAACGCGGCTGCCCGCGGCCAAAAGCTGACGCAACAGCTGCTCGCGTTCAGCCAAAAGCAAATTCTCCGCCCCCACATCTTTGGTCTGAATCAGTTGCTTCGCGAACACATCACCATGCTTAAGCCTCTCATGGGAGAGGACATCCAACTCTCGATTCGCCCCGGCCCGGAGCTGCCGTCCATCTCCGCGGATCCATTGCAGATAGAGCAGGTGATTATGAATCTGGTCCTCAATGCCCGCGATGCCATGCCCAAAGGCGGAAAAATCCGTATTGAGACCCTGGAGCGGCTGGTTGAAAAGGATGGTCCACCCTGGATGCCCCCCGGCAAATATGTGGTTATAAGCATCGAAGACACCGGCACCGGGATGGACGAAAAGACCAGGAGCAGGATTTTCGAGCCTTTTTTTACCACCAAGGACCCCGGACGAGGCACCGGACTGGGACTTGCGGTGGTCCATGGAATCGTGAAGCAGGCGGGCGGATTCATTGACGTCGATACCGTGCCGGGAAAGGGCACTAAGTTTTCCTTATCGTTCCCCGTCGTTGAAACGCAGGAACCCCAGCCTCTGACTACCGGTCTCGGCGCGGCTCGCGTCGGTGGGAGCGGTTCCATTCTCCTGGTGGAAGACGAAGATGTGTTGCGCGGCTGCTTGAAAGATTTTCTCAGCGGATATGGCTATCTGGTATCCGATGTCAGGCTTGCAGAAGGCGCGTTGCTGCAGGTAAAGCACGGGAAAGTGCCTGATCTGCTGATCACCGACGTAATTATGCCCGGGGCCAGCGGGACCTCGCTTGCGCACGAACTCAGAAAGCAGATTCCTGGCCTGCGCGTGATCTACATGTCGGGATATACCGGGGAGCGTCTGGAATCTCACCTGACCTCCGATGGCTCGGTAAAGTTTCTGCAAAAACCCTTTGCCCTGGCCGAGCTTTTGTCCACTGTGAACGAGATGCTGGCCGGCGCTTCCCAAAATCTCTCCGCCCGCGCCGGAGCGGATGATTAGCCTCGCAGTTCGGTGAGATCATACAATCCCTTTCAGCGGTTGTGCTCAACAGTCAGAAAATGTAGTTATAGTTCCGCAATCATCTGGCGATACAAGTCGCGCCAGTATCCGGCAATTTCAGCATTAGGCTTAAAGTGACTAAAGTTCGCCGCTGAGGTGCTCTTGTCTGGAACTCCACGGCGAAACTGGTCTAAGCTGACCGGGAATTTGACAGGGCGCAATGGAGGAAGACATATGAAGATGAAGATGCTGGCCCTCGTACTTCTCGCATTCGTAACCTTATTGGTGAATGGTTGTGGAGCAGAGAAGCTCGAGACTATCGTGATTGTCACGCCCACGATGGCGGGTCAAGGGCCATTTACAATGGGTACGCGTGGAACTTCCGCGCAACTGAATGCTATCGGAATTTATGGCAGCAAAAATGAGTTCAACATAACCAATCAAGTCGCCTGGACATCTTCAGCGCCCACGCTGCTGACCGTAAATACAGTCGGGCTCATAACAACAACCGCGAACTGCACTACTCCCGGAACGCTGGTCACCATTACAGCTGCTAAGGACGGAATCAGCCAGTTCGTCAACGTCATGGCCAACTGCCTGCAATAACCAGTTGTGAGAGGAAGACGATAATCAGGCCTGCGCCTGCTCATCTCTCATAAGTCCGGGCGTGGCATCCAGTTCAAGCTGTTTCACGCAGGGGGATTTGTTTCCTCTGGTCGCGTCTGGACTCTTGTTCAAGGAAGGCTTGCGCCTCCCCGCGAGCAGCTTCAACTGTGCGTTCCTGCCCCCAGAAAATGATTTCCGCAGAACCCAGCTTCTGCACGATCCAGTGGTGTACCGGGGCGTGTTCATCCTCGATGATATCCGCGATGTAATCACCCATCGTGAGGCGAGCTTTCGGGTCCTGCCGATCTTCGTTGTTCTTTGTATTCTGACCCGAAATCAAGTGTATGGTGTTCCTGAACGGGGGAGTCACACGTCATCCTGTCGACTGCGCGCTGAAAATTTAGATGTTTTCAGAGGTATGGGGTTGTCATGGAAGTGACTAAAAAGTTGCTTAACCCCTTATGACCTAACGACATAGTGATGTTTGCTCGTCATGATATCAGGTCACACAGCGACGAACTCGCCGCGACGGGCTTTTGTGCTCTGAAAAATCATGAGAGCAGGGCTTCGAACGATTATTTTCCGTCCAAATCCTCCAACTCCGATTTCAATTGCGCCTTTATCGTGTCCGAGACTTTTTTCAGCTCGCCCCACTTCTGCTGAAATTTAGCATTTACCTCCACCAGCCGCTTTGGTCCAAGCACCACGGAGCCTGCTGCCATAAGAAAGAAAACTTCGGCTCCGAAATTCATGGTTCGGTCCTCTCTGTCGATGGAACCTCAGGCTCGTCCTTTAGCGCTGATTTAAAGCCGCGAATCCCCTCGCCCAGGCTCTTTCCCAAGGCTCCGATCTTACTTGGACCAAAAATCAGCAGCGCAATTGCCATTATGATCATTAATTCTGGAAGACCGAGTTTGCCAATCATCTTAAGACTCCATTTTCGTTGCGCCTCCGGTTAAAAAGGGGAAGGGCGGAGGCTCGTAACGAAAGAACCCTTCCCTCATCGACTGCATTCACGAGAGACCATGCTCAGAAGCGGATATGCGGCCCGAGCGTGATCTTTAAATTGTGATTTGCGCCATTATCGAAATAGATTTCGTCTCCGACGTCGAGGCGAATACCGACAAATTTGAAAAACCCCTCAATCCCTCCCCCGGGGTAAAAGACGCCATTCAGGTCGGTGTTGTTGAAGTTAGTGAATTGTCCATTCTGGAATGTGGCCGCTCCAGTATTGGTCCCAAAGCGCAGAAACCCGCCTTTCAGCGTTATAAAAGCGCGCAGCGGGAAATTCTTGCCCAGTTGAAACTTAGGTCCGAAAAGTCCGTGGGTGGTGCGCAAACTGGAACGCGCCGTGCTGCTGATTCCAGTCGCAAAGTTTGCGCTTTGAGTTTGGCTCTGCTCGAAGTCGTAAGCGCCCTCAGCTTCCAATGCGAGATTCGGATGGACATTGACGCTTAAACGCCCTCCCGCTCCAAAAAGGTTTTGCCGGGTGGCTTGCGCGCGGAAATAGTCCGCGAACACTCCCATTTCACCATGGTCCTGCGCGAGCAGCGCCGGCGCGAATAAGGCCGCGCAGATCATAATACTCAACACACGTTTCATACTATTCTCCGTTAGATTTTAAATTCTGGAAAGGCCCGGAGCGGATATGCTCCGGGCCCAGCCTTTTCTCCAGCCAAGGGACACAGAAACTCTTAAACCGTGTTGATGGTGCCGTTCACTCCGCTGGGATAGAAGCCGCCCTTGGTGGTGCCGGCAGTGGAACTGGCGTATACGATCGCAAGCACCTGTGAAGGGGTGCGTTTGATTGCAAGTCCGTTTTGGTCGACATTGAAATACAGCTTCGGCGCGGGCGGTTTATCCAGGCTATCGAGGGCCGGAGGCGTCAGCCCCGCCTGAATTGCCTTAAGCCGCAGGTTCCCCGTATGCAGAGCTTCGGTGGCCAAAATTTGCGCCGCAGCCTGCAGATTGTTTCCTGTGAGCAGAGTCGCCGCGCCCGCATAGGCGCTTACTCCGGTATCTTCAAAGGCCCGGGCGAGGGTGAGGAAATCGTTCTGGTTGGCAAAGCCGATGCCCAGCGCATTCAAATTGATAGCGGGTTTGGGCACAGCCGCTGCGCCCAGAGCGGTGCGCAGAAAGCGTACGTGCGAAAGCTCGTCGGAGGCGATCTCGTTGGCAATGTCCATCAGACCCGCGTCGGAGAAGGTGACTTTGCTGCCGCCGGTCGTGCTGCCGGTCGCGGCCCCGGTATCTGCCGAGCTTAATCCCGACCCGCTTGTGGCGTAGAGATAGAACTCCGCTTCCAGGTATTCCAGATTTAAAGCAAAGTTCAACACATCAGACTCGGTAGGGCCTGCCGCATGAACCAGCTTGGTCGAGCCTCCACAAGCAGAAAGCAGGGAAGCACCGGCAACGGCAACTCCCGTTAGTCCCACGTTTCGCATGAAGTTCCTGCGGTTGAGCGCACGCTGCGCCTGGATTTTTTTCATCTCATTTTCTGCATTGACGGGTTCCAGTATTTCCAGATCTTTTAACTGCGGCATTCTTGTGGCCTCCAAAATGAATATGTTCGCGCTTAAGCGAAAACATGCTGTTAGGGGAACGAAGCAAATTGCAGAATGGATCACAAAATGTCAGGCGAACTGCCGGACATATCGTGGTGAGAGAATGCGGGAACTCACCTGGAAGGGATGGGACAAAGCTTTCTCCGATGAGGTGTGTTGCGCGTGAAGGAATGGAAGAGTAGAAAGAGGAGTACCGCCGGATCAGCTCAGGATCTCGTCCATTTGCGATGACATTAGAAGAAAGAGACAGCCTTGCTCGGTGAAGCTTTCCTCATGAATGCTCTCCGCCTCGGCGCGGCAGTAATCTCCGGCTCGCATAGTTTGGCCTTCAATATGGAGGTCGCCCGCAAGCAAATATACTTCTTCTACATCGGCATGACGATGGCTGGGATAACGGCCCCCTGCATCCATGCGCACCAGCGCGGTCGCGTACTTTCGTTCTTCATCCACAAATACCGTTTTTGTGAAAAGGCCGGGAATCGCACTCGGCTGCCAAGGCGCGTTCACAGGACGTGTGATCAGAAGCCCAGGACGCTTCAGCAGTATCTCCGCCCTGGAGGTCGGTACGTCTTTTTCCTGATGCCCGGTCTCCCGCATTTTAGCGAGAAAGCGCTGACGGGCGTCCGCCGGAGGACGCTCGCTAGTGCCTGAGAGAGCAAATCTGGATAATGCCAACGTATAGGCCTCCACCTCGGCTTGGCACTCCACACAACTCTCCAGATGCGCCGCGTATTTGGACCGCTCAGACGGAGCAAGGCATCCGAGCGCGTAAAGCGCCGCGCATTCCGCTACATCGTTGCTCCTTGGCCCATGTTTAAAAGTCATTCTCATGCCTTGCTGCAATCCAAATAAAGGTACGAGTTCCAGCACTGTTTTAGATCATAATCCCTTGTCTATGAGTTTCTTGCGAATCCAGTTCAACGCCAGACGCGTGCGCGATTTCACTGTGCCCAGGGGCGCACCTGTCTTCGCGCTGATCTCTTCCTGTGTCATCCCTTGAAAATATGCCATTTCCAAAACTTGCATTTGCGGTTCAGGCATTCTGCTCAGCGCCTCCCCCATTCTCGCCCAGATTTCTTTCCTGAATAAGTCCGAGATCTGTTTGCTGTCGATCGGGATTACGACATCATCTATATTCACATCGGGCTTGCGGCTCCGGACCACATCAATGGCGCGATGGCGGGTCACGACAGTGAGCCATGCGCCCAGGCTGCCACGGGCCGGATCAAAACAATGTACCTTCTGCCACAGTTGTAAAAACACCTCTTGAGAGATGTCTTCCGCGGTCCTTGGGTCCAAAACAACATGGCATGCAACCGCAAACACCAGCCCGGAATAGCGATCATACAAAACCATCATCGCCTCCTCGCTGCCGGCTGCAATTCCCTCAAGCAGCGTGCGATCGTCTGGTTTAGCGACCGGCCAGTTTTGAGAGCAAAGCTCCGGGAACGGGGGTTTCTGCGGGTTTGCAGCCATTAAGATAGTCGCTGGCGAGGTGCGAAGGAAAACTCGGTTCGATTTGATTCCTCAATGTGGCTTAGAACGAAGGGCGAGCAGCATGGTTGCTTAGCAACCGGCATAGGCTTCATCGCCTTCAACTCACATTTGCCAACACCCACAAAACTTCGGTAATTTGCTCCGCCCGGCGAAAGCGGCCACCATGACAGCGGATAAGAAGGACTCCCGCCTCTTCCCCTTATGTACAACGGCGGGAACCGCGCTTCATCGCCCATATGGGATGAGCGCAAGCTTTTCTGGTCTATTGATAGGGCGCCAATTGCCGACCAGTGCCCTCTCCAGTATTCCGTCCGTTTCCGGGTTTGCGACCGCTATTTCAGTAACTTAGGTAACATGAAAATATAGCCGCGACCTAAGGGGTTTTCCGGGGTTAGCAAAAGAAGAGGGAGCCATTCTCGAATCGCGCTTTTAATTGGCTGGTCTCTCTGGAAGGAGCTGTACTTATGAAAGGTCTTCGGCAATCGGTAGTAGCCATCTCAGGGGCCCTGTTTATCGTGTCGGCGGCAGCGGTTTCGTTTGCCGCAGACCCGCCTTCCCGCGTTGCGCGGCTCAAATATGTCAGCGGGCAAGTTTCCATGCAGCCTGGTGGCGTGAATGACTGGGTGCCAGCTTCCATCAACCGTCCGCTGACCACCGCCGACCGCGTCTGGACCGACCAGGAATCGCGCGCGGAGCTGCACCTGGGCAGCGCTGCCATGCGCATGGACAGCGAAACCAGCCTCACCCTCAGCAATCTCAGCGACAGCACCGTCCAGGTTGAGCTCGATCAGGGAACATTGAACCTGCGGGTCGCGCACATGTTTAACGGGGAGATCTACGAAGTCGACACTCCCAACACCGCCTTTACCATTTTGAAGTCCGGCAGCTATCGCTTCGACGTCGATTCCCAGGGTGACAGCACCGTTGCCACAGTATGGAAGGGGAAAGTCATTGCTACCGGCGATGGCCCGGCGGTCCGCATCGAGTCACGCCGGCAGGCCCGGTTCGTCAACGGCAAATCGCTCGATCATGAAATGTCCGGGGCCCCGCGTTTCGATGGCTTCGATGAATGGTGCCACGTCCGTGACGACCGCGAGAGCCATGTTTTATCGGTACGCTACGTCTCTCCTGACGTTATCGGATATGAAGATCTTGACGAGTATGGAGAGTGGCGCGTAGTCCCTGAATATGGAGCGGTATGGGTCCCCACTGCGGTTGGGTACGATTGGGCCCCTTACCGGTATGGACACTGGATATGGGTCGAGCCCTGGGGCTGGACTTGGGTGGACGATGCCTCTTGGGGCTTTGCTCCATTCCACTATGGCCGCTGGGTCTTTCTGGGCGAAAGCTGGGCATGGATCCCCGGGCCCGCTCGCCTGCGTCCCTGCTATGCCCCCGCGCTGGTGGTCTGGATCGGCGCTGGCAGCGGCATGGGATGGTTTCCGCTGGGCTACAGGGAGCCTTACATCCCGTATTACCGTAGCAGCCGGAGCTATTTTCAGACCGTCAACGTAACCAATACGCGCATCACCAACATCACTTACGTTACCAACAACTATTACAACAATAATAATTCCACGAACGTCCGGGTCAACAACATCCACTATGTGAACCAAAGATACCCGGGAGCGGTCACCGTGGTGGAGAAATCCACCATCATCAACTCTGAGCCTGTAGGCCAGGCCACGGTCCCGATGCGCAATGCGGATTGGCGCAATACGCGGGTCATAGCCGGCCCGGCTGTCTCGCCCTCGCGCACCAGCGTGCTTGGGACGCGTGAAGGCGAACGCGGAGCCGATCCATCCGATCGGATTGCCGCTCGGCCGATCGTAATGAAACTCGCTCCGCCGGCAAGGCCGGTGCCCTTTGAGGTAAAAGAGCAAGCGCTGGCAAGAAATCCTGGACGCCCGCTTGATAACCGCGAAGAGCAACGGCTGCGTAAGGTGGCCGAAAACAATGCTGGCAGGGATGCTGCGCGCATTCCCGACCGGCGTGACGACAGAATACGCCCGGCGGATTCGGATCGCGGGCCTGTCAATGCTGACAGACGCTATGACCCGAACCAGATCAACATGGAAGGACGCCCTGGCGTCGACGCCTCGGAGCGGCCATTCCCGCATCCCGTCTATGGCGATCGCGGTGCAAATACTGGGACCCAGCAATCGCAAGTTCCGGTAAACCGGCCAGGGAACGATGCCCGTGACCATCGCAACAACAACCTGCCGCAGCCGACCAACACCACGGAAGGCCGGGGCGACGATCTCTCTTCGACGCGTCGCTTCCCGCATCCCGGCGATCGCGGGCAAAATACCGGAATGCAGCAGTCGCAAGCTCCGGTAAACCGGCCTGGGAACGACGGGCG
>CAZONJ010000053.1:0-3060 GCA_964581225.1 uncultured Terriglobales bacterium | reverse complement strand
GACAATCGGCAAATGCCGCAAACCAACGGCATGGGTGATGGTCGCAACTTCCCGCATCCGGGAGCTGGCGATCATGGACCGAACGTTGGAGCGCAGCAGTCGCAAACAGCCGCGCCCGAGCTAAGAGGCGGACAAAACAACACTCAATCCACACCTCAGCGAGGACGCGATATTCAACCAATGCCTTCTCAGCAAGCCCGGACTGTAGAGGCCCCGCGCCCTGCGCCGATGCCGGCTGAAAGTCATGCTCCCGCAAGAGAGTCAGCTCCAAGGGCGCAGGCGCCTGCACCAAGTCATGCGGAGCAAAAGGGCTCGGCAAAATCGGACGGTCACGATCCCGGACCGAAGAAGTAGCGCGTCGTTTTTCCAGTTGCCATCACCTCGGACGGTTGGCGCTCGCCAACCGTCCGTAACTTGTGATCGCGATCCATCCAGGCGCGATGCGCTCGGGCGCGCGCAATTCCTCCCATCCTGATCTCATCGACCTTCCACCCTCGCGCGTTTTAACCCTCCTTTCCTGGCTCCACTCATCTCTCCAATGTTTTAATACCTTATATGGCCTCGATGAATATCACTGCAATAGAAATCAAGCGAAAGGTCCGTGTAGGGAAAGAGGAGCGCCTCTCGTTCCTCCGCCTTACATGGCTTCGGGCAATGGCTTTTGTTCTTATTGCGCTTCCGGCATATTCACAAACTAAGCCTCCGGCAGATGCATCGGGCAGCAATTCCAGCGCCGCTCCAACCGAAAGCACGAGCGCAAAAGATGTTGCCACCGACCCCGAGCCCACCACGATGTGGCGTCACTCCGATACCAGCCGCTTCTGGATTTCAGGCCAATCCAACACCATCTTCCAGGCCCATCCCGCCTTCCCCGCCAAATACAGCGGGACGAACAGCCTGTCGCCTCGCGGAGAATATAAGACCTCGCTGCTGAACACTCTTTATCTCGGGGTGCAGGCGACCAAGAACATCGAGCTGCTGCTTGATTTTGAGAGCACTGCAGGACGCGGCATCAGCCAGGCGCTTGGTCTTGCCGGGTTTACCAACCTGGACGTGGTCCGCAACCCGAACCTGAGCGCCAAGCCCTACCTCGCCCGCTTCATCCTGCATTGGACTCTCCCCTTGACCAAGGAATACGCGGAAGCCTCGCGCGGCCCGCTCGCTCTCGCCACTCGGGTCCCTGTCCGCCGCCTCGATTTTCGCATCGGCAAATTCAGTACGGTCGATTATTTCGATGTAAACTCGCCCGCCAGCGACAGCCACCTCCAATTCTTGAACTGGACGGTCGACAATAATGGGGCTTATGACTATGCCGCCGATACTCGCGGCTATTCCTATGGCGCGCTCGCCGAGTTTCAGGACCGAAAATGGGGCATGCGTTTTGGCGAGATGCTCATGCCGAAGGTGGCGAATGGACTTGGTCTGGTCTGGGACCTCCGCCGCGCGCATTCGGAAAATATGGAGGTGGAATTCCGTCGCTCGCTGCTCGCTCGTCGCGCCGGCGTGGTTCGTCTCCTCAGCTATTTCAATCACGCCAATATGGGAATTTATCGCCAGGCGAACAGCGATTTTTTGGCCGGGACCACTCCCGCTCCCGGCATCACTGCACATCCGTTACGCACCACGCTCAAGTATGGATTCGGGGTGAATGCGGAGCAGGAGCTTACAGGCACTCTGCGTCTCTTCGCGCGCTGGGGATGGAATGAAGGCCAGCACGAATCGTTTGCCTATACCGAAGTCGATCAGACCGTGCTTTTCGGAGGCGATCTTCGCGGGCAAAAGTGGCGCCGCCCTTATGACAGATTTGGCCTCGCCCTGGTCTCGAACGGCATCTCCGCCGATCACGCCAGGTACCTGGCGCTGGGAGGCCAGGGTTTTCTTCTGGGCGATGGAGCGCTCAATTATGGGCGGGAAACTATCGTGGAGAGCTACTACACCGCGCATGTGTGGCGAGGGATCTTCGTCGCCCCCGATCTCCAATATATATGGGACCCGGGATATAACCGGGACCGCGGTCCGGTGCTCGTCCCCGCCTTTCGACTGCATCTTGATTTCTGACCTCTCGAAAGAAGCCCATCGCATTTCTCGCGGTCGAATCAATCAGTGAAATAAATCCATCTGCGGCTCCGGGTCTTCGATCGAAGTGTGGTCTACCCGCCGCGCATTGAAGATCCTGTCGGTCCGGCGGCTTCCCACTCCGTATTTCAGGCAAAGCTTTCTCGCCAATTCGCTGATGCGCTTTCTGTATTCCGGTGTGGCATAATCGCGCTCTCCATATCGCTCCTGGTAAATCTTTACCAGATGAGGGAAGTGCTGCTGCACAAACGGCAGAAAGACCTGCCTGGAGCATGACTTCAGGAACAATGGATTGGTGTGCACCCAACAGGCGTCCGCTTCGGCTGCAGCCTTGATCACCGCTTCAAGGTCTTTCGGCGCATCGGTGATGCCGGGCAGCACCGGCGCGCATGAGACCCCGCAGGGAATGCCCGCCTGATTGATCTCCTTCACCGCCCTGAGGCGCAGGTCAGGCCGCGGTGCGCGCGGCTCCAGCATTCGTGCCAGCTCCGTGTTGGTGGTGGTCACGGTCAGGCTCACGGTGATGGTATTGTGCTCGGCGATCTTGAGCATGAGGTCAAGGTCACGCAGGATCAGGTTGGACTTGCTGATCATCCCAATCTCCAGCCCATGATGCCGGGCAAATTCCTCCAGCAATGCGCGCGTCACCTGATAGCGCTTCTCCGCCGGCTGATATGGATCGGTGGCGGTCCCGATTGCGATCTCTTCGCCCCGCTTCACTTTCTTCAGGTCCTGGCGCAGCAGCCATCCGGTTTGCTGTTTCACATAGATCTTGCGCTCGAACTCGAAGGCATCGGGCATCTCCATAAACTCATGGGTGTAACGCGCGTAGCAGTATTTGCAGGCGAATTCGCACCCGCGATACGGGTTGATCATCCACACGAACGGCAGCTTCCGCTTGGAGACGGCGCGCGTCAGGATCGACCGTACCCCGATGGTGAAGAACTCCACGTTGTGCCCGGGACCGAGTTCTTCCCCCTCGGA
>CAZONJ010000052.1:0-22136 GCA_964581225.1 uncultured Terriglobales bacterium | reverse complement strand
CTACTCTCGTTGAGGGCTAGCCTGGCATGTTCCGGCCAAGCCTCCAGATGTCTCTCCCCGATTTATCATCTGGAGATGCCTCTGAAGGCGGTTTTCTTCGATGCGGGCGGGACGCTGGTTTTTCCCGACCGCGCTGCCACCCTTGCCCCACTCCACGAACAGGGCATCCATCCCAGCGATGCCCAGCTTTTTGCGGCGGAGCGCGAGGCCAAGCGGGCGCTGGATGAAATCGCCGCCCGCAGCGGTAAAGTCGACCAGCAATATTGGGAAAATTACTATAGCTTCCTGCTGTGCAGCCTCGACCTTCAGGACGCGGCCCTCTGCGCTGCATTGGTAAAGGCGGCGCGTACCTCCTCGAATTGGAACCAGGTCTTGCCGGGAACGAAAGAGCTGCTGCAAAGGCTTTCCGCAAAGTACAAGCTGGGCGTGATCTCCAATTCGGACGGACGCATCGCCCGGGTGCTCTCGTCCTGCGGACTGGGCGAATATTTTGTGACCATCACCGATTCCGGCAATGTAGGGCATGAAAAACCTGCGCGGCAGATCTTCGAAGCCGCCCTGAACTCGTTGGATGTGCGGCCCGAAGAAAGTCTCTATGTAGGCGACATCTATTCCGTGGACTACATGGGCGCGCAGAATGCCGGAATGCAAGCCCTAATCATGGACGTGTCCAAGACTTATGTTGGCGACGGGGTTCCTCGTATCGAATCGCTGGCTGAGCTGGAATCCCGCCTGACGCCGGTCGGCTAGCGAGCACAGCGCAGGCGAGGAATAACGCTGCGGGAACGATGGACCAGGGAATGACGATAAGCGCGCCGCCCGATATTATTCCTTCGCAATCACCCTCTCTCTCCACCCTATCATCGCCTAATAGCTGGTCATCCTGAGCGCCGCGCGAGGCGCGCTTGCGAGCCAAGCGCAAGTCGAAGGATCTGCAGTTGCCCGCATCATAAATGTTGTGCCAGGCTTTTCTCGCGAGATTCCCGTCGAAGAGCCTAAAAGGCATTCATGAAGGACCGCGAGAACGCGTTCCATGAGAAAGCGTGCCAAACTGCAAATCATTTCCTGTTTGCGCCTCCCGCGTTTATCATTTTAAAGTTTCGAGTTTCTTCAAAAGGAGAGATTCAAAGATGCGATTCACTTTGCTCCTGCTGTGCGCATCATTCCTGCTGCCTCAAGCTTGGGGAGCGCAAGGTACGACGGCCCAGGCTGCCCCAACTGCTCCCCCTACCCAATCGCCGGCCACAAACCTGCCATCACCGAATGCGCAAAATTCATCGTCACAAACGGCGAACCAAGCCCAACGAAATCCATGTCTGGCGGCCCTTGTTGCTCGCCGTCCGCAGAACACCGATATGAATGCCCGGATGTTGCACGATGAGGAATGCATCGATGATTGGCCTGATCTCCAGCGTTTTCATGATGACGATCTGCGCCTGGTCCAGGCCGGGCCGGTAAAAGGCCGGGTTGTTTTTCTGGGTGACTCTATCACCCAGGGTTGGGACCTCGCGCGTTATTTTCCCGGACGGCCTTACGTCAATCGCGGAATCAGCGCCCAGACCACGCCGGAAATGCTGATTCGCATGCGTCCCGACGTAATTGCGTTAAAGCCGCAGGCGGTATTGGTGCTGGCGGGGACCAACGACCTGGCGGGAAACACCGGCCCTTCTACGGTGGAGATGATAGAAGACAATTACGCATCGCTGGGCGATCTGGCGCGCGCCAATGGGATCAAGCTGATCTTCGCCTCCGTGACCCCGATCAACGATTATGGAGTGGATCAATCGAAGCAGCGGCAGCCGGAAAAAATCCAGGCATTGAATGGATGGTTGAAGCAGTATTGCCTGCAAACCGGCTGCATTTATCTGGACTTTTACAGCCATCTGCTCGATGAGCGTGGCATGTTGAAGCGCGAGCTATCCAAGGACGGCCTGCATCCCAACGACAAGGGATATGAGGTCATGGCCCCCTTGGCTGCCGCAGCCATTGAGAAAGCTTTGCAATGAGGGCTCCGCCAGTTCGGCAGAGATTTAGCGCGTGTGCTTACACAGGAAGCTCAGGAATCGAGCAGCTCGCCTAAGGTCGGCTTGTGCTTCTCCTTGCCCTGCTTCTTCGGGTTCTCATCGCGGCGCGTGGGAGGAGGCGATCCAATCCTCTCCCGCGCAATCTCTTTTACCGTCTTGGTTGCGCTGAACCGCTTTATCTTCTTTTTCCGCGATGGCATCGAATGCTCCCTTACCGCAATGTAAACCGGCTGCGCTGGATTACAAGAACAAAGATTTGCGGGGAGCGCCCTGTGCCATAATCGTTAAGGCCATAAGGGGCCAGGAACCGACTATGGACGAGCGCGAGCTTTACGACGAGCGAGAGCAGAAGAAAACCCACAGCTTGAATTGTCCTCATTGCCATCAGGCCGCGGATTACGAGATTTCCTGGCTGGTGCGCACAAAAAAACGCCAGCTCCCGCCCCGCGCCGACGAGCGCGATCGCGCCAAGTGGGCCAAGGCAAAGTCCTACATGGTACGCAAAGACGATCTGATCGCCTGCAAGAACCTTCGTTGCCGCAAGCGCTTCGAAATCACCGGCCTTCAGACAGTGGCGTTTCTGGAATAAGCGCTGCAAATCTCAGTCTAGTTTTATTGCCCTAATTTGAATGATAGGCTTGGCCCTGCTCCGGCCCGCTGCTTTCCATACGCGATACTGGGTCGTTGGCTGCGCTTTTGTGTTTGCAGGAGACCGCTTCCCCCACAGCCTTTACCGGCAGCAGCAGGGAAAAGCAGCTGCCGTGGTTCTCGCCGGTTTTGCTTTCCACTTTAATTCTTCCGCCGTGCTTCTGGACCAGCTCCTGCGTGATCCAGAGCCCCAGGCCGGTTCCAACATCCTGTTTGGTAGTGAAGAAAGGTTCGAAAATCCGGCCCAGGTTCGCCGGGGAGATGCCCGCGCCAGTGTCGCGCACCTCTACCTTGAGCGCCTGAGTGCCGGCTTCTGCCGCACTCTCCGCCTCCAGGATCCGTAGCACAAGTTTGCCGCCTTGTGGCATGGCGTCGATTGCATTGGAGATCAAGTTGGAAAAAATCTGCCTGAGCTCTCCCTTGAGCCCGATTACCGGCACGCTGCTCTGGTAGTTCCGTTCAACTTCGATGCCATGCGCGAGGACTTTGTTTTTATGAAGAGCGAGCACCTCTTCCAGAAGTTTCGGCAGCAGGACCGGCCCGTTCCTGGTTTCATCCTTATAGAAAGCGAGTGTTTGCTTGGTAATGTGGGCAACGCGCGCCAGCTCCTCCTCCGCGGTTGCGGCATAGTCCCGGGTGGTTGCGTCCAGGGAGGGATCGCACTTGATCAGATAAAGCAGGTTGGTAATGGCAGCCAGCGGATTATTGATCTCGTGGGAGATGGTCGCAGCAAACCTGCTTGCCGCCGCGAGCTTTTCAGTGCGGCGCAATAGCTCTTCTGCCCGCTTGACCTCGGTAGTATCGAGCGTGACCCCCTGGATGCGCAACGGCTTATCGTCAGCGTCATACGTGCAACGCCCGCGGGCCATGATCCAGTGCGAGGAGCCGTCCGGCCAGACGATACAATATTCCGCCTCATATTCGCTCCTCTGCATTATGGCCTGCTCCACCAGGGCGCGGACTCGCTTGCGATGGTCGGGATGGATGGCTTCAAACAGCTCCTGATAAGAGAAGGGCTCAGTCGCCGGTCGGCCAAAATTGGCCTTGCAGATATCGGAGCATTGCATCTCGCCGGTAACAAGATCGACGGCCCACGATCCCAGACGCCCGGTGGTCAGCGCCATCCTGAGCCGCTGCTCATTTTCGCGCAACGCCTCTTCCACCTGCTGACGCGAGGTTATATCCGTAAAAGAGATTACCGCGCCTTTAACGGCGCCGCCAGAGATGATAGGGCTGCTGGAGAACTCGACCGAGAACGAGCTGCCGTCTTTTCTCCATAACAGCTCATTCTCCACGTGGACCTTCTTTGCCTCGCGAAAGGCGGAGTACAGCTTGCATTCCGCCATGGGATAAGCCTCGCCATTCACATGGGTAGGATGGAGAAGCGGGTGCAATTGCTTTCCCATCAACTCGGCGGCGGAGTATCCCAGCATCTCGCTGGCGGCGCTATTGATGAAGGTGCAGCGCCCCTCCGTGTCCACGCCATAAATCCCGCCCGCGGTAGATTCCAGAAGCAGGCGCATCTCATGCTCGAGCTTGATCCTCTCGTCCTGCTCTTTTAGCCTGCGCTCCAGCTCCTGCGATACTTTGCGGCGCTCCCTTACCAGAGCGGAGGTGAGCCAGCTCAGGAAGATGGAGACTGCCGCAAAAACCGTGAGGGCAGCCAAATCGGAACGGGACGCTAGAAGTGAGTTGTAAGGCGAGATCAGAAAAAAATCGATCAGCACTACGCTCACCGCCGTCGCCAGCAGTCCGGCTGAAAATTCTCCGATCCAGGCGCTGATGGCCACTGCCGCAAGGAACGGCGGAGTCGTCATCTTCAATACTCCCCACGTCCTGATTACATTGTGAAAGGCGAGCGCGAGAAAAGGAAACGCAATTGCCGAAGAATAAGCAAGCAGGGAGGCTGCGCGACTTTTCATCCCGGATTTTGCGCTCGATGAAAGCATAGTTTTAGTGAATCTTAAATACGCGAATTAGATTCTCATTGTTGCGGAATGGATTTTCTTACCCATTATATTCAGGCAACCTGCCGGATGTCCTCCGCCAACTATCGACGTTACCTTCCAAGCGAGTTAAATCCTTAAACTGCCTGGATTCAGCAATATACATTTCAGGGTAACTAAGGTACCTGACCCATGACCCAGGTGCATCGGCTTTCGTCATCTTTTCCGATTTCGTCCGAAGTGGCACCTTCTATTACGCCTCAAGTGCAAGATTCTCAGGCTTTCAGGGGAGGAATGCTGAAATGAACGTTAAATTGCTAAAAAGTTTTGGTTGGATGCTGGCGCTGGTAATGTGCGCTGCCGTCTATTCGTTGAGCGCCGATCAGCCACAAATGATCGGGCCGGACGGTGGCGATGTGCGCTCACTGACCTATGATCCGCACAATCCGGACCGCATCCTGCTGGGCACCAGCTCAGGACAGATGTTTGTTTCCGAAGACAACGGCGCCTCATGGGCGCGATTTGCTCACATCGGGGAGGGCGCGGATTACGTGCTCGACCATATCATTTTCGATCCTAACGATTCCCGCACGATTTATGTTTCCGCATGGAGCGCGGAGCGCAATGAGGTGGGAGAACTCTTCCGGTCCCGCAACGGCGGGAAAAGCTGGACTTCCTTGAGCGGGATGAAGGGTAAATCGATCCGCTCCCTGGCAATGGCGCCCTCCGATCCGAAGGTGCTGGTCGCCGGCGCGCTCGACGGGGTATACCGCAGCAATGATGCCGGAGATAGATGGCAGCGCATCTCCCCGGAAGGACACAAAGATATTAAGGACATCGAATCGCTGGCCATCGATCCCAAGGACCCGCAAGTGATCTATGCCGGCACCTGGCACCTCGCCTGGAAGACCAACGATGGTGGACAGAACTGGCACGGAATCAAGAATGGCATGATCGATGACTCCGACGTCTTCTCGATCATCGTAGACCCGCAACAGCCCTCCATCGTATTCGCCAGCGCCTGCTCCGGAATTTACAAGAGCACCAGCGCCGGTGAACTCTTCCACAAAATCCAGGGCATCCCGTTCTCGGCGCGCCGCACCCGCGTCCTGAAGCAGGACCCGAAGAATGAATTTGTAGTCTATGCCGGCACTACCGAAGGCCTGTGGAAGACCACCGACCTGGGTACGAGCTGGAAGCGTGTAAGCGCCGCGAACATCATCGTGAACGACGTGATGATCGATCCTCGCGACTCCAAGCACGTCCTGATCGCCACTGACCGTAGCGGCGTTCTGTCGAGCAACGATGCGGCAAACTCGTTTGTCGCCTCCAACAATGGCTTCACCCATCGCGAAGTGCGCGCGCTGCTGGTGGACAAGAACAATCCTCAGGTCTTCTACGCCGGCCTGGTCAATGACAAGGAATTCGGTGGCGTCTTCACATCGAAAGATGCTGGCGCGCACTGGTCCCAGATGAGCAAGGGCCTGAACGGCAACGACGTCTTCGCCCTGGCCCAGGATGAAAATGGTGGACTGGTCGCCGGAACCAACGGCGGTCTCTTCCGCATGAATCCCGCAACCAGGACATGGACGAGCATCGCGATTACCGGCGCAGTGAAGCCGCACGTGGCCGACCTGCAGATCAACGGCAGGGAATGGTTCGTGCCGACCTCGACCGGAATGTATTACTCGCATGACAATGGCCGCACCTGGCAGTCGCAGCGCAGCCCCAGCAAGGAGCCTTTCACGGTAGTCCGCGCCAACGGCAGCCGCATCGCCGCCGCGACCTATCGCTCCCTGCTGACCTCGCATGACAATGGCCGCACCTGGGCCTGGATGCAGGCGCCCGCGATATCGCTGATCAGCAGCATGGCCTTCGATAAAAATGGCCAGATCTGGATTGCTTCCCCGCAGGGACTCTTCCGCGAGAAGACTACCGGTGGATGGGAGCAGGTGTATAGCGCCGATATGCCCAAGGGCAAGATCACCGCTCTGCACTATGACCAGCGCTCAGGACAGATGCTCATGATTGCCGATTCCTCCAGCTCGGTCTTTGCCAGCACCGATGGACGCAAGTGGCGCCCAATGAACGATGTGGGCTTCCCGGTCCGCAACGTTGTGCCGGCGAACGACTCCATGATCGCTCTGACCATGTATGACGGAATCGTGGCCCTGGACAACACCAACAACAAATAAGTTTACCCACCCACCCCAACTCAGGCGGGACCCACAAGGTCCCGCCTTTTTTCGTCGTTTGGATTTGACCCTGTCCTTCGGAACACGTTAGAATTACATGGTTTGTCTGTTCTGGTTGCCCGATCTGGGCCCATGGCTCGCATCTGAGTGGAACCCGCGCCGCGAGTCGAGGAAAAGGGTTTAGGAATAGCAAGCGCAAATACCTGCAACCAAAGGAATTGCCTATGTACGCGGTCATCCGCGCCGGGGGAAAGCAATATCGCGTCGCGCCCGGGGACGTAATCAAGATCGAGAAGACGCCGGCGGAGAACGGCAACATCGAATTTACCGATATTTTGGCCGTCTCCGGCGAGGCCGGGAAGGTCGCAAAGCCGGAAAGCGGAGCGCGTGTCCTGGGTACCGTGCTTGAAGAAGGACGGAGGGATAAAATCCTCGTCTTCCACTTCAAGCGCAAGAAGCAGTACAAGAAGTTGCAAGGGCACCGTCAGGCCTTTACCGCCGTCCGCATCAACGAGATCGCCTTTGACGGGCAAAGCTTCAAAGCGCCTGCCGCGCCCAAGCCCAAAAATGAGGCCCGCGAGGCCAAAGCGCCCGCCGAGGCGGAGGCCCCAAAGACCGGACCGCGCGCCCAGAAAGCGAAACAGGTGGCATCGAAGAGTGCTGCTCCGGCCAAGCGCGCTGCGGCCAAAGGCGGGGCCAAGACGGCTGCTAAGAAAAGCGCCGCAAAGAAGAAATCGAGCGGCAAGAAAAAGTAATCAAGGGGCTCAGGCCCCAACACACAGAACAACGGGGCTTTGGCCCCGAGGTAAAGGTTTATGGCACATAAAAAAGGTCTAGGCAGTTCTAAAAATGGCCGCGATTCAAATGCGCAGCGGCTGGGGGTGAAGGCATTCGGCGGGCAGTTGGTCTCCGGCGGTTCGATTATCGTGCGCCAGCGTGGCACGCGCCTGAAGCCGGGCTTGAATGTAGGCCGCGGCAAAGACGATACGCTCTTCGCTAAAGTCACCGGCGTGGTGAAGTTCGTAAACAAAGGCGCGATGGGGCGCTTCGTCTCTATCGAGCCAGTCGAGGCGGCAAACGCTTAAGCCCGCTTTCTTTTAATTGCGCAATTTGCCTTAAGAAAAACAACCTCGCTCCATGGGCGAGGCTGTTTTGTTTTGCTGGCAGACATTGGCGTACTCTCCTGCGGGTAGCGATGTCATGATTTTCAGATGGGCCCGAACGGGCTCCTGCAATTCCCGGATTTTCGATTTGTGCGCATGCAGACATCGCTGAATGTCAAGCTTACAATCTCCCATTTGCTTGGTGTGCGGAGTCATGGCAGGCGCGAGCGGGTCGGGCTCCATATTGGCCATTGTAGAGCAGGCCGCGCCCCGGCCTATCTCTCCTGCTATTCCATTTCGCAAATAATCTTTCGATGAAATAGAGTAATAAGCATGGCTTCGAAGACCCAGGCCGAGCTTTATCGTGAGCTGCCGTCTGTGGATGAGCTGCTGCATTGGCCCGCGCTTCAGGAGAGCATTGCCCTCCAGGGTCTCCATGTAGTCACCGATGCCGCCCGCCTGGTGCTTGACCGCTTGCGCAAAGAGATCGGGGACGAGCGCCTGGATTCAAAAGGCCTGAAGCGGGAGCTTAAGGGCCTGGCCGCGACCATCGCCCTGGAGCTGCGCCAATCCTTTGACTTCTCCCTGCGTCCGGTCATCAATGCGACCGGAGTCATTCTGCACACCAATCTGGGACGAGCGCCTATCCCGGCGGAGGCCATCGCGCATATCCAGCAACTCGCAGCCGGGTATTCCAACCTTGAGTTCGATCTGACCACGGGAGAGCGGGGGAAGCGCGACGTCCATGTGCAGCGCCTTCTGGAGCGTCTGCTCGGAGGCTACGCGGAAAGCGGACGCGAGATCCGAACGGTGGTGGTAAACAACTGCGCTGCAGCCGTCCTGCTGGCGCTTAACACGCTGGCCGAGGGCGGCGAGGTCATCGTCTCGCGCGGAGAGCTGGTGGAGATTGGCGGCTCCTTCCGCGTGCCGGAGATTATGGCGAAGTCCGGGGCCACCTTGCGCGAGGTCGGCACCACCAATCGCACCCGCATCGCCGATTATGAGCAGGCGATCAACGAGCGCACGCGGGTCATACTGCGCGTGCATCGCTCCAATTTTGCCATTGTCGGCTTTACCGAGCAGCCAGGCTTGGAAGAGCTGGCCGCGCTGGGACGCCGCCACAACATTCCGGTAATGGAAGACCTGGGCAATGGCGCGCTCTTCGACCTGCGCGAGGTTGGCGTCCACAATGAGCCGGGAATACGCGAGAGCCTGAAGGCTGGGGCCGATGTGCTCACGTACAGCGGAGACAAGCTGCTGGGCGGTCCGCAAGCCGGACTCATCAGCGGACGCAAGGAGCTGGTAGGGCGCATCCGTTCCAACCCGCTCTTTCGCGCCCTGCGTGTCGATAAGCTCACCTACGCCGCCCTTGAAGCTACCCTGCTGGCCTATCTGCGCGAAGACTATGACGCAATTCCGGCCTTGCGGCTGGTGCGCGCGCCCGCGGAAGCAATTCGGGAACGGGCGGAGCAGATTGCAGAAGAAATTTCGCAGCACCGCGGACTGGACGGAGTAGAGGCGCAGGTCATCGCCGGAGAGTCCATCATTGGCGGCGGCACCGCTCCTTCAGCCACATTGCCCACGCATCTTCTTGCTCTCCGCTCGGAGAAGTTCAGCGCCGGGGAGTTGCAGCGGGCATTGCGCCAACAAAATCCGCCGGTCATCGTTCGCGTGGAAGAAGAGCGGGTGCTGCTCGACCTGAGGACGGTCTTTCCCGATCAGGACCGGACGGTGCTCGATGCCTTGAAGGCCGTTGCCGCCCGCTCGTAACGCGCCATGACCATCTACACCATCGGTCACTCCACCCGCACCCTCGATGAATTGATTGCGCTGCTGAAGGCGCATGAGATCGAGCTGCTGGTGGACATCCGCTCGTTTCCTATGTCGCGCCGCCTGCCGCATTTCAATCGCGAGGCGCTGCAAAAGGGACTGCAGGGTGCCGGCATCGAATATCTCTGGATGAAAGAGCTCGGCGGCCGGCGCGGCAAGATCCTGCAAGAGTCGCCCAACGTCGCGCTGCGCAACGATTCCTTCCGCAACTACGCCGACTACATGCTGACGCCGCAGTTCCAGCAGGCGATTGCAGGGCTTTTAAAGCAAGCGGCATCAAAGCGCGTCGCCATTATGTGCGCCGAGGCGCTGTATTTCCGCTGCCATCGCATGCTGGTCTCGGATTACCTGAGCGCCAATGGCCATGAGGTGCTGCATATCATGGATAAGAAGGCGCCGCGTCCGCATACGCTGATGGCCGAGGCCCGCCTGGACGAAGGCCGGCTGATCTACCGGGGAGACCGGATGTTTTAACGACTTGAAGGTCCCGTATCCGCTATGAGCATAAATACGGTTGCAGGCTTTCTCACGTAGTCATGGTTGAAAAGCCTGAAGCGCCATTCATAGACAATGCATTCTCGGGGTCCTTCGACTTGCGCTTGGCTCGCAAGCTCTCCGCGCGCGGCGCCCTGGATGACAAACAGGAAAGAATTGCAGAGCAAAGGACTATAAACGGCGCTCCGGAAGATCAAGGAAAACAACGCTCTAACGAGCGCGTTAGACTGCTTATCAGAGGGACACTCCTTCTGCAAGAAATTCGGGTTGTAGAGGAATACAGATGAAGGGGATAATAGCCTTTATGAGGCCTCTATTCGAGAACGCCCCTTTAAAGGAAATCGGCGAGTGGGACGATTTTGTCGAAAGCCGCTATCGTCCGGGAAAATCGGAGGAGGAGTTCCGGAACTATAAGGCCGACGCCAATCCCACCGTGACCGAATTCTACCGCCAGAACCACGCGGGCCAGACCCTTGATTTCGTGCTCCGGAAAAAGGCCGAGTACTGTGGCCTGCAGCGGGGCAAAAAAAGCATCTGGGGGATGGCTGAGTATCTGAACACGCTGGTCGATGAGAGCGATCCCGATACTGACCTGAACCAGATCGAGCACCTGTTGCAGACATCCGAGGCAATCCGCCGGGACGGCCATCCGCGCTGGATGGTCTTGGCCGGCTTTTTGCATGACCTTGGCAAGGTGCTCTGCCTTTATGGCGAACCGCAGTGGGCGGTGGTGGGCGATACCTTTCCGGTTGGCTGCGCATATTCCGACCAGATCGTCTTCCCGGAATTCTTTGCCGCGAACCCCGATTCGACGGTCTCCGAGTACCAGACCCGCTATGGCATCTACGAACCGAACTGCGGGCTGGAGAGCGTCCATCTTTCGTTTGGGCACGACGAATACATCTACCACGTGACGCGCAGGTATATGCCGGAAGAAGCGCAGTACATGCTCCGGTATCACTCCTTTTACGCCGCCCACCGGCATGGCGCTTACCGGCACCTGATGGACGCGCATGATGAGCGCATGTTCGCGTGGGTGCGGAAGTTCAACGCCTACGATCTTTACTCCAAAGGCAGCGCCCGCCCCAACACACAAGAGATTGCTCCGTATTATAAGGAGCTGATCGCCGAGTTCTTTCCCGACACTATCGACTGGTAATCGCTTGCGGCCCAGCGGGCGTAGCCTGACAATCCCTCATTTGCCAAATCCTAATCGCACCTGCAAAACTGTCGCCATGAGGGCTGTGGTACAGCGGGTGCAGCGGGCCAGCGTGACCGTAAATGGCTCCGTAGTCGGCGAAATTGGCAGCGGACTTCTGGTGCTGCTGGGAATCTGCCGCAATGACCAGCCAGCCGACGCCGATTACCTGGTCGACAAAATCATCGGCTTGCGCATCTTCGAAGACGACGGCGGCAAGATGAACCGCAGCATCGCCGATATCTCCGGCTCCGTGCTGATGGTTTCGCAGTTCACGTTATATGGGGACGTGCGCCGGGGAAGGCGTCCGTCGTTCGACGATGCCGCCCGTCCGGAGGAGGCGCTCCGCCTTTACAATTATGCAATTGCGAGGGTGCGCGCCGCCGGAATCGACTGCCAAACCGGCGAGTTCCAGGCAATGATGCAAGTGTCCCTGGTGAATGACGGCCCAGTAACCATTCTGCTGGATTCCGCGAAGACCTTCTAAATTGGCCGATGGGATTGTGCGGTCGGTTTAGCATCCTGCGCTCCGGCTGCGAGCACCGCATCGGCGATCTTGACCGCCTGTGCGACCGCTGCGAGATCGTGCGCGCGCGCAATGTGCGCCCCTTTCAGCACCGACGCAACCACGGCGGCGATGGTGCCGTTCAGTCTTTCGTCCATGGCAGCATCTTTGCCGTCCCTGGCCAGGGTGCGCCCAATAAATGATTTTCGCGAGACCCCTGCCAGCAGCGGGAAGCCGAGCGTTTGCAGCTCCTCCAGGCGCGCCAGCAAAGGATAATTTTCTTCGAAACGTTTGCCGAAACCGAAGCCGGGATCGAGCACGATCCGCTCCCGCTCAATGCCCGCCGCCATGGCCGCGGCCGCATGTCCTCGAAGTCCTTCCAGGACGCATGCCAGCACCTCGTCTCCTTTCAGCATCGGCAGGGTGCGCCATTCTTCCGGACGTCCGCGCGTGTGCATGAGAATGTATCCGCATTGCAGCTCTTTAATCGCGGCGAACATCCCTGGCATCCAGCTTCCGGCGCTCACATCATTTACGATGTCCGCCCCCGCATGGACCGCCTCCCGGGCGACCCCGGCTTTGTACGTATCGACGGAAAGCACCGCATCCGGACGCGCCTGGCGAATGGCATAGATTACCGGAAGCACTCGCCGCAACTCTTCTTCCGTAGTGACCGGCTGCCTCTTTCCCGGACGGGTAGATTCGCCGCCGATGTCAAGAATGTCCGCCCCCTGGTCGAGCAGGTGCAGCCCATGCTCGATGGCCCGCTCCGGGAGAAGGAACTGCCCGCCATCGGAAAAAGAGTCGGGCGTGACGTTCACGATGCCCATCAGCAGGGTCCGGGGGCCGAGCACAAGAGAGCGGCTTCGCAACTTCCAGCGGTAAGTGGGACGCACAATAATTTCCAGAGTGTCTTAGAATACAACTTCTATGCCATCACAATTCCAACTTGTCTCCGACAGCTCCCTGGCCCAGCTCGTCCGCCTGATGCGAGAGTTCTATGCGGTGGAGAAGCTTTCCTTCCATGAAGAAGTTGCTACCTTCGCCCTGCGCAAGATGTTATTGGACCCCGGCCTGGGCAGCGCCTATCTGGTGCTGCTGGAGAAGGAAGTCGTGGGATATTTTGTCCTCACCTACTGTTTCAGCCTGGAATTTCATGGCAAGTTCGCTCTGCTCGACGAGCTTTACATCCGCGAAGCCTACCGCAAGCAGAAGCTCGGCAAGTCGGTGGTGGAATTCTGCGAAGAGGTCTGCAAAAAGATGGGCATCAAGACGCTTCGCCTGGAGGTCTCCCAGGAGAACGCGGTGGCGCAAAAGCTCTACTACGGCATGGGATTCAAGCAGGAGCCGCGACTGCTGTTTACCAGATGGATGTAAGCGGCCCGGTGTGGCGTCACTTGGCCTTCGGCTTGTGCCAGTCGAACCTTCGTCCCAAGATGCCTTTGATAATCAGGTGATCGGTTGAGCGGGTAGCGCCCACGCCGACTCCAAAATCGATCTCCCATTGCGGCGAGACGTTGAGATCGATGGCAGGGAAGAACTGCTGTTGCTGCTGCGCCAGCGGATCGAATCCACTCACCGGCCCCAGACTGCCGTAGTATTCCAATCCTCCGCTGATTATCTTGGTGAAATCATAGGAGAACTTGAAATTCGGGGAGAACTCGAAGCCTTTGCTCACCGAATCGCCATGCAAGGATTTGTCGATCGTGGGATTGAAGGCCAGATACCAGGGGCCGATCTTCTTGTCCACGATAGGACGGACCTCCCACGTCCAGGTGTCGGCGGAAAAGAGCCGCCGCTGGTATCCGACCTCATTCGAGATGCTTACCCCCACTGGCCAGCCCCACGCCGGAGGTACGCGTACCCGAGGGCGGATGTGGTCTCCTACCCATTGCCACCCCGTCTGCGAGCGGGCGCTGGTAAACAGGTAAAAGCCAATTTCAAACCACTGATTCATTCCCTGAGTGATCTCCAGGGTCTCGTGCACAGCGTGATTGGTGGGCTGCACGCCGTCCACCGGTATCTTCGTGCCTTCGGCGGTAAAGTTGGAATGCAGTTCAACCATAGTTGAGCGCGGCTGGACCGTCTCAGCACCATAAACCTGAATTTCGTAATTGTCCTGTGCCCGGCCAGGGAGGCAGGCCAGGCACAAAACTCCTACAAGAAAAAGCCCTTTTCGCGTTGAGAATGGCCGAGGCACACCTCAGTTTATACATTCGCAGGAAGCGTGAAGCGGAACAAATTTCCGGTTGCGATGCGCGATGCGCGATCCTGCGATTCCATCAGCGCAAGCCCCCGATAAATTCCGCTGGAACGAATGAAAGAAATGAAAGTGCTACAATCCGCGCAATGAGAAAAATGAACCAGCAGAGGACCGCCGTCCTCCTGCTTTTCCTGGTCTCGCTCTCCGCCTTTGCCAAAACCAAGCCTTCCCCGAGCGCAGCCGCCAATCAGCGGCTTCAGCAGCGGATCGAAACCCTGTTGAATTCCGATCCGGCGGCGATGCGCGCCTTCTGGGGAATTGAAATCGAAGATACCGCCAGCGGCGCTGTGCTCTACAGCCAGAACAGCGAGCGGCTCTTTACCCCAGCCTCCAACACCAAGCTGTTCACCACGGCCACCACCTTCGCCATGATTGGTCCGGATTACCGCTTCCATACCACTATCGAGAGCGCTGCTGCGCCTGACAGCAATGGAAACATCGCCGGCGATCTGGTGCTGGTGGGGCGCGGCGACCCCAACTTATCTGGGCGCGTGCTGCCCTACAACGTAAAGACAGAGCGGCTCGCTCCTCATACCAAGGCGCTGGAGGAGATGGCCGACCAGGTTGCCAAGGCGGGCGTAAAGGTGATCGAAGGCAACATCGTCGGCGACGATTCTTATTTCATCGCGGAGCGTTATGGCGAGGGCTGGTCGCAGGATGACCTGATGTGGGACTATGGCGCGCCCATGTCCGCGCTCACCATCAACGACAACGTGGTCTTCGTGGAAATCAAGCCGGGCGCCAAAGTCGGAGATCCTGCGACCATCGACTTCGATCCTTACACCGAATATTTCCGCTTTCAGAACCGGATCGCAACCTCTGCCGCCGGAACCAAGCGCAACGTCGGGATCGACCGCGAGCCCGGCTCGTCGCAGATCGCTTTTTGGGGGACGATCCCGCTGGACGACAAGGGCGACGGTGAAGGACTCGCCATCGACGATCCTGCGCAGGCCAACGCGCAGCTCCTGCTTCGCATGCTGGAGCAGCGCGGCATTACTGTTCTCGGAAGCGCGCAGGCGATGCACAAGCCGATCTGGAATTTCCCTCCGCTGCCGGAGAGCGAAGATGCCGTTTATATCGATGCGCCGGTGGTGACCAATGTCCCCGCTCCCGCTCCGGTAGTACTGGCCCAGCATGATTCGCTGCCGCTGATCGAGGACCTGCGCGTCATCAACAAAGTAAGCCAGAACCTGCATGTGGAGCTGATGCTGCGGCTTCTGGGAAAGCTGAAAGGACCTTCGGGCTCGATCTCCGGCGGAGCGCAAGTGGTAAAAACTTTTCTGCAGCAGGCCGGACTCACCCCGGACGAATTCGTCTTCTTCGACGGCTCCGGCATGTCGCGCCAGAACCTGGTAACGCCCCACGCGGTGGTCAAGCTCCTGCGCTATGCCTCGCTTCAGCCCTGGGGAGCGGCCTTCCGCGAGACCTTGCCGCTCGCTGGGACAGACGGCTCGCTTTCCACGCGCTTTCTCACTCCCCCGGCCCTGGGACGCATCTCCGCCAAAACCGGCCTGCTGGCGGAGGTGAATGCCCTCTCCGGATATGCGCAGACGAGGCATGGCAAGGAGATCGTTTTTTCGGTGATCGTGAACCATCATCAGCTCAAGTCGAAAAGAGCCAAAGAGCTCATCGATGGCATCGCCACGGCAATCGTGGAAGAAGAGTAAAGGCGCGGCAAATCCTGGGCCGGAGAATTATCCGGCTGAATTAAACATTGATGTAAAAAACCGCATTCTCGTTTTTCCCGGGTGTAGCGCCAGCCGCCTTGGCGCGCGCCTTCGGCGCTGCGCCGATGGAGCAGTGCAATGCTGGAAAATTGAACTGCTGCGGGCCGGCAAATGGAGAGGGATCCAGATGATGTCCTCCTTCATCCACTGCGACCTGCATCTTGACCGCTCCACATTGAAACCAGGCGCGTTGCTGGCTTCCACAGCACAGGTAGAGAGAAAACAGGTCGCAGAACTGCAATGCGTCCACCAGTCTATCGAGCTGGTCTTTCGGACGATCAGCGGCCGGCAAGAGCCGCTCCTGCCGCGCTCGCTCCTGGGCCACGAAGCGATCAAAGGCGACGCGCTTTGAGTTATGCCCGGCGTGCTCCGCAAGCCGCACAAAGTGGCTGCTGACGATATAGCCGCCGATTGGGGCAAACTTCTGTGCTGTCTCGATGGAGGCTGTCCACGCGTCGGCGGCCTGCTCCGGGTTTGCATCGACAAAGCTTCGCGGACATCTGCTCAGGGTCGATGCGCCAGCGCGCAACTCGCTGATTACCGCGGCATCGGTGGAACTCCATCCGGCGTCGTGCAGGGCGATGCAGCGCGCGATGGTGGCGTCGATCGGGCCATAGAGCTCCGGACGCAGGGCTGCGGCGATATCGCCAGATAATGCCGCATGGGCTGGCTGCGGCACCAGCCAGTATTCGGAAGCATCCACATGCTGCGCAGCTTCCACCGCCTTCCACGCTGAGACCGCATCCTTGGCCGAAGTCCCTGCGGAATAATCGAGAATAGGACGAAGTACCATAGCGACCGCCTTTCCAAACACGCCTGATACGAAGATAATGGAAATTTGAGATCCCGCTTCCAATCTTCATTTCTTGTTTTGCCCGTCTCCACTTTCCTGATTCTTGCGGTATTGTCTGCCGCCGGATGCCGCTCTAGCTCCAAGGGGACAGGCCCTCAACTTACCGCTCAGCAGAGGCGCGGGCAGCAGATTTTTCAGGCAAACTGCTCGGTTTGTCACAATGCCTACAAAAAAGAGGCGCTGCAGGGGCCCAGCCTGGTACATCTTTACCAGAAAGATCTGCCCAGCAGCGGCAGCCCGCCCACCGACCAGCGCGTGACGGAAACCATCCTCATGGGACGCAATATGATGCCGCCGTTCAATATGGCCCTGGAGCCGCAGCAGGTCAAAGACCTGATCGCCTACCTGCATACCCTGTGATTCCCTGAATCGCGCCGGAGAAGGGCCGCATCGTACAATAGATTCGGATGTCTACCTTCGCCCCAGACCTGGTCCAGATCGATCTCGCTCCCAAGCGTCCGCAAAAAAAGCCGGAGTGGCTTAAGGCGCGCGCTCCCATGGGCGAGAACTATCATCAGCTCAAGCAGCTTGCCCGCAAGCTGGAGCTGCATACGGTTTGCGAATCGGCGCAGTGCCCGAATATCGGCGAATGCTGGAACCACCGCACCGCGACTTTCATGCTGCTGGGAAACCTGTGCACGCGACGTTGCGGATTCTGCGCCGTGCCAAAGGGACGTCCGCTGGCCATCGATTATGACGAGCCGCGGCGCGTGGCCGAGGCGGTCGCGGCGCTGGGCCTCAAACATGCGGTGATTACCAGCGTGAACCGCGATGATGACAACATCGGCGCAGCCAAGGTCTTTGCCCAGACCATCCGCGAGGTGCATGAGAGTGCGCCCGGCTGCCAGGTCGAAGTGCTTGTCCCCGATTTCCAGGGCCGGGAAGATGCGCTCCAGATCGTCCTCGATGCCCGCCCTGAGGTGCTCAACCACAACACCGAGACCGTTCCCCGTCTCTATCGCGCGGTGCGCTCGGGAGCCCGTTACGAACGCACCCTCAAGTTGCTGGCCAACGTAAAGCGCTTCGCCCCAGGCATGGTCTCAAAGTCCGGCGTAATGGTCGGACTGGGCGAAGAGACTGAAGAGCTGCTGCAGGTCTTCCGCGACCTCGCCGGCCAACAGCTCGACATACTCACTGTGGGGCAATATCTGCGCCCGTCAAAGGACCACCTGCCCATGACTCGCTACTACACGCCCAATGAGTTCCTCTATATGAAAGAAGAGGCGCTCAAGATGGGCTTCCGGCACGTTGAATCCGGACCGCTGGTGCGCTCCAGCTATCACGCCCATGAGCAGGCGCAATCCACGGGACTGATCGGCCTGCAATAATTCCTGAAATCTAAGAAACCTGATTTGGAAGCAAAGACCCGCGACTTGCGCCGCAGGTCCCGCTTCCTGTTTTTGCGAACATCCCAACGCGCAACTTGCCGCTTACCACACGCGGCAGGCGTTCTCGCTTACCATCTTCTGCCCCTGATGGCAGCCGAACGCCTTGGCGAAGTCGGCGTTATTTTGCAGGGTGCCATTGACGCGATAACGGCCGGTCGAGTGCGGATCCACTTTGGCCGCGAGGCGCGCCGACTCCGGCGTCCGGTTCTCACACCAGACCTGGGCAAAGCCGATGTAGAAGCGCTGATCGGGGGTGAATCCGCCGTCCTTTGCCTCGTCCTGCTCACCCTTTGCCCCCTTCGCCTCCTGGCTTTCGGCGCTATTGTGGTAGGCCATCAGCGCGATGCGGATGCCGCCGTTATCGGCGGTGTTTTCCCCCAGGGTGAGGCGACCGTTGAGATGGACGTCCGCCACCGAGACGAACGAGCTGTACTCATCGGCCAGGCAACTGGTGCGCTTGTCGAATTCGGTGCGGTCGCTTTCGGTCCACCAGTTGCGCAGATTTCCCTGGGCATCGTACTTGCTGCCCTGATCGTCGAAGCCGTGGGTCAGCTCGTGGCCGATGACCACGCCGATGCCCCCGAAGTTCACCGCATCGTCGATGGTCTTATCGAAGAATGGCGGCTGCAGGATACCGGCGGGGAAGTTGATGTCATTTTCCGACGGATTGTAGTAGGCGTTCACGGTGGGCGGCGTCATCCCCCACTCCTTCTTATCGAGCGGCTTCCCGATCTTGTTCAGCTCGCGCCGTTCTTCGAAGGCGCTGGCCCGCTGCGCGTTCCCCAGCAGGTCGCCGCGCACGATCTTCACCGTGCTGTAATCGCGCCATTTGTCCGGATATCCGATCTTGTTGGTGATGGCGGCCAGCTTTACCTCCGCCTGCTTTTTGGTCTGCTCGGTCATCCAGGGCAGCGTCTTGATGTCCTGCGAGAGCGCCTTCTCCAGCTGCTGCACCATCTGCAGCATGCGCTGCTTGGCGTCCGGGCCAAAGGTTTCATCCACGTACGGCTGGCCCAGCGCCTCGCCCAGGAGGCCATCGGTCAACTGCACGCAACGCTTCCAGCGCGGGCTGATCTCTTTTTGTCCGGAGAGATAATGACCGAAGAAGTCGAAGTTTTCGTCCACAAAAGGCTGGGAGAGCACGGCGGCCACATCATGCACCGCCTTCCACCGAAGATAGCTCTTCCATTCGTTGATGGAGACGGAATCGAGCAGGGCGTTGGTCTGCTGGAAGAAATCCGGTGGGACCACATTCACTTCTTTAAATGAAGGGGCGCCAGTGGCGGAAAAAAAGCGCTGGAATTGATAGTTGGGGGCCAGCGACTGCAATTCGGCTACCGTCATCTTGTGGTCGCGGTTCTTCGGATCGCGCAACTTCACGCGGTCCATGGCGGCCTGCGCCAGCCTGGTTTCGATGTTCATGACGGTTTGCGCCTCCTTCTGGGCGGCCGCCTGGTCGTCGCCCATGAGCCCAAACATTTTCACCAGATGCGCCTGATATTTTTCCCGCGTCTCCCTGGATTTGGCGTCGTCGCCGATGTAGTAATCGCGATCGGGAAGGCCCAGGCCGGCTTGGTGTATGCCGGCGATCTCCATGCTGGCGTTGTGCAGGTCGGGCTGCGAGCTGAAGGCGAAGAGCGCATTCACTCCTGTGCCCTGGAGCCTCGCGATCTCGGCGATGAGCTGGTCTTTATTGGCGAGCGCGTTGATGCGGTCAAGCTCCGGCTTAAGAGGGGTGAGGCCTTTTTGGTTGACCGTCTGCTCGTCCATGCACGACTGGTAGAAGTCGCCGATCTTCTGGATCACAGGCGTGCGCTTGGCGTCGTTGGCCGCCGCCTTCTCCAGGATAGAGTGCAGGATAGAGCGGTTGTATTCCGTCAGCTCGTTGAAGCGGCCCCAGCGCGACTGGTCGGCAGGGATAGGATTGTCCCTGCGCCAGGTACCGCAGGCGTACTGAAAGAAGTCTTCACAGGGATCGACGCTCTTGTCCATCGCCCCCAAATCGAACGACTTAGGACGCTGTACCGGCTTGTTGCTGGTCGCAGTCGAAGTTTGCTGGCTCGATGTAGTAGAAGATTGCGCGCCAGTAGCCGGCGTTTGCGGATTCGCAGTAGCCGGAGCTTGCGAACTCGATGGAGCCGGGGCTTGGGGACCGGTGGTCGGCGCGGACGCCTCCGATGGAGTGGCGGTGCCCGCGTTGCCTGCCGGTTGCGATGGGGCCGGACTCCCGGCTTGGGCCGCCGACGCTGCGGCCAGAGATAGGACTGCAATGAGTTGCTTCCAATACATGTAGACGCCTCGATAGAGAGCAGTTTGAGAAACCAGCCAGTTTACCGCCAGAGCAAGCCTCTGTAAACTCAGGGGCAGAGGAGGGGTCAGCCGGCCCTCAGGCGATGATATTAATGATGCTCGCCAATCAAGACCAGCGGCAATTTCGACGTTGTCGCCGTTAATCCACTCGCGACAGGTTCGCTCGACAGATTCAACGATTAACCCCCTCTTTGATTTAACCTCTCTCCTGCGGGCTTTGCTGGATCTGCGGTTACGACTCACCCGATGACCGGGATAACCCGATTCTCAAAAATTTCAACTTCCCGCCACAATGTTCACCACGTTCACCTTTAGTATGCAAAGTCTTTGCTTTCAGGGGAATGCGGCGGTGAACATTGTAAAAGCCGATGTTCACCAATGTTCACCACGTTCACCTCCTTGCACTGATCATTGTGCAATCGCCCGAGCGGCTCCTCTGAAAGCGGAGGGCCAGCCCTGCCAAAAGCCATCGAGACGCCGGGATGTTAATCGAAGTGGCGAACAAATGCAAAAAAGAAGTTCTGGAGTTGGCGAGGAGGGCGCGGACTGCTCAGGGCGAAGACTCACTTAGAATTGCGCTCGGCACCCCTGGTTTACTCAAGAGTTCGATACTCTCTGCTGCTGCGGCCAGAGACGCCCATGTACTTTACTCTATCTCAGCCTCGAGTTGCATATGGTTTATGTGCCCCGTTTTGTCGAAATCAAGATCGAGGGTAGTCTCATCCTCCCACTGGATGGTGAGATGAAAGGTGCCATCGTTGTGCTTGGCTTTAATGAAACGTCCTCCATAAATGCGCCGGACGTCAGCAAGCGTATCGCCGAGCTTCAGGCCGCGCCCGGTGATACCGATGCTTCCGGCTGGTTTCGCCCCCCAGACCTCCGCCGAATAGGGCACGCTCTCATCGCCCTTATCATTCCAGGTGCCGAGTTGGAGTCTCGTGCCTTCTCGCTGCCAGTCGTAATCGCGTCCCCAACTCGGCACGTCCGTGACTTTCGCCGGTTTACCCAGCTCTGCGATGGCCTTTGTCATAGGGGTTTTGTAGACGTCCACGCCTGAAAGCACCGTATCGGCCCTGCCCCGGGCGAGTTTATTCTCGGGAAGATGGTCGGCCATCGCTGCGGGCGGGATGGCCAAGCAGACTGCAAAAAAGACAACAACTCTAAGCGGTAGAATTCGCATTATTTAGGCTCCTCGTTTCGCTTAAGGGACCTGCTTTCATTCTGCATGCGGGACATTAAAGGCTCAGGCTTATCCGAGTTTTTTGAAGTCGCAGCTATTCCGTTGGTGCGCTCACAAGCATGTGAACGATTCGCCCTTGTTTGTCGAAATCGATGTCCATTTCAGATCCCTGTTGCCACTGGATTACAACATAAAGTTCCCATGTATCGCTCTTCCGGCCAACTTTGAATCGAGAACCGTAGACCTTCTTAACGGAAAGCAGGTTGTCACCGAGTGCCAAACCACGCCCGGTTCTTCCAATTGTCCCAGGACTCCGGCCCCATATTTCGATTCCATCGACGGAGCTTTCTCCTTCCGGTCGAAACCATGTCCAAGCTCTTAGCCTGAGGCCATGAATGTCCCAAATATATGATCTTTGCCCTCTGGATGCATCCTGTTCATCCGGAAATGTCTTCACCTGGGTTGGTTTAC
>CAZONJ010000051.1:0-22416 GCA_964581225.1 uncultured Terriglobales bacterium | reverse complement strand
CACGAATAAATTCGTGCCCTGACACGTAATCTGCTACCTCAGGAGCATTTGATAATTCGTGCCCTGACACGTGATCTACTATCCCACTGGCGCCGCGCTATTTGGCCGCAGCGTCTTGTCATAAATCCACAACAGCAGTGCGGTGGTAACGCCTACCGCACTCACCGCCCACCAGATTCCCGAGGGATGATGCGTCACTTCTCCAAAGTGATGGATGAGCCTTCCACCAAACCATCCACCTATCAGCGAGCCGATGCCGATGGGCAGGAAGGCAAAGCCCATGTAAGTGCCTTGCTGGCCGGGCGGCGCGAGCCGTGAAATGTATTCGTAGTATCGCGGCGATTGCGTGATCTCGCCCAGCGCGACCACCACCAGGGTGAGGACCGCCATCGGCACCGTTGGATGAAGGACCAGCAGGACCCATGCGACCGCCGAGATCAGCGTCCCCAGGATGATGGAGCGAAATGCCGGGGTCTTCTGCATGAGAAAACTCACCACCATCTGCAGTGCGATCACCGTGAGCGGGCCGGTGACCAGCATCAGCTCGGTGTCGGTCTTCGGATTGATGTAATCGTGGACGTAGAGCGGCAGGATGATGAATTCCTGCCAGTAGACGATCCAGTAGCCGGAAAAGATCAGCAGAAAAATCATGAAGCGAGGATTGGCGATCACGGTCAAAAAGTTTCTTGCCGCCTTGCCCAGGCTGGGTGTCTGGACCTCGTCCGAACGCCGCGGCTCCTTGAAGAACAGCAGCACGGCAAAGAACATCAGGAAGACGCTGAGCGCGGCTATGCGAAATACATTTTCCACGCTCAGGTGCTGATGCACCCATGAGGCGACATACGGCCCAGCTGCTCCACCGATATTTACCAGCGTGTAGTAAATAGAGTAGCCGATGGAGCGGACGTTTTCATTGGAGGCGCGCGCGGTGGTACCCACAACGCAGGGCTTCACCAGCGCGATGCCCAGGGCGGGAAGCATCAGGACGATGGTCACCAGCGCCACCAGCGGCATGGCATTGCGCACCGGCGCCAGCCACGAAGCTCCAAGCGATCCCAGCAGAAAATAGGAGCAGCTCAAGACCAGGTAGGCCAGCGAGAGCGAGCGGCGAAAACCCATGCGGTCGGCCAGCGTCCCGCCGAATGCCGCCAGAAACCACACCAGCCCGCCGAAGAGGCCGGTCAGGCTGCCCGCCTGCTCCACCGGGAAGCGCAAAGTTTCGTGCAGATAACGCGCCAGCGAGGCGAAGGCCGCGTAATACGAGAGCCGCTCAAAGAGCTCACTGATGTTGGCTACCCAGAAAGGCCGCTCGAATCCGGCCCGGATCTCGCGCAAGCGTTGCGAAAAGGGCAAGTTGTTCTCCTTCGTCACTTGGTTTTCGAATGCGTAAGGCGTTGGCGAAGCTGCTCGGCGCTGGTCCCGCTGACGTGCACAATTTTAAGGCGGCTAGTCTTGCCGCTGGCTATGGTAACCGATGAGCGCGGCACTTGCAGAAGCTCCGCAAAAAAGCGGATGCACGCCTCATTGGCGCGGCCTTCGAGCGCGGGCGCGGTAAGCTCAAGCTTGAGGGCGTTGCCAATCGTGCCGGAGATTCCCTCCCGCCTCGCCCGGGGATGCACCTTGACCGCAAAGCTGGCCCCAGTGGGATGGTCGCTGATTGGAATCATTGCCTGGGCCGCTCCCCGAAGATTGCCGTGCCGACGCGCACGCAGGTCGAGCCTTCTTCGATGGCGATCTCGAAATCGTGCGACATGCCCATGGAGAGCTCGTCCATCGCTACTCCCGGCAATCGGTGGCTGGAGATTTCGTCGCGCAGTTCGCGAAGTCTGCGAAAATAAGGACGCGCCCCCTCCGGGTCATCCGTATAAGGAGGTACGGTCATGAGGCCGCGAAGCTGGATGTGAGGGAGCCGCGCGGCGCCAGCCAGGATGGGTTGCAGCAGTTTGAAGCTGGGAGGCTGCCCGGCCTTGGCATCTTCGCCTCCGATATTGATCTCGATGAGCGCCGGCAGCGGAGCGCGCCTCAACTGTTCCTGCGCGGCATTGAGCCGCTCCAGAATGCGCAGCGAATCGGCGGAATGTACAGCATCAAACAGCTCGGCGGCCTTGGCAGTTTTATTCGATTGCAGGCGCCCGATCAGCGTCCACCGCGCATCTTTGAGCTCTTGCAGATGGGGGCGCTTCTCCGCAAATTCCTGCACCCGGCTCTCCCCGAAGACGCGCAGCCCCGCTGCATACGCCTGCATGATGCTTGCGGGAGGTACGGTCTTCGAGACGGCCATCAGGGTGATACGCTCGGGGTCGCGCCCGGCACGGCGCGCGGCCGCGGCCATCCGCTCGCGGACCTGCTGGATGCGTTCGGCGATTTCAGACATAAAGTTATGACGATTCTATTGCCAGCCCGATTGCGTGAAGCCTAAGCCGATTGGCAACAGCTCGGTGCGCTTTACTGCCGCTTGATCTCGCCCGTATCCAGCGGCTTGCGCGCGAAATAATAGAGAGAGGCGGCCAGCGCCAGGAACATGATCACGGCGAGCGTATTGTTGCCATTCAGGAATGCGATGTTCACTCCCCAGGCAATCTTCCCTTCCGGAATCTTCCCGGTATTTTCGAGCAGCTTGATCGCAATCCCCAGCAGTCCCACGATGCCGCCGGCGGCGATCAGGCCGCTGGCATAGAGCGAGCCGGGGCTGATCTCGCTCTCCTGGTGGGCGGCGCCGGAGCGCGCTGCCTTGGTTTCGACAATCCAGCGCACCACTCCGCCGGCAAAAATCGCCAGCGTGGTAGCGATGGAAAGATAAAAACCCACAGCAAAGGAAAGCGAGCGGATGCCGAGCAGCTCCACCGCAATCACCAGGAAGACACCCAATAAGATCAGCCCCCAGGGCAGCTTGCGGGTGAGAATGCCGTTGATCACGGTGGACATCAGCTTGGCTTGTGGCGCGGCAGCCCGCTGGCTTCCGATACCCTGGATCCATTGAACGTCCAGCTTCTTCGTTGCCGGATTATAGAAGTATTTTCCATCGCCGATTACCGGGGAGTTGATGGCGTTAAGCAAAACCGATCCGGCAACCGATTGCTGCACGGTATGGCCCTCGCTGCCCGTGCCGCTGCTGACGATAACCGGCACCTCGGTCCGCCCAAACCCATTGATGTCTTTCGTCACCCCCGCCGGAAGCGCGTTGATGTTGATAGGAATGTTTGCCGGGCGAAACTCTTCCAGGCCGCGATTCATTCCCATCAGCGTAAGTCCAATCGCAAACACCGAGACCAGCACGCCGACCATCAGCCCCATCTGCTGGTTGCGCGGCGTCGCCCCCACCAGGAAACCTGTCTTCAGGTCCTGCGAGGTATTTCCCGCATTGGCGGAGGCGATACAGACCACTCCCCCAATGGTGATTGCCAGCGCGGCATAGGCGCTGGCCGTCCAGCCGATCACCAGAAAGATCGCGCAGGTCGCCATGAGAGTGGCGATCGCCATCCCGGAGATGGGGTTGGAGGAGCTGCCGATCAGTCCGGTGATGCGCGAGGAAACGGTCACAAACAGGAAGCCGAATATCACGACGAAGATCGCGGCGGCGATATTGGCCCCAACCGAGGTATATGCCCCCGGCACCGGCTTTACGGTGAGCATGATGACCATCATGATCAGCACCAGCAGTGCGCCGCTCATGGCAATCTTCAGGCTGAGGTCGTTATCGGTGCGGCGAGTCCCCGCTGCCTGGGCCGCCCCTTTGCCCAGGTCCTTGGCCCCGGCGCGAAGCGCGGCAATGATGGTAGGGATGGTCTTAAGCAGCGTAATCAATCCGGCGGCGGCCACTGCGCCAGCGCCCATCGGGCGGATGTAGGTCCCCCACAGCTGGTCAGGGCCCATCTGCGAAATCGGAATGGTGCCGGGATAAACCGGCCCCGTCAAACGCGAGCCGAAGAACTTGATGGCCGGCATCATCACCAGCCAGGCGAAGACACCGCCGGAAAAAATGACTCCAGCGATGCGCGGGCCGATGATGTATCCGACGCCCAGATATTCCGAGGTCGTATTAGCGCGGATCGACGCGCCGGAGTAGCCCTTGGGGTTCCATGTTGGCGTGCCCGGCCAGGCGGCAAAGATATTTTCATTTTGAAAAAGCGTGTAGATCGCCCCCAGCCCCAGCCCCCAGAAGACCCGGCTGGCGAACGAGCCGCCACGGTCGCCGGCGATCAGCACGTCGGCGCAGGCCGTTCCTTCGGGATAGAGCAGGTTGCCGTGCTCTTTGACGATCAATTGGCGGCGCAGCGGAATCATGAAAAAAACGCCCAGCCAGCCTCCGATCAGCGCCAGCAGGAAGATGCGGGAGTACTCCAGCGGAAATCCCAGGAAGATGAGCGCGGGCAGGGTGAATATCACGCCTCCGGCAACCGATTCGCCCGCCGAGCCGGTGGTCTGGACGATGTTGTTCTCAAGGATGGTAGAGCGTCCAAAGGCGCGCAGAATGCTGATCGAGAGCACCGCAATCGGAATCGAAGCCGAAACCGTAAGCCCGGCCCGCAGTCCGACATAGACCGTGACCGCCCCAAACAGGATGCCAAAGAACGCTCCCAGCAATACGGCGCGGGGCGTGAATTCCTTGATGACGGTATTGGGGGCAATGTAAGGCTGAAATGTTGTTTCCGGGGACTTTGTTTCTGTGGTGAGTGCCACGCAGATCCTCCACCGAAGTGATTTTGAGGTCGAATTTCTTCCAGGCCTGTTACTGGCGCGATGCAAGTTTAATCGTATTGTGATCTTCGTGTTGCATAAAAAGCATAGCAGGTACTATGGTACTCACTTCATACAGCCGTGGCGCTCCGGAATTCATGCCCGGTCTGGAAATGTGGGTTATACTTGTGGTGTGTTCCACTCCTGAATTTCAGGATGGAACATGAGGAGGCGTGTCTTCAGCAGTAGCATCGGGGTAACTCGGGCTAGCTCAAGAGTGCCGGACGAGCGCTCTGACCATTTGCGGCCTTCTGCGCCACCGGGACGCGATGTCTTGCGAGTTGCCGCGCAAAGCCTGTTTACGATTTTCTTCCCATCTTCCTGCCGCCTCTGCGATCTGCCACTCCTTGAAATTTCCAGGATTCCCGTTTGCCGCGCCTGCCTGGAGTCTGTTCAGCCAACCAGTGAAATGTGCTGCGAACGTTGCGGCGAGGCCCTGCCGGTTCCTTTTGCGGAGCAACCAGCTCTATGCGGGATGTGCCGGCGCGCCGCCCCGTATTTCGATGGCGCGGTTGCATTCGCCGCTTATGACAGAGCGTTGCGCGGCCTTATCCATTTGCTCAAGTATGGAGAGGTGAAGACCGCAGCCGTTCCCCTGGGAAAATTACTCGCGGCTGCCATCCAGAAATTGGAGCATCCAGCAGCGCCGCTCCTGGTGGTTCCCGTCCCGCTCGATGGCAGGAAGCAGCGCGAGCGTGGCTTCAACCAGTCTGAGCTGCTGGCGCGTTTGGCGCTGACGCATCTTAACGAACAGGGATGTAGCGCATGGGAACTCCATGCGAATAACCTGAAGCGCATCCGAAAAACAGAGTCGCAGACCGGTTTGACCCGTCACCAGCGCCGGGCGAATGTGCGCGGCGCATTCGCGCTCGCCGATCGCGCTGCGGTGCGCGGACGCAGTGTGCTGCTGGTCGATGACGTATTGACGACCGGCACCACCCTGAATGAGTGCGCGCGGGTCTTCCGCTCCGCCGGCGCGGAAAAAGTTTGGGTCGCTACAGTGGCCAGGGTCTTCCGCCATGCGGGAAGCAAGCTCGTCCCGTTCGATGGGGAAGAAAAGAGAGAGCACAGGGAGGACAAGGCCTGCGCCGCGGCGGCGCATGCCCTATAAGATATGGCGCGATATGCGGGACAACATCGACACGCTTCGGTCCCACGCAGCAAAAGTCCGGCGATAGCCGCAAGGGCGGTCGCGACTCAAGCTGCGGAAGGGGACCTGACGACCCTGCCACTGCATGCTCCTGTGCTGGTGCTGAATGCCTCGTATGAACCGATCAACATCTGTGCCGCCCGGCGCGCGCTGGTGTTGGTTTTGAAGGGCGTTGCCATCACCGAGGAGGAGAATGGCCATCATCTCCATTCCGCCCGCCTGGCGATGCGCTTACCCTCGGTAATCCGCCTGCTGGAATACCGCCGGATCCCCCATCAGACCCGGGCCCTTTCGCGCAAAAACATCCTGCTGCGGGACCGTAATAGCTGCCAGTATTGCGGGGTTGTGCTGCCCTCGAGCGAGCTTACGTTGGACCATGTGATTCCCCGGTCGCGCGGGGGGCTTTCCACATGGGAGAACCTGGTGGCTTGCTGCCATACCTGCAACCGGCAGAAGGGAAACCAGCTGCTCTCGGAAATTCCGGATATGACGCTGCTGCGCGAGCCTCGCGCCTTCAGCCTGCATACCAGCCGGCACATCATGAGGATGATTGGACGTTCCGATTCAAAGTGGCGAAAGTACCTGTTTTACTAAGCCAATCCGTGTAACCCAAGCGACTGCTCGTACTCAAATTGAGCATCTCTATTCCCAATTTGCTCCCCATGTGAAAATAGCCATTGCAGCCTTAGCCTGGCAATCATCGTATTATCAACTACTTAGGATTTATGCCCCGCCTTTCTTAATGGCAGCAAAACTGCTTCTCATTAAGTGCTTAGCCGAAAACTGTCTTTTCGGTCAAACCCCTAAAAAGCATAGGAACCTTGGAGCAGTAGATGGCAGAGAACGTAATCGATCAGATTGTGGCGGAGCTAAAGAACTCTGCCACCCAGCATTATCCCGACCACGGGGAGTTTCACAGTATTCGGATTGTCGGCCACACCCCTAAGAGCGACCATTTTATCTATGACGTCTGCATCGATTTTGCGGATGGAAGCGAACGAATCGCGGCCAAAGTCTACCGCGGCGGCAAAAGCAGCCAGCAGGCGGTCCGCTCCCTGGCGAAAACCGAGACGGAAAACCTCGCCTATGTCCATTCGATGTTTTCCAAAAAGCATTTGACCGGGGTCCCCCGCCCGATTGGAGATTTCAGCGCCTTCGGCGCGGTAGTAACGGAAAAAATTTCCGGATTGCCCCTGCAATCGATCATTATGAAAGCCGCACTGTTGCCCGGCTTTGCCGATGACGGGTCCCTGACCACCTCGGCCCAGAAGGCGGGAGAGTGGCTGCGCAATTTCCACAAAACCACGGTAGCCATGCCCCTGCCATTTGACACCGCAGCGCTGGTCTCGGAGCTGGAAACCCTATGCATCAGCTGCCGGGGAGAAGGACTGGACGATGCCGCAATCCAGACCATCCTGACCGGCGCACGGTATCTGCTGGCGCAGAGCAAGAAGACCTTGCCTGCCTCCGCCGTGCTGAATGATTTCACCCCTTTGAATGTGATTGTCTGTGAATCCGGAATTGGCGTATGCGATTATGCCCGGATGGCACGCCAGGGAAGTTCCTTCCATGATGTCGCCATGTTTATGGCCGCGGTGGAGGCGTTGGAAAAGTATCCATTCTGCAATCGCAACATTACCGGCCAGGTACAAGACACTTTCATGGAAGCTTACGGGGCCAGCCCGGCCGAACAGGCCATTCTGCGGGTGCTGAAAATGAAAGTCCTTCTGAATATGTTTACCCAGGGTCGTGGAATCAAGGAAAGCGCGGTAAGGAAAAAGGTAATGTGGGCAACTGTGATGAAACGATTTATTCAGCAGGCTGCCCAGCGCTCCATGGCCCCGGCAGCTTAGACGGCCACATGTAATCAAAAGGCCACCCAGACCGGGTGGCTTTTTGATTGCATGGCACAATCTATTTCGCGGGCCCCGCAGTCCCGTTCTTGCTTTGCGTCTTGGCGTTATTGCTAATGTCCTGGCCCTCGAATGTGATCTTTACGTCAGCGCCGAAGCGGTGGTAGTCGGTGTATTTCACGATGATCCGCAGGTGGACGTCCTGCCCACCGGAAAAATGTAGAACATCGTCGGCCCGGGTATAGGTTGGGAACCAGTACTTGCCATCGATCTGCTCGCGGTAAGTGGTGAATCGCGGAAAAAGGTTTTCCTGCTTGTTCTTCTTTGGATTCGTATTCTTCGTCTCGGGGACAATCTTCCCATAGGTCTTCACGATCTGCAGGTCCTGGTTGTCTACCCAGATGCGTCCCTGGAAGTAGCGATGGTCCTTCAGGATCTGCCTGGGCGCAAGGTCGAAGACGTAGGTGTCCAGTTCATCGACATGCTGCTGGCCAACATACAGGATCTGGTATTCGGGAATTTCTTCCGTGGTCAGGACAAAAGGCATGCGGTCTTGTATGTCCGTATAATCTTCCTTGCTCATTTCCACCCGTTGCAAGGTAGATTGGGGAGCATACAGGACCCGCTCGATACGCTTCCCCTGATTGTCGAACAGGATGTCCGAGACCATCTGGAACTCCCCGTCTACGGCGCTTCCATCCAGCGTCTGCACCTTTACCGATTGACGATAGGTATAGTGGTCGCGCGCAATCCTAAAATCCCTTTCCTTGGCGGCAAACCTTTGGATGATCTGTTCGATCGTGGCCCCCTGCGGCGGCGCAGGATTAATGGATGCGGAGCTGGAATCCGGGCTGGAATTGCTGTTGGACTGCGCGGCCGCCGCGGTGATGAAGAAAAGCAGCAGCCAAATGGGGCATAAAAACTTTTTGTTCACGGATTGTCCTAAAGTCGAATAATATTCGTTCCAGAAACTTACATCCATAAAATAGATGCCGAATCCCCAGCGAGTCCCCAGGTTACTTTAGAGGTTAAGCCCGATAATTCTTCGATGTTTTTGATAATTAAGAGCTTACAATATCGGCCAGTCCGCAAATGGTAGATATCTTCAAAAACGGGTCGACATCTCTGGTACTGGCAGCGGTGGTTGCGACCTTTATGTCGCTGTACCGTCACCGCCCTACTCCGCAAAAGCGGCTATGGATGTCGGCATGGATCATATTGGCCCTTCGCGCCACCATTCAAGCGTTTGGCAGAGCGGCCGGTATTCCCGCCCATTATCAGGCTGCAATCGTCCAAGGGGCCCTGGAGCTTTCAGGAACATTCTTTCTTCTTTCCGAAACCAAACTCTTTGAGGTGCCCCGTTTTCGCCTTCCACTTTTGCTTAGTGTGGGAATCCCTGCAACGCTTTATGGTATGTTGCGAGGCTTCGATGTGCAGCAGAGATGGATTTATATGCTGCTCATCGCCGCACTGGGGTGTGGGGCGGTCCTATGGATTGTTTTCGTCCTGGGAAAAAATATTGGTGAATATACCCGCTTGGCGCTTTTTACCATCATCGTGCTGGGGGCGTGGACTGAACTGAAAATATTTCTCGGCTCCATGGACTTCGGTTTCTTTGCAGTCATAACCTATATCTTTGCGTTTTCCAGCTTATTTTTTTGGAGAAATCGCAAGCGGTCCTCTCCCGGAGTGCTGCTCACGTGTTGCGGGTTTTTGGGTTGGGCGGCCTTATTCCCCTTTTTTTATCTCATCCACGAGCCTTCCGCGGTCGCCGCTTTAGTCGCGGTAGCAAATGTCCCCAAGATTATCGTGGCGTTAGGAATGATTGTGACTCTTCTGGAAGAGGAATCCATGGCCGCGAGCGCAGCGCGGGAAGATGAACGCGCCACGCGCCAGCAGCTGCAACGCTTCTACGATGTCACCTCGCGTTTATTGAGTGGGGTAGAGGCGCCGGGCATCTGCAGCTATATCGCGCAGATGATCACGGAAACCAGCAATTTTCGCCGGGCAGTGATTTTGCTGAGCGACGAGCAGCGTCACCTTTATGTAGCAGGTGGCTCTGGGGTGGAACCGCAAGCGCTGGAGAAAATTCAGGAAGGCGTTTCTCAGTGCAAGGTGGAGGCCATTACTCAAATGTGTCTGCCGGAAGCCAAGTTCGGCACGAACTCCTTCCGCTCCACAACCGAGAAGCTCAGGCCTTTTGGCGCCCAGGCCAGCAATGTCAACTATCCTCCTAACCCTTATTGGGGCCCTGATGACGAACTCGTCGTCCCCCTGCGCTCTCCCCGGGGCGTGCTGATGGGATGCATATCGCTGGACGATCCCAAAGTCGTGGAGCGGGTGAACGCGGAAGAGCTTTACGCGGTAGAGCTCCTGGCCGCCGATCTCGCAGTTTCAATTGAGAATGCAAACCTGCAGAGACAGCTTGTGATCTCGGAAAAGCTTGCCGGAATTGGCCAGCTGGTCTCCGGAGTCGCCCATGAATTGAACAATCCTTTGACCGCAGTGTTGGGTTATGCCGAGATTCTTGCGGACAATGCACAGGAAGAGTCGGTGAAGCGGGACCTCGGTGTGGTGCGTCGCGAAGCTCTGCGAATGAAGCACATCATCGAGAACCTGCTCCGCTTCGCCCGCCAGGCGAAATTCGATCGCGCCTCCCAATCGCTGGCGGCGGTGCTGGATGACGTGCTGAAATTGCGCGCTTACGACCTTCGCAGGCAGGAGGTCCAACTCTCCAGCAACATTCCCGCGGAATTGCCCGGGGTGATGGTAGAGGAAAATCTGCTGAAGCAGGTATTTCTGAACATTCTTAACAATGCCCTGGATGCGATTGCCGGACGTCCGGAGAAGAAAATCATGGTTGAAGCATCGGCTGAAAATCATCGCGTGCAGCTGAGGTTTACCGACAGTGGCCCTGGTTTTACCGATCTGGACCATGTCTTCGATCCCTTCTTCACTACCAAAAGTCCGGGCAAGGGTACCGGCCTGGGGCTGAGTATCTGCTATGGAATCATCAAAGGGCATGGCGGCGAAATTACTGCATTCAATCTGCCCTCTGGAGGGGCCTGTGTGCTCATCGAGCTGCCGGCCGCCGGCGAATCGGACACTCCTGATAAAAAAACCGAGTCTCTTACGGTTTCCTGATCCATTTTCCCGCCAATCCTTCGGTTTTCGTTTAAACTTACACGTTCTTACGGCAGGAGGTCTGCATGTTGCGCCGCATTGCAATCTTTTTTCTTTTAACTTTCTCCGGGTGCATTGCCATCGGTCAAAATCCGTCCGCACAGCCAGCGACCAGGCGTCCTTTCACCTTCGAGGACATGATGGCGCTCAAACGAGTTGAGGAGCCAGTCGTTTCACCCGATGGCAAGTGGATAATCTTTTCGGCCGTCGACGTCAGCCTGGCGGAGAATACGCGCAAGCCATACTTGTGGATTGTCCCTTCTCAAGGGGGAGATGCGCGTCGTCTGACCGCCAGCCAGAGCATAGAAGACCGGGGACGGTTCTCCCCGGATGGCAACCGTATTCTGTATCTTTCCGATGCGACTGGAGGAACGCAAATCTGGATTGCCGACTTTGATTCCGCGAGCGGCGGGTTGACCGGCCCGGCCCGGCAACTGACTTCGCTTTCCACCGAAGCGGATGGGGCCATCTGGTCTCCGGACGGCAAGAATATTCTGTTCCTCTCAGAGGTTTATCCGGAGTGCCCCGATGACGCTTGCAATAAAGCCCGCGATGAAGAGCACGCAAAATCAAAGGTAAAAGCGCTCATCTTCAACCGGCTCTTCTACCGTCATTGGACGGCGTACACCAAATTTAAGCGCACCCATTTATTGGCTGTTCCGGCGGAGGGCGGCACGCCCAAAGATATTACTCCGGGAGATCACGATGTGCCTCCATTCAACCTCGGCGGACAGGACCTCTATGCAATTTCTCCTGACGGGCAGGAGGTCGCATATACCAGCAATATCGATGAGGTCGAGGCGACCAGCACCAATAACGAGGTATTTGTCGTTCCCATTGCCGGGGGCACGCCCCGGAAGATTTCCACCAGTCCGGGAAGCGATTCCACTCCACTGTACTCGCCCGATGGAAAATATATCGCTTATCGTTCGCAAGCGCGCGCCGGATATGAAAGCGACAGATTTCGCCTGCTGCTTTTCGATCGCCAGACCCAGCAAACACGCGAGCTTACCCAGGACTTCGATCTTTGGGTCGGTACGTTTACCTGGTCCCCGGATTCTTCGGCGATTTATTTCAGCACAGAAGAGAAAGGCGAATCCCCGATCTATGTGGCCTCGCTGAAGGCCGCTGCCATCTGGAGGGTAGTCGATGGACATAATGACGATCTTGCCATCACCAGGGACGGCAAGAGTCTCTTTTTCACGCGTATGTCGATCGGCGCGCCCAATGAAATCTACATGGCAAATATCTCGGCCCTCGATACTTCGCAGGCCCCCAATTGCGCAGCCCCTTCTGCGGGAGCGTCCGCCGGCAGGCCTGCCTCCCGGAACTGCGCAAAAAACGGTCGCATTTCTCTTCCCGCCCGGCAAATCACGCATATGAACGATGCGCTGCTCTCGCAAATTGCGATGCAGCCGCTTCTCCCCTTCTGGTTCTTCGCGGCGGACAAGACAAAAGTGGAAGGATTTATCGTGAAGCCGCCTAACTTCGATCCGGCAAAAAAGTATCCGGTGAAATTCCTGATTCACGGTGGTCCGGAGGGAGATTGGGGAGATGCATGGTCTTACCGCTGGAACCCGGAGCTGTTCGCGGCCAAGGGCTATGTCATCGTGATGATCAATCCCCGTGGCTCGACCGGCTATGGGCAAAAATTCATCGACCAGATCAATGGAGATTGGGGAGGCAAGCCTTATACCGACCTGATGCGCGGCCTGGACCATGCGGAGAGCACTTTCCCATTCATAAACAAGGACCGCGAGTGCGCGATGGGCGCTTCCTATGGCGGATACATGATCAACTGGCTTCTGGGCCATACCAACCGCTTCAAATGCATGGTCTCGCACGACGGGATGTTTAATACCGAATCGGCCTACGGCACTACCGAAGAGCTTTGGTTTAACGAGTGGGAATTTAAGGGCACCCCCTGGACCAATCGCCAGCTATACCGCAAATGGTCGCCCCATCTCTTCGCCTCCAATTTCAAAACCCCTACTCTGGTTGTCCATGGGCAGCTCGATTACCGGCTAGACCTCTCTGAGGGCCTCCAGCTCTTCACCACATTGCAGCGGCTCAAGGTGCCGTCGCGCATGCTGTATTTTCCCGACGAAGGGCACTGGGTACTGAAGCCTCAGAACAGCCAGCTTTGGTATAAAACCGTGAATGATTGGGTGGACACGTATATAGGCAAATGAACTGCGCTCCCGGGAATGCGATGCTGCGTTCCACGCCGGAGGCTAGATCTCCGGATAAAGGTCGAAGAACGCTGAAATGCTCTGGCGCAGCTGTTTTTCGATGTCTTCCTTGCTGCCTTCAAGTACATGCAGCGTTACATTTGCCTTGCGTCCATGTTTCAGCTCGATGGGGGCTTCTCCGACACGGACGACCTCATCGGCGGGAAGCAGACGCATTCCATAAACCAGTGTGAGATTTGCCATGAGCAAATTCTAACAAGAGGGAGAGATTTCTTCCCGGATTCGGTAAAATCCTGCCGTGACCCAATCAATCCTTGTCTTAATCTTCGTGCTGCTGAGTTTCGGAGCAATGGTATCGGGGCAGCAGGTTCCTCCCGCTTCGGATCAAGCTCCGCCGGCTTCCGATCAGTCTCCTGCTGCTTCAGACCAGGCGCCTACTGCTTCAGACCAGGCGCCACCTGTGCGCGTGACTTATCTCAACGTATGTACTCCGAGCGACGACGAAAAAGAGCAAATTGCGGCCGCCCTGGCGCGGATTCCAAAGCAAAGCAGGTTTGTGCCGGATTTCGAGATTGCCCGCGGACTCGCATCGCTGCAAAATGCGACCTCCCGCTATGTGCGCCTGCGCCGGGAGTTTCCCGCGGATTCAAAACTGACCACCGTGCAGTATTCGATCGGCAACGATGGGAAAAATCTGGTCGAGACCCTGGTGTTCAGCGGACGAGATATAAAAGAGATGCGGCAACTTTCGATCGAAGAGAGTGTCTCCGCCTCCACGATGAAGCCATCCGCCTTGATTGCCGCCGCCACTCCAGCCTCGCGCATCAAGGTCGAACGATTTGGAAAATCGAGCCTTGCTTTGGCCCGCTGTGAACAAGTGGACCAGAGCAAGTATCAGTTCCTCTTTACCCAGGCTTCCGCGCTCTTGACTGGATATCGAAGGAATCTGGAATTGCAGAGCATGTTGAGTCATGAGCTGGCGTGGCTGGCGGGAGGAAATGCAACCGCGCCGCCGGCGAAGAAGAAACCCAGAGCGTTGGGCCGGCACAAATGATCTCCTCGCCGGAGCGAGGATTAAGGCGATATACAATCCCCTAAGAATCCTTTAGCGCGTTTCCGAATCTAAAGCCAGGACAGAAGCAAGAACAAACTATGGACACCTCTGTACGTAAAGTCGTGATTATTGGCTCCGGTTGCTCCGGACTTACCGCCGCTATTTACGCCGCGCGCGCAAATCTGAAACCGCTCGTGATTGAAGGGCATGAGCCGGGAGGGCAGCTCAGTATTACGACGCTCGTGGAAAATTTTCCGGGATTTGTAAACGGCATCCAGGGCCCTGAGCTGATCGAGAACATGAAGCAGCAGGCGGCGCGCTTTGGCACGGATTATCATACCGGCCATATCGTAGGCGCGGACCTGCGCCGGCGGCCCTTCACTTTAGATTTGGGTGGACGGGAGATCAAGACCGAGACGTTGATCATTGCCAGCGGAGCATCCGCCAGATGGCTCGATTTGCCGAGTGAGCATGCCCTGATCGGCCACGGGGTCTCCTCCTGTGCTACCTGTGATGGCTTTTTTTTCGGCGGGAAAGAGATCGTGGTCATCGGCGGCGGCGATTCCGCCATGGAGGAAGCCCTCTTCCTGACTCGTTTTGCCTCGAAGGTGACCGTCCTTCATCGCAGCCAGAAATTCCGCGCCTCGAAGATCATGCTGGAACGCGCCCGTTCCCATGAAAAGATCCAATTCCTCGGGGACACAATCGTGGAAGAAGTCCACGATGTGAAAAAGAAAGAGGTAACCGGGCTTACCATCCGCAATGTTGTCACCGGCGAAAAGCGCTTTCTGCCCACCTCGGCCATGTTCCTGGGCATTGGACATGAGCCTAATGCCAAATGGCTCAATGGCCAGCTCGAAACCGATAAAGACGGATATCTCATCACCCATAATTACGTCTTTACCAAGGTCCCCGGAGTGTATGCCTGTGGAGATGTGCAGGACCGCCGTTATCGTCAGGCGATCTCTGCTGCGGGCACCGGCTGTATGGCCGCCCTGGAAGCGGAGAGATACCTGGAAGAGCACGGCCAATAGCCGGTCCGGTGGAGCTTGCTATTGGCGCGGGGAGAACCGCTTCAGCAAAGAAGCAGCCTGGTTAATGCCGAACAGGGAAGTAGCCCCAAGATATACCAGGCCGTAAGGCACAAGGATCAGCAGGCCTGCGAGCAGCGGGCGCGCGGGATGCAATCCTATCTTTATTCCCCACGCCACCGCTGCCGCTCCCGCCGACGAGATCCAGAGCTTGGCAAAATAGGTCGATGGAAACGGCGCCTTGCCGATGCGGCGATTCATGCCCCGGCGCAGTAGAAGAAACTCGATCCAGCCGGAAAGTCCGGCAGAAGCCGTGAGCCCGGCCACTCCCCAACGCGCATCGATGCCTATCCATCTCGGCAGTGGCAAAGCAAAGAGATAGCCCAAAGCGGTCGTCAAGATGACCCGGACGATGGCGAATTTCATCGGAGAGCGCGTATCGCGCAGCGCATAATACGCCGAGGAATAGAGCCGCCCTATAGTGGAAGCCGCCAATCCTACGGCCGAGCCTGCCAAAATGCTCCACACGTAGATGGAGTCCGCATGTCGGAACCGGCCCGTCTGATAGATGCTCGCTGCAATCACATCCCCTAGCGCCAGAAATGCGACCGCTGAGGGAACAACAAAGAAAGCAATGCGCCGGGTGCTGGATTGTATCCGCTGGCGCAGGCTCGCCGCGATCTCCTCTTCATTTCCTAAAGTGCTGGACATGGCGGGCAGCTCGGCGACCGAGATCGACATACCGAAGAGGCTGACCGGAAGCAGATAAAGCGTCTGCGCGTATGCCAGCGCGGCGAGAGAACCGGTAGGCAGAAAGCTGGCCAGAAATGCGTCGATAAAGGCGCTGAGCTGTACGATCCCGCGGCTGACGAAAACCGGCAGAAAATTTCTTAAAATCGTGCGGACATTCGAATCGTAAATTCCGAAGACAAATCTCAACCTCTTGACCAGGCTGAGTGCGATTGGCAGCTGCGCCGCAAATTGCAGCCCACTTCCAATCACCGATCCCCAGGCGGTATAAACTGCCAGCCGTGACAATCCGGAGCGGCTCCCAAATACCAGCAAGGTGATAATGATCGCCGCATTCCATATCACCCCCGCAACGTAAGAGAGAAAAAATTTTCCATGGCTGTTCAGGATGCCCAGGCACCACGCCGAAAGCACCAGCAGGCCCACGCCGGGAAAGAGGATGCGGACCAGCTGAATGGCCAGCCTTCGCGTCTCGCCTTTGAATCCGGGAGCGATTGCCTCAATCAGGAGCGGGGTTGCGAGCACTCCAAACAGCACCAGCAGGGAAGTGATGAGCGCCAGCAGCGAGAGGACGGCCCCGGCGATACGCCCGGATTCCTCCTCGTCTCCTTGCGCAACCAACTTCGCATAGACGGGGATGAAGGACGCCGAAAGCACGCCCTCCCCGAACAGGTTCTGCAGAAAATTAGGAATGCGCAGGGCAGCCCGAAAAGCGTCCGCCGCATAAGAGTTTCCGAAAAAATGGGCGAATACCCGATCGCGTATTAAGCCTGCAATGCGGCTTAAAAAAATCCCAGCCGCTACCAGAAAAGCGGCGCGTCCTACCCCGGGCTGCTTGCCTGTAGCCCGTGCAGGCCCGCTTATTGTGCCGGCGCTCTTCGTGATTGCTTTTCCCTCATAGTCCGCTAACGGTCGCAGGCAGCACCTGACAACCGGCAACCCGGATTAAGTAGAATATTGTGGCGATTCACGCACTATTTGTTCTATTCTGAAAGAAGCCTATCATGAGTTTAGAGCTGTATTGCGGGGTTTCCTCGCCGCGAACTCACGGCCATACTATCTGTATAAAAAACCAAATTTTTTCGGATTGTGGAATCATATTGAGTAAGCCTTAATGTTTCTATCAAATTGTAAATTTTTTGTATCTGTATTCTGTTTTGTAGTTTTATTTGAATTTCTCCTCCCTGCCCAAACTAGGTTTTGCTCGTCTGCAAACCAGGGCAGCAGCAGCGTCAGCAAATCGGATCGGGTGGAATACCCCGCCGAACACTATCTGCTGCGCAATATTCTTTGCGATCAGGCCAATATCTGGACCAGTCCTTTGCGTCTCAGGCTGCGCGATATGAAGTTCCTGGTCCCCTTTGCCGGCATTACTACTGGATTGATCCTTACTGACCGTGCCTCCTCTTTCGAGATGACCCGTGGTACTCATATCTCTAGCAGCAAGCACATCTCGGATGCCGGGGTGGCGCTTGCCGGGGTGGCCGTGGTGGGATCGTATGGGCTAGGGCGGCTCCATGCCGACGACCACTTGCGGGAAACCGGCGTGCTGGCTGGAGAAGCTGTATTGGATTCAGTCGTTATCGATGAGGCCTTAAAGTATGGATTTCGGCGGGAGCGCCCGTTCGAGGGCGACAAGAAGGGACATTTCTTTCGCAGCGGCCAATCCTTTCCCTCGGAACATGCTGGCGTGACCTGGGCGGCCGCCACGGTTTTCGCCAATGAATATCCGGGGTGGTTCACAAAAACTCTGGCTTATGGGACCGCTTCCGCAGTGAGCCTGGCGCGCGTCGGCGGCCAACAGCATTACCTCTCAGATGTATTTGTTGGAGGAGCGCTCGGTTATCTGACCGGAAAATACGTCTATAAGGCCCACCATAATGAGGAATTAGGTGGCGAAGACTATGGGACATTTGCGCACGAGCGAAACCCGCTGTCGCCCCACAATATGGGCTCCGCTTACGTCCCACTGGATAGCTGGATTTATCCCGCCGTGGAGCGGTTGGCTGCCTTAGGTGCAATTCACGGCGATTTTCTTGGCCTCCGTCCCTGGACGCGTATCAGCGTTGCGGAAATGTTGGATGAAGCCGGAGACCAGCTTAGCGATGATGAGTCGCAGAGCGCTGAAATCCAGAATCTTTATCAATCCCTCAAAGCGGAATTTGCAGATGAGCTGCAGCTCCAACCGGGGGACGCGAACCAGAGTATTCGTGTCGAGTCGCTGTATACGCGTTCCATGTACATCTCCGGTCGGCCGCTCAACGATAGCTATCATTTTGGGCAGACCATCATCAACGATTTCGGACGCCCCTACCAGCAAGGTTACAACCAGGTTTCCGGCTTCAGCGCGCGGGCCGAGAATGGCCGTTTTTTCTTTTACGCCCGTGGGGAATATCAGCGCGCCCCTGGCGCGGCGGCTTATCCGTTGAACGTACGTCAAGCCATTGCATATGTGGATAGAAATCCTCTTCAGCCGGCAACTCCCTTTGCGGCGCAGAACCAATTTCGGCTTCTGGATACTTACGTTGGCATGACGCTGCTGGGCAATCAAATCTCAATTGGCAAACAGGGCCTGTGGTGGGGACCGGACCATGGCGGGGCGCTACTGATGAGCGACAATGCTGAGCCTTTCTACATGCTCCGCATCACTCGCGCGGTGCCTTTGACGCTGCCACTCTTGGGGGCCGTGAGATATGAGGGATTTTTTGGCAGACTTGCCGGTCACAGTTTTCCGCCACGCCCGTTTATCTACGGAAATAAGATCAGCCTCAAACCTACCCCGAACCTGGAATTGGGGTTCTCTCGAACCGATATTTTTGCGGGCGAGGGATTTCAGCCGCTCACCTTCGGGACCTTCAAAAGGGCCTTCTTTAGCGTCGGAGATAACCTCAAGGGAGACACCCATCTTACAGACCCTGGAGATAGGCGCGGGGGATTCGATTTCAGTTATCGCATCCCGTATCTGAGGAATTGGCTGTCACTCTATAGTGATTCGCTAGTCGATGATGATCCTTCGCCTTTGGCATCTCCGCGCCGTTCGGCAATTAATCCCGGTATTTACCTCTCGCATTTTCCCGGGCAGGCGAAATTGGATTTCAGGCTGGAAGCCGTCAATACCGATGTCCCGACGAGCCGAAGCCTAAACGGAAACTTCTTCTATTTCAATCTCAATTATCATGATTCTCATACCAACAAACGAAACATCATGGGAGATTGGATTGGTAGAGAAGGCAAAGGCTTCCAGGCATGGAGTTCTTACTGGTTCAATCCACAGAGCAGCCTTCAGATTGGTTATCGAAACCAGAAAGTCGCCAAGGATTTCATTCCCAGAGGGGAAACGCTCAATGATTTTTCCCTTCGGGCGAACGTTCGATTGCGGCGAGACCTGGAACTAAATGCGTATCTCCAGTATGAGAGATGGACCGCCCCGCTGCTCGCAGACCACCGTATTTCGAATGTGACCAGCGCCTTCCAGTTGACGTTCTGGCCCAGGGACATGGTAAAGAAATCGATGAGCACGGACCACTAGAGTTATGCCAGGGCCGAATGCAATGGCATTGAATATTATTTATTTATGCTCCGGCAGTGAAAGGCCCTGTTCCCGGCTGCATTCGGTGTATTTCGGGTGGTATGAAATTTTAAGGTGATCTGGTTGGAAGCGGCCTAGCGGTTTTTTTATCGCTTTGAGATATATTTAATGAGCAAAATGCCAAAACTTACATCTTCGGCCACGGTTTGGCTCTTCCTTGCCGTCGGCTTCTTTCTGAATGGGGCCAAAGTTGTTACTTTTGCACAGGATGTGGCTCCTGGCCAAAGTATGGGGCAGATATCAGATTCCACACAGGCGCCGGATTCGACATCAAATCCCGCCCAGGAATCAGACAATCCCGACCTTCAATCGCTCAAGCCTTGCTCCCAGACCCCAGCCGGTCAAATATGCCGCAAAGATTTGGACCAGACCCCGGCGGCTAATCCTAATACCCAGGTTATCTATACCAACGACGCTATCGACAGGCAGCTCGAGTTGAAGGCCCGCAGTCAAGCGGCTGAAGAGCAGGCCCAACTGAAGCAGGTTTTATCGAAGCCTTTGCCGTCCAGCGAATTTCAGGATTTTGTAACCATCTCGGTTGGCCAAAAACTTCCCATTTATGGCTATAGCTTCTTTCAGAACGTGCCCTCCACATTCGCCCCTGTAGACCGGGTCCCGGTGAATGCCGATTATGTGATCGGTCCCGGCGACGAAATCATCATTCGAGCCTGGGGGCAGATCGACATCAATTTCAGGGCGGTGGTGGATAGAACTGGAAATATTTACATACCGAAGGTTGGGCAAATCAACGTTGCTGGCATACAGTATCAGCAACTGCAGGGATATTTAAAAAATGCGATAGCCCGCGTCTATCGTAATTTTGATCTCACTGCCACCCTTGGCCAACTGCGCTCCATCACGGTCTTCGTGGTAGGGCAGGCGCGCCGTCCGGGTACTTACACTGTGGGATCGCTGAGCACTATGGTGAATACCCTGTTTGCCTCCGGAGGGCCCTCTTCGAGCGGCTCCCTGCGCAATATACAGCTGAAGCGCAACGGCCAAGTAGTAACCACTCTCGATCTTTATGATCTTCTGTTAAAAGGCGACAAATCGAAGGATGCCGTCCTCCAGCCCAATGACGTAATCTTTATCCCCCCAGTCGGTCAGATGGTTGCGATTGCCGGGCACGTCAACGTTCCGGCCATTTATGAGATCAAAGAGAATACCACTCTAGAGGAAGCGCTCCGTCTTGCGGGCGGCCTCACCATCACCGCGGAAGGGCAAAAAGTGACGGTGGAACGGATTGTCGATCGCGAAACCCGCAAAGTCGATGAGTTTACGCTCGACGCAGCCGGGCTCTCCAGAAAGTTGCAGGATGGCGATGTCGTAAACGTATTTCCACTTTCCTACCGCTTTGAAAATGCCGTCACCTTGAGGGGGAACGTCGCCCTGCCCGGCCGCTTTCCCTGGCATGAAGGAATGCGGATCAAAGACCTGATCCCCAGCCGGGAAGCGCTGATCACGCCTGAGTATTATCTAAAACATAACAGCGCTGCGAGAGCATACCTGGCTGGCCCGGAAGCGCCGGAACAGCAGCAGCCGGGGATCCGGCAAGAACAGCCGGGGACGAGGCAGGAACAGCTTCATAATGAGGTCAAGAGGAACGCCGCAGAAATAAACTGGGATTATGCCGTCATACAGCGGCTGTACCGCGAAGATCTCACTTCAACCCTGATTCCTTTTAATCTTGGGAAAGCCATCTTGAATTCGGATCCTACCAGCAATTTACTGCTGGAACCTGGGGACATCGTCACGATCTTCTCGCAGTCGGACCTGCAGGTCCCCATCCAGGAGCAGAGCAAATACGTTAAGCTCGAAGGAGAGCTGGTGCAGGCCGGCGTCTACAAGGCAGAGCCGGGAGAGACCCTCCGCCACCTGGTCACCCGGGTCGGGGGGCTCACTCCAAACGCCTATCTTTATGGCGCCCAGCTCACTCGGGAGAGCGTACGCAAGGACCAGCAGCAAAAACTTGACCGAATAAACCAGCGGTTCTCTGAGGACCTGGAAAGGTCGGTCTCCTATAAAAGTCAGAACCTGACCAACCCTGCCGACGCGGCAACGCTCCCGGCAGTGGTGGAAAGCCAGCGCCGGTTGGCGGCCGCATTGAGGACCGTCAAGGCGACGGGAAGAATCGTCATGGATATCCGTCCCACTGACAGTTCCGTAGAGGCCTTGCCTGAGTTGGTACTGGAAGACGGAGACCGGCTTGTGGTCTCCTATAGGCCGGCCACCGTGAGTGTCCTTGGATCGGTATACAACCAGGCGGACATCCTGTATCGTCCCGGCCGGCGGGTTGTGGACTACTTGCGGGAATCCGGGGGATTGATGAGGACTGCGGACAAGAAAAAAATCTATGTCATGCATGCCAACGGCTCGGTTCAGGGCAACGAAGGCGGGAGCGGCTGGCTCGCTGCCGGTATCATCAGCCTGCGTGTGCTTCCCGGAGATACCATCGTGGTCCCGGAACAGGTCAATAAGACCACTCTGATCAAGAATCTGATCGACTATACCCAAATCATGTACCAGCTGGGGTTGGGGGCCGCAGCGATCAGGGTGCTCAGATAGGGTTAAGGCGCGGCCCCAGACCGGGGCCATCCTGGGACTAGGATGATTTATTGTGCAAAATCGGAAATTCTCTTAGTAAGCTTAAGGAGAGTATCTGCCAGAATGTCTTCTGGCTATCTGTGGAAAAAGCAATGGCGAGCTCCATACCTGAGAGCATGGGCACTGATCGATGATCGATACCGAAGTTGAAAAAAAGGGCAGCCGAATTGAGGGGGTGTTGAGTCCCGAGATTGCCGCCCCGGCCGCGCCCGGCGATCAGGAAATAAGCCTGCTTGACCTTTGCCTGCCCCTGGTGGAACGAAGGGTGTTGAT
>CAZONJ010000050.1:15443-23407 GCA_964581225.1 uncultured Terriglobales bacterium | reverse complement strand
GAATGGCGCGCCCGGAGAGATTCGAACTCCCGGCCTACTGATTCGAAGTCAGCCGCTCTATCCAACTGAGCTACGGGCGCGCACTGATTCAGCCGCAATTAACAGGACACAATTATTACACCGACCGGAAGTGATTCACAGTCCCGCCATTGTACTTCGCTTTCAAATCACTCTGTCATCATTGTCATCCAGGGCGCCGCGCGCCGCGAGCCTGCGAGCAAAGCGCAAGCCGAAGGACCCCGCGAATCTTCGTCTATTGATACAGCTTCAAGATTTTCGACCCGTGAAAGTTTTGCCCTAAAAGCTATTAAAGCCTGTCTCTTTCGACCCGCGCTACGTGCTCGCTCAGAAGACCAGAAACTCAAAATGTCATGGCTTCTTTCCTGGGTTCCACTGTGGCCTGAAGTCGGAATTTGCCAGCCAGCGGACCGGCTCGATCATCGACTGGATGGCTTCAGTCATGTGGGTGAAGTCGAGATGGGCGATATCGTCGCTGGGCTGATGGTAGTCGGAGTGGAGTCCAAAGCTGGAAACTGTTTGCGCGACCACCCCTTTGAGCGCCAGCGCGTAATTGTCGGAGCGGGTGAAAAACCGCTCTTCCGGATGAGGATCGGCGACCAGCCTGGCCCCATGCGCCGCCAGTTCGGGACCAAGGTTGGAGCGCTCCCATCCGGTCAGCCAAAGCTCATCGCGGGCGACCTTGGAATCGGGACGGCCAATCATCTCAAATTCAAGATTGGCGGCAAAATCTTCGAGCGGCACCGGCGGATGCTCGCGGAAGTAGAGCGCGCCGAAGCCCCCACGCTCTTCGCTGCCAAAGCATACGAACAGGATGGTGCGGCGCGGTTTCGGCCCCGCTGCCAGGGCGCGGGCCAACTCCAGGACGGCGGTCACTCCGGAGGCGTCATCGTCGGCGCCGTTGTAAATGTCATCGCCGTTTACCGGCTTGCCAACTCCAAGATGATCGAGGTGGGCGGTGAGCAGAATCACCTGCGACTTTAGCTCAGGATCGCTGCCCCGCAGAATGCCCATCGCATTGTAGGTAAAGCGCGGCGCGGCGTCTTTGGTATGCATCTCCAGCTTGATGGGTACGCCGTCGGCGAGCCCGGAAAGTTTTTTTACTTCGTCGTCCGAAAGGGGGAGCACATTGAACTGGATGCGCTGCTCCGCAGGAGCGCTTTTGATCTGCTGCTCAAGCTCGGGCAATGGCGTTGCTCCCGAGGATTCGGGTTTCAATCCCGGCAGCAAGATCGCCGCTGCTCCTACGCGGGTGGCGGCCACAGCTTGCTGGATAAACGCCTGGGCGTCGGGACCATCTCCGGAGGACGAAGATACCAGCAAAACGACCGCGCCTTTGCTTGCGGCCGCTCCCGAGCGCTTCGAGATGTCGATTTTCTGCAGAGGCCCGGCGAAGCTTCCGGCCAGGCGCAATACAGCGAAGTCCTTCCCATAGACCAACGCCGACTTCGATGCAGCGCTGCCAACCTTCAATACCGGAGGCTTGGTGACGCGCTTCTGGTCCAGCGCAATCTGCTGCACGTAGCTGCCATCAGGGGCGGCGGGCTCCACGCCGAACTCGCGCAGTTCGGAGCCGATGTAGACAGCCGCAACCCATTCATCGGGAGTGGCGCTGCCGCGCCCCCGCAGGGCATCGCTGGCGAGGAACTCTTCGTGGGCGCGCACCCAATCCGGACGCACCGTCCAATTTGTATCGGCGCTCGTCCTGGCTGGGGCGGGGCTGCTCTGACCCATGCCAGGAAGCGATAAAAGCAGGCAACAAACGCTTGCGAATAACCGCAACCGGATCAGCTTTATCATGGATTTTTCCTTAAAGATCGGGGATAAACGGGGACTTCGTTTCTCCATCTATATTAATGAGAGTACCATCGGGGCAAAATGCATTAGAATTTTTTAATGTTGTGGAAGGCCGGCCATGAATCGGAATTTCTTAAAGGCGCTCGTAATCATCCTGTTGGCAGTTTTCCAATCTGCATGCGGCAAGTTCTTCACGAGTTCCACTAGCTCGGGCGGTGGGGGCAACTCCGGGAGCGCCTTTGTCTATGCCGCTGGCGCTTCGGGATTATATGCATTCAGCGCGGACCTGACCTCCGGCAAGCTCACCACCCTGAGTGGCTCGCCTTATGCGATCGGCGCAAGCCCTGATGCCCTGGCCATCGATCCTCACAATAAGTTTCTGTATGTGGGGGGCGCGAGTGGCCTCAACGCCTTCGGCATCAACTCCAATGGGACCCTCTCGACTATCAGCCTGAGCACCGGGACGCTGAGTGCGATGGGGATAGCAATCAATCCCGCCGGTACCGCGCTTTATGTCCTCGATGGTGTCGCCAGCACCATCACCGGATTCACCATTACCAACGGCAACCTCGCCGCGATCGCCGGAGGCCAGATCGCGGTTTCCGGCACGCCCTCTTCGCTGGTCATGGATCCGGCGGGAGCGCATCTCTATGCTGCCGAGGGGAGCGCGGGCATTGTCACCGCCACCATCAACAGTAATGGCACGCTGACGAAAAATTCCAACATCGTGGCTCCGCCCGCAGGGGCCTCATTCACCAAGCTGGCAATTACGCCTTCCGGACGCAATCTCTATGCTGCGACCATCGGCGGAGTCGTCGTATTCTCCTTCGACGCAAATGGGGTGCCGACTCCTCTTGGCGGCACGCAAACCGTGGTTGCCACCAGCACGAATCCCAGCGCTCTGGCGGTCGATCCTGCGGGAAACTTCCTGTTTGTAGCCAACAATGACACCAGCAATGTCTCTGCATTTATCGTTCTCAGCAATGGAGCCTTGTCGCCGGTGGCGGGATCGCCCTTCAGCGCCGGCAGCGCCCCGACCGGCATTGCTGTAAACGCGACCAGCAAGTATGTATTTGTTGCCACCTCGCAGGGTGTGCAGTCCTTTGGGATCGATGCCTCCACCCCGGGAAAGCTGAACTCCATTGGGACGATCAACGCGGGCAACAATCCAGGCGTGGTCGCAAGCACCCATTAATGTCCATGAAAGGGTGGAGTGAAGGTCGCCTGAAATAGCAACATACAAGATCGAATCGGCTGATATATTTAACCCGTGTCTACTGTTCGAAACAGATTCCTGCGATTGAGAACTCATAATTTTTCTTATGGATTGGTAGTGCTGGCCTGTCTCCTCGTTCTGGGCGCCTCCGGTTGTACAGACCGGGGAATTGGCGGATCGAGAGAGCGCTTTTATGTCATCGCTCCGGAAGCCTACCTGCGCGACCGGGTAGCAGTGGCCTACAACCGGACCGGGACCGTCCACAACGGCGATCCGGTAGAGGCGGTCGAAAAGGCCAAGCGCTGGGTCCGCGTCCGCACCGCCCATGGCGAGGAAGGCTGGATCGAGCAATACAATCTGGTCGGGCAGCCCGTCTTCGACGCCTTCCAGCAGCTTCACAAAGCTTCGCTTTCCAAGCCCGCTCAGGCCCATGCGGTATTGCGCAGCGACTTCCGCCTGCATATCTCTCCCAGCCGCGACGCCGACAAACTGTTCCTGATAAAGGAAGGCGCCAAACTGGATCTGCTGGAACGGGCGACCGCGCCCAGAAATCCTCCGGCCAAGCCCCTCGCCTCCGCCAAGGCAAATCCGGCAGGAGCATCGGAAAGAGCCAAGGCAGGAAAAGAGGGAGAGGAAGAAGGCGGCCGTAGTTCCACTACGCAGAAATCCGCCCGGCAGACTAAAAGCAAGTCCGCCGAAAAAACAGAAAGCGCCAACGGCAAGCGCAAGAAACAGCAGGCGGCATGGAATGGGGAAGAGCTCCCGAATTCTCCTATGGAAGATTGGTGGCTGGTGCGCGACAACCAGAACCATACCGGTTGGGTGCTCGGCCACGCCCTCGATGTAGATGCTCCGCTGGAAATTGTGGAGTACTCCGAAGGCCAGCGAATCGTCGCCGCCTTTGTGCTCACTCATGTGGAGGACCCCCAGGTAGACCGTCCGAATAAAAGTATTGCGTATTATCTTGTCTTGTTCACGCCCGCGCACGATGGCCTGCCCTTCGATTACAACCAGGCGCGCGTATTCACTTGGAACCTCAAGCGGCATCGCTATGAAACCGCTTACCGGGAAAAAGGGATATTCGGGAAATTGCCGGTGCAGGTCGGAAAAGAAGATTTCGGCAAAGAAGGTGTATTGCCGACCTTTACCTTGCGCGTGCAGGACGACGACGGGAATACCGTCGAACGCAAATATAAGATGAATGGGGTCATGGTCAAGCGGGTCGCTGCCCCAGATCAGGAGCAGAGCTCCGGGGCAGCTTCTCAGCGCGGAGCGGCAGCCCATCGCAAACCTCCTTCCATGTAGCAGGCATGGGTGGAATCTTCAGAAGAGATAGAGCAATAGATCACAACCCGCATTCTGGCCCAGGAATCAAAATGGGCATGGCAGAAAAGGTAAAAAAGCTCGGTCTGAAGCGCGATTATAAGCAGAATCTTTATTTTCTGGATGGTCAGGGGAACGTCTGCGCCAAGCGAAAATCCGGCGAGGGGAAGACAGAAGTGCTGGTAGAGCGCGCCGTAGATCGCGATAACAACTTTCTTTATTTCATCGATAAGGATGGGGACGTATCGCGCTCTCCGCGCTCCAGCCGGGGAAGCAAGAAAAAAGAAGCTGCGTAATTCAGCCACTTGAGCAAACAGCGGAGAGGCACTGGGATCAGCCGCATCGAAAGAGATGTGCCACAGAGTTCCGAGATGCTGGTGTTTCGCGAGGGCCGGTATAAACGCCGGTCGCGCGGACTAGTAACTTCTCTGGCGGCGCTGCTCTCTTCAGCTTCCGAATTGGCCCCTCGCGAGGGCGTGGTCACCGCTTTGCTGCATGCTGGCGAATTGGAGTGCGGGCTGGCCGATGCGGAAAGCGACGCGCACCCGATTGCGGCCAGTATTACCGACCTTTTGGCCTGCGCTCTTCTCGGACCACTCTCTCCTGCTGTTTCGGCGAAGCTCGATGCAGAGGCGCATCGCCTCCTCGCGGCCCATCTGCCTGAGCATGTGACCACCTCCGTTCCGGAAGGCTTCGCCTATTACGCGCTTCATCCTCTCGATTATGTGGAGGCGCTTCGCGAGGCCGGCGAGACTCCGCGCGCCGCAGCGGTGATCGGAATCCGCTCCATCGGGACAACATTAAGCGCAGTCGTAAACGCGGAATTTAAGTTGCGCAGGGTTGAGTGCGGACGCATCACCGTCCGCCCCAGCGGACATCCTTTCGATCGCCAGCTCATACTTCATGCGGACCAGGCGGAATGGATCGAGGGCTTTCGCCGAAAAGACGCCACGTTTTATCTCGTCGATGAAGGGCCGGGGCTGAGCGGATCCTCATTTCTGGCGGTTGCAGAGGCCCTGCAGCACGCCGGCGTGCCCACATCCCATATCGTATTGATGTGCTCCTCGCAGCCCGACCCGGCCGCGCTTCTCGCCCCCAATGCTGCTGCAAGATGGCGCTCGTTTCGCGTGTTGCCCGCGCGCCCCACCTCGCAGCTTCCATCGCAGGCGAAGATATTCTTCGGAGGCGGCGCATGGCGCGAATATTGCTTCCAGAACCGGCAACAATGGCCGGCGGGCTGGCTGCAAATGGAGCGCCTGAAATTTCTTTCGCAAGATCGGCGCTCCTTGTTTCGTTTTGACGGGCTGGGAAGCTATGGAGAAACGGTCCGGGCGCGCTCCCGCACCGTCGCGGATGGCGGCTTTGGGCCCGATTGCGAAAAAGCTGGCGATGGCTTCACCCGCTTTGCTTTTCTTGCCGGCGCGCCGGTAGAAAAGATTTCCGGCAATTTCATTCAACATGCCGCCGAATATTGCGCCTTCCGCGCGGCAGAGCTGGGTTGCGCTGCGCCTGCAACGGATTCGCTCGAAGTGATGGCCCGCATCAACATCGAGCGCGAGCTCAACTTCGATGTCGGAAAAGATTTCCGGCTGGAGATTGTCCGTCCCGTAATCGCGGATGGAAAAATGATGCTGCATGAATGGCTTCAACCGGCGGATGGAAGCAAGCCGCTGAAGCTCGATTGCGCCGCGCATGGCGACGACCATTTTTTCCCCGGTCCCACGGACATTGCCTGGGACCTGGCCGGCGCCTCGATCGAATGGAAGCTGAATGAAAGTGAGAGCGCAGAATTGGTCCGCCGTTATCGCCATATAAGCAATGACGATGCCCAGGGCCGCCTGCATTCCTATCGGCTCGCCTATGCCGCCTTTCGCATGGGATACACCAAGATGGCGGCATGCGCAATGCGCGGCAGCGACGAAGAAGAGAGGCTATGGAAGGATTACCGCTTTTATAAAGAGACGCTCCAGCGTCTGTGCGGAGAGCCCAACGATCTAAGGACCCAGGCAGCAGCGGATGGATGACCGGTCGCGGAAGCCCAAGTTTTTATGAATAGAAATCTGCAATCGCCTGCACCACGCGGCGCTGCTCTTCTTCCGTGATCTCGGCGAAGATCGGCAGTGCAATCACCTCGCGCGCGGCCCGCTCCGCCTCGGGCAGCGAACCTTCTACGTAGCCCAGATAATGGAAGCATTCCTGCCGGTGCAGCGGTACCGGGTAATAAACCTCGCAGCCGATATTGCGCTGCTTTAAAAATGCGCGCAACTCATCGCGCCGCGCCGCGCGGACCACATACTGATGGTAGATGTGGTGGGCCTCTTCCGGGACGCTCAGCAGTTGTATTCCGCTTTGCGACAAGCTGCCATCGGCGCTAAGCCCGCTCCCGGTAAACAGGCGATCGTAGAGCGCCGCCCGCTCCCGGCGCTGGCGGTTCCATTCTTCCACGTGATTGAGCTTTACATTCAGGACCGCCGCCTGGATGGCGTCAAGACGGCTGTTCCAGCCAATCTCCCGATGGTAATAACGCTGGGTGCTGCCGTGATTGCGTAAGAGCCGGACGCGCTCGGCCAAATGCTCGTTCTTCGCCGTCACGCAGCCCGCATCGCCGAAGGCGCTGAGGTTTTTGGTGGGATAAAAGCTGAATGCCGCCAAATCGCCCAGCGAGCCGGCCCGGCCTCCGCGCCACATAGCGCCAAAAGCCTGGGCCGCATCTTCGACGATCAGCAGATTGTTCTCTGCCGCGATCTGGGAGATCGCTCCCATATCGGCGCATAGTCCATACAGATGCACCGGCAAAAAAGCCTTCAATCGCGGATGCGATTTGCCCAGAAAAGGGCCCAGCCCTTCAGGAGCGAGATTGAGCGTCGCAGGATCGACGTCCGCAAATAAAGGACGCGCGCCCACTCGGATGATGGAGCTCACCGTGGCAAAGAAGCTGAAAGGAGTAGTAAGGACCTCGTCCCCCGGCCCAATTTTGGCTGCGGCCAGCGCGAGAAAAATAGCGTCTGTTCCCGAAGCGCACCCGATGGCCGCTCCCGCCCCGGTGAACTCGGAGACCCGCTTTTCGAATTCCTCAACTTCACTTCCCAGGATGTATTGCTGGGAATCGGATACGCGCTCGATCGCCGCCAGAACCTCCTGGCGAATTTTCGAATACTGGCGCGCGAGGTCGAGCATCGGCACCCCCTCGACTGAGGGGGACGCGTTCGCCTTCACTGAATGAATGGGTCTTTCCACGAAATAAAAATTCTAACATCCGTGTAAATGGGATGGTCACCGCCGCACTCTTGCCTTACCTGAATGTCATTTTGAGGGAGGGCGCGGCTGAATTTCCGCGCACCAGTCGAAGGATCTGTAGTTTGCTCCTGACATAAATGATGACCGGTTGGGCAATGGAAGACGATGTATGAAGACGAGATATCAGGGCGGGAGTTTACTCCCGCCGCACGGGGCTGCTTACAAAAAGGCTTCAGCCCTCGATTGTGGAGTTCATTCGGCATGGCCTCAAGCCATGCCTGATACAAGCCTTCATTCGCCAGCGCTAAAGCGCAATCGTTGGCAGCAGTTATTCGCAGGCCTGAAGGCCTGCGCTTCCACCCATTCCTGCGCT
>CAZONJ010000050.1:0-15343 GCA_964581225.1 uncultured Terriglobales bacterium | reverse complement strand
TTGGCAGCAGTTATTCGCAGGCCTGAAGGCCTGCGCTTCCACCCATTCCTGCGCTTCCACCCATTCCTGCGCTCCAGATTTGTTTCGGCCATGGCGGCGCAACCGCCGGGCAGCGAGGATAGGAAAAATCAATCCGCGCCATACCGGAAATCATATTTGATTTCCGCAGGAATCCATTTATTCGTATTCCCCGACAAGACCATCGCACGCAAAGGCCTTTAAATTCTTCAGTTAACCGCGCGAGATGTTTTGGCAATTCGCATGCAATAGGTAAAGGGTGCCGATTCCTTCTGGGTTGAATTCTTCTGTGATTTCGTTCCTTCCAGGAAAAGGACTTGCAGATCAAATCTGGGATTAAAGCCGGATTTGGTTCCTTTGTAACACTTGGCCAGCCGAAGGGCTGGCCTTTTTTTTCTTCCGGAAATGTTCGGAAACAATGGCGTACCTTGCCGGGCCCGGGTCAGGCCCCGAAAAGCGGATAGTGGCTGGCCGCTGCCATAAAGAAAATAAGCGGGAAGGTGACATAGAAGCTGCAGCGCGAAGCAATAAGCGATTGGCGCGCAAGCTCGGCTGCATGGGCTGGCATGGCAGCGCCCTTGCTCAGGTTCTCCTCCGTCCAGCGGATCAACTTTTTGTTTGTCCGCCAAACGATCCCCCAAACGTTCAGCAGCAGGAAAAATCCCATCCCACCGCCCAAGCCAATGGAAAGCGTCCGATTGCTCTCCCATCCATGCGAATTGAGGCGGAGAAACAGCAGGCAGGCCGCGGTGATCGCGATGGCCAGCACAATCCCAATGAGCGCTTGGCTGCGCAGCATGCGCAGCGATAGATAGAAGAGCACCCAGACCAGGATCCAGATCAGGAGCCAGCTGGTCCATAGCGGGCCTTCATGGGCGCCGGCATTCCTGGCATCGGTATGGACGATCTCTCCCCAGTAGGCCCAACCGGCAAGCACGGTCACAAGGGAAGACCAGCGGAACCAGTTCAGGGCCCTCCACATCAGCGGCCCCAGGACGCGCGCCCGGGTCGCCGTATCGAGCTCGCGCAAAAAGGGCGCATTCACCAAATTAAAGAAGTAAAGCAGCCCAATCCAGAGAATCGCAGCCACAATATGCAGCCAGCGCCAGAAGATCTGCAAATTCGGGGTAACGCCTTCCGGGACGTGGACATCGATTGATCTGAGCAGCCCCAATGCCACAACGTGGTGGAGAGGCCCTAGCGTCTCGTGGAGGCCCGCGAAAAAAGCCATGGTGTGCTCCTGAAACTCCGGGTTGAAGTATATAGGAAGACGGTCAAAGCCTTATAAAAAGCGGTCAAAAAAGGCCCCTGAAAATTTAATACTCTTTTCAAGTTGAAAAACCCCCGTTCTCGCCGTATTGTACTGAAGTTTAACTGAGCGGGGATTCAGTGCTGCAATATACTTGTAGAGATTGAATTTTCCTCAAGCGGTTCTGGATCATAGGAGAGATCGGCAATGGACACGAAGCCGGCGCAAAATATTCAGGACACGTTCCTAAATACGGCGCGCAAAGACAAAGCGCAAATTACCATATACCTGCTGAGCGGGGTAAAGCTTACGGGTAAGATACGGTCTTTTGATAAGTATTCGGTTATTCTGGAGACCAATAATCAAGAGCAACTGATCTTTAAACATGCTATTTCCACGCTGGTACTTACGAAGAGTGCCTATCATGGTGAGCCGCGCAGTGCGCATGCGGCCTCCGACGCGCCGACTAGCAATCACTCGCAGACGTAACCGATCAGGGAGCTTTGGCGAGACGAACCTCCAGCGCGCAGAACCTTCCATCCCAGCGGCAGCGGGTCTTTCTTGTTGGACTGGAAATCCGCTCGCGCCGGCTCTCGGTGCTGCAGCAGGCGCAGGCCGCTCGTGACACCGCAGCTTTAAGCGACCGCGGTCGGCAGCAGCGGCCCGCGGAAGCGGACGACGATGGCACGGACGCTCCGCGCTCCAATCTCCGGCTGCGCGACGAGCCCGCGCCGTTCTCGCTGGAAGAGTCGATGGCCGAGTTCCGCGAACTGGCCGTCAGCGCCGGGGCCGAGGTCGCGGGAGAATTTGTGCAGCGGCGCGACCGTCCCGATCCGGCGACCTTGATTGGCCACGGCAAACTCCAGGAACTGGCTGGGGCCGCGGCCTCTGCCAATGCCGATCTGGTCCTCTTCGACCACGACCTTACCCCGTCCCAGCAACGCAATGTGGAGCGCGAGCTGGGTATGCCGGTGATCGATCGCACGCAGCTCATCCTCGATATCTTCGCCCGTCATGCCCGTACCCGGGAGGGCCAGTTGCAGGTTGAGCTGGCGCAACTGGAGTACATGCTGCCCCGGCTGACAGGGCGCGGCATCGAGATGTCCCAGCTTGGCGGCGGAATCGGCACCCGCGGTCCGGGTGAAACCCAGCTTGAAATGGACCGCAGAAAGATCAACCGGCGCATCCGCCACCTGCAACAGCAGTTGGAGAATGTGCGCCGCACGCGCGCCCAGCAGCGGCAGCGGCGCGAATCCATTCCGGTGGAAACGGCGGCGCTGGTCGGATACACCAACGCTGGCAAGTCCACTTTATTCAATGCGCTTACCAAGGCGGGCGTGCTCGAATCTTCGCGCATGTTCGCCACCCTCGATCCGACGTTGCGCTCGATTACGCTTCCCTCCAAGCGCAAGGTCCTGGTCTCCGATACGGTAGGCTTCATCCGCAATCTTCCGCACAATCTGGTCACCGCCTTCCGCGCTACGTTGGAAGAGGTGCAGCGGGCCTCATTGGTCCTGCACGTCTCCGACGCCAGCAGTCCGCATGTGCAGGACCAGCAGGAGCAGGTGGAAAAAGTTTTGGACGAACTCCAGGCAAGGGACAAGCCCAGCCTGCGCGTCTACAACAAAATCGATCTGGTATCCGAAGAAAAGCGGGAAGCGCTCTCGCATATAAAAGATACGGCGGTGGTCTCGGCGCTCAAGGGAATTGGGTTGGACCAGCTCTTGCAGAAAATAGACCAGGCGCTGACCTCGGACCGCATCATATCGGCGCATCTGATCATCCCGCAATCGGAAGGAAAAGTATTGGCCACGCTCGAGGCCAAGTCCCGCATCCTGGCGCGCGATTATCGTGAGAGCGAAGTCGCGTTGACCGTGGAAGCGCCGGAATCGCTTTTGCGAAAGCTCCTCCGCTTCCAGCCGGATGAAGTCAATAAGGCGCGTCCTCGTGGCGGGCGCAAACTGTCTGCAAATTAAAATGGGCCTGCGGCAAGGAAGCGGTGACACTTTCCTGGTCGCAAGCCCATCTGATCCTGAATCGGATCGGAGGTGATATAAACAGTTTAGACCTCTCTTTTCCCCTGTCAAGCATTCTTGCAAGTTCCTGCTTAGGGCGGAAATCGGCGTATTCTGCCCCGGATTTCTGCTCCGTCGGCGTTGACCGCCGCCGCTCTGGAATGATAATTTATATAGTTTGTAAGGTTCTGTTCCACTCCTGTTTCCGGACAGTACACTCCCGACAATCCAAAATAAATGGACAAGATATTTAGACAATTAGGCGAACTTGCGCTCGGGTCCATCCCGACCGTGGTCCTATTCATCCTGCTCTATATTTTCTATCGATTTCTCGTGCATAAGCCTCTGGCCCGGGTGCTGGAGGAGCGTGACAGAAAAACTACGGGAGCGGTCCGCAAGGCGCAGTCCGACATTGCCGCCGCCGAGCAAAAAATGGGGGAATACGAGCAGCGGCTGCGCGACGCGCGGCTCTCCATCTATAAAGGGCAGGAGGCGCGCCGCCAGCGGCTGCTCCAACAGCGGGCGGAGGCGGTCGCTCAGGCCCGTGCAGCTGCCCAAACTAAAGTTGAGGGGGCGCGCGCTGAATTGGCGAGAGAAGCCCTCGAAATCAAGGCAAAACTTCAGGCCGAAGGCAGCAGCCTGGCAGCCGAAGTGCTCCACGCCGTCCTGGGACAGCGAGTAGACGAGGGAACTCCGGTAGGTGGCCGATGAGCATGCGCCGAATTTCAGCTTTCATCTTCGCGTTCGCCCTCTTTTTGGGACTGGCGGCCGGAGCGCAGGCCCATCCTGCGGAGCGGCCCAATGCCTCCGAGAAGAAGCTGGATGCTCAGGGTGCCAATGCCGCCGAGCGTTCCGCTGCACAAAGCACCACTAACCAGCAATTGACCCATGCCTCGAATGAAGCCGCCGGACGTCCGGCTGAGAACGAAGCCGGGAAAAAAGGCGAAGCCGATCAGAATGAGGCCTTCCGGCAATCCGCTTCAGTGCGCGGCATCGCACGCATTACCGGCCTCTCGCTGGCCGGCGCTTACTGGTTGGCGATTGCGATCAATTTTCTGATCGTAGTGGTCCTGGTGTGGCTTGGGCTGAAATCAAATTTGCCTAAGATTTTCCGCGAGCGCACCGAGGCAATCCAGAAATCATTGGCGGAGGCGCGCCGGGCCAGTGAGGATGCGGGACGCCGCCTTGCCGGGATAGAGGAGCGGCTCTCGACGTTAGGCCAAAGCATCTCCGAGATGCAGGCCCATGCGGACGCGGAATCGAAATCCGAGGAGCAGCGTATCTGGGCAGCGGCTGAAGAGGAAAAGCGTAAGATTGTGGAAGCGGCGGAGCAGGAGATTGCGGCAGCCGCCAATGCCGCGCGGCGCGAATTGAAGCTGTTGGCTGTAGAGTTGGCGCTCGCGACCGCGGAAAAACAGATCAAGGTGGACGCCAGCCAGGACAAGCGGCTGGTGCAGGACTTTGCCGAGCAGTTGCTGCGCACCTCTGCGGATGGAAGGAGATAGGCGATGGCTTCCTACGTAAGCCGGTACTCCCGCGCTTTTGCCGAGGTCGTGACTGCGCGCCGCATCGATGCGGGCAAGGCCATCGGCGAGCTCGATGCTATGGCGGATATCATGCGCTCCAGCCCGCAGCTGCGCACCGTCTGGGAGAACCCCTCCGTCCCGGCGGAGCAAAAACTTCATCTGCTCGATGCGATCGTGAAGCGTGCCGGAGTCTCCCGCGAAGTACGCAACTTCATCGCCGTCCTGATCGATCATCGTCGCATCGCAGGTTTCCAGGAAATCGTTGCGCAATGCAAGCAGGAGATCAATCAGCGGATGGGAATTGCCGATGCGGAAATCACCAGCGCCCGCGAACTGGATATGGCGCAAAAGCGGCTGCTTGAAACCGAACTGGCCCAACTTACCGGCAAGACGGTGCGCGCCCGCTACTCCCAGGACCCCAAATTGATGGGTGGAGCGGTGGTCCGCGTGGGCAGCACGATTTACGATGGCTCTCTGCGCGGACAGTTGCAGCGATTGAGAGAGCAACTGACAAACAGCTAACGATAAACGATATTGCAACAAGGCGCGGTCACGGACGGAATTGCCGGGCCCAGGTGCGGAACGAAAATCTGAGTTTATATCGGGATTGATATGGCACAAATCAAAGCAGACGAAATTACCAAGCTCATTCGCGAGCAGATAGAAAACTACGAATCCAAGGTGTCGGTGGACGAGGTCGGCACCATTATCTCGCTGGGCGACGGCATCGCGCGCATCCACGGCCTCGACAAAGTCATGTCCGGCGAGCTGCTCGAATTTTCAAACAACGTCTCCGGGCTCGCCATGAACCTCGAAGAGGACCAGGTGGGCGCCGTGCTTATGGGCGATTACACCCAGTTGAAAGAAGGGGAAGAGGTGCGCCGTACGGGCCGCATCATGGCCGTGCCGGTGGGCGACATGATGATTGGCCGCGTGGTCAATGCGCTGGGCGAGGCCATCGACGATAAAGGCCCGATCGCCAGCAAGCGATCCATCCCCATCGAGCGCATTGCGCCCGGCGTGATCGACCGCCAGCCGGTGCGGGAACCTATGGCAACGGGGCTGAAGGCAATCGATTCCATGATTCCCGTTGGCCGCGGCCAGCGCGAGCTCATCATCGGCGACCGCCAGACCGGCAAGACCGCGGTGGCGCTCGACACCATCATCAATAACAAATCCAACAACCTGATTTGCATCTACTGCGCTATCGGCCAGAAGCGTTCCTCCATCGCCAATGTGGTGAAGACTCTTACCGAGTACGGCGCGATGGATTACACCGTGGTCGTGGCCGCATCGGCATCGGAGCCCGCGCCCATGCAGTACATTGCGCCGTATGCCGCCTGCGCGATCGGCGAATACTTTCGCGACAATGGCCGTCACGCTCTGGTGATCTACGATGACCTCTCGAAGCATGCCGCCTCTTATCGCGAGATTTCGTTACTATTGCGCCGTCCGCCGGGGCGCGAGGCCTATCCTGGAGATGTCTTTTATCTTCACTCCCGGCTGCTGGAGCGCGCCGCTAAAATGTCGGACAAGCTGGGCGGCGGTTCGTTGACCGCGCTGCCGGTGATCGAGACCCAGGCCGGCGACGTCTCCGCCTACATTCCGACCAACGTCATCTCCATCACCGACGGGCAGATATTCCTGGAGACCGACCTCTTCAACTCCGGCGTGCGTCCGGCAGTGAACGTCGGCATCTCGGTAAGCCGCGTAGGCGGTTCGGCGCAGATCAAAGCCATGCGCCAGGTAGCGGGTTCGCTCAAGCTCGAGTTGGCGCAGTACCGCGAGTTGGCGGCCTTTGCGCAGTTCGGCTCCGACCTCGACAAGGCGACCCAGCAGCAGCTCAATCGCGGCCAGCGTTTGACCGAGCTGCTGAAGCAGCCGCAGTTCTCGCCACTGCCATTCAGCAAGCAGATCCTCGTAATCTATGCCGGGACCAACGGATATCTCGACGACCTGCCGGTCTCGCAGGTGCGCGAGTTTGAAGAAGGGCTCTACAAGCATGTCGATACCGCGAATCCGGGGCTGCTGCAGCAGATCATGGATAAGAAGCAGTTGGACGATAGCATCAAGTCCGAAATCGACCAGCTTCTGAAAGAATATAAGGAGCGGTTCGTAAGTGAGCGCCAGCCAGCCGGCGCCAGGGCTTAGAAAGCGATGGCAAACGTTCTCGATCTTCGACGGCGCATCCGCAGCGTGCAAAACACGCGGCAGATTACCGGGGCCATGAAGATGGTTTCGGCGGCCAAGCTGCGCCGCGCACAGGAGCATGCCCTGGCGGCGCGTCCTTATGCGCAGATGCTTACCAGCATCCTGAAATCGCTGGTCTCGCGGGTGGAGATTTTCGATCCGGTCACCGGAGAGCCGCGCCATCCTCTGCTGCTTCGCCGCGAAGAGCGCAACATCCTGCTGATCGTGGTCAGCGGCGACAAAGGTTTTGCCGGCGCCTTCAACGCCAACGTGATCAAGGCCGCAACCCGCTTCATGGAGACCAAGCAGGGAAAGAAGATCGAGATTGAGGTGATCGGGCGTAAAGGGCGCGACTTCTTCCGCCGCCGCTATCCTGCGAGCTCGCAAGAGAATGCCCCTATCTCGGTTTCCGGGGAGCACATCGGCATTCTCGCCAAGCTCGAATTTTCCCGCGCGCTTGAGATCGCGCAAAACGTCGTGGACCGCTATAGACGCGGCGAGATCGATTCGGTGTATCTCGTCTATAACGAATTCAAGTCCGTCATTGCGCAACGGTTGGTCGTGGACGAGATCCTGCCGATCGCGCAAATCGGCGCTCCGGACATCAAGCATTTTGTCGAGCTTACGCAGGAAGAACGCGAGCACGTGGCGCATGCTGCCAGCACCGCCGGGGTGAGCGTGCGCGCCACGGATACAACTGAGATGGACGCCCACGCCGCCCAGATCGCCAAGAACACGGATTACATTTACGAGCAGCCGGCCGGAGAAATCTTCCGTGGATTGCTGCCGCGATATGTGGCCATCGTAATTTATCGTTCGCTGCTCGAATCGGCAGCCGCAGAACATGCTGCGCGAATGACCGCGATGGACTCGGCCACTAACAATGCCTCGGAGATGATCGATTCGCTTACCCTGACCATGAATCGGGTGCGTCAGGCGGCGATTACCAAGGAAATTATCGAGATCGTCAGCGGCGCGGCAGCGTTGTAAAAACAGTTTCAAGTTTCGAGTTTCAGGTTTCGACTTTTAACTTTTAAGTTCCGAATTTGAGGTTTTCAAGTTTAGGTTTTCAAATATGAGGTTTTCAAGTTTGAGCTTTTCAGGTTCGAGGTTCAGCAGCCCCGTTAGGGGCGATTGCTAGTAGCCCAGGACGAAGTCCTGGGTAGAATAAAATTAGACACAGGGCCCCGTAGGGGCGACACGAAAGAATCAAAGATAAAGACGGAGCGCACGTAAACGTCGGAAGCACGGAGATCGGAGCGCCACGTAATTCTCGAAACGCACTATGGGTCGGGAAAGCAAAGATCGAAGGCGCAGCAATGGGTGGAAGCGCAGGCCTTCAGGCCTGCGAATAAATGTCTTAACATTGCGCTTTAGCGCTGGAACATAAGCCCGCAGGGGCAAACTCGAAACTACTACTTAGGTTTATATGGCAGAAAATATTGGCAGGGTAATTCAGATTTCAGGGCCGGCGGTCGACGTTCAATTTGAAGAAGCGACCATGCCGCCCATTTATCAGGCGCTGCGCATCACCAGCGAAGGATTCACCGTTCCGCAGCCGATCAGCGTGATCGTCGAAGTGCAGCAGCATCTGGGCGAAGGCCGGGTGCGCTGCGTCGCTATGGAGCCCACCGAGGGCATGGTGCGCGGCATGAAGGCCATCGATCTTGGCACCTCCATCACTGTCCCCGTCGGCCACGAAACCCTGGGCCGGATCATGAACGTGATTGGCGAGCCGGTCGACAAGCTGGGCCCCATAAAGGCCACCGAGCGCTGGCCGATCCACCGACATGCGCCTTCGTTCGAGGAGCAATCCACCAGCGAGGAGATGTTCGAGACCGGCATCAAGGTCATCGACCTGATCCAGCCCTTCCTGAAGGGCGGCAAGATCGGCCTCTTCGGCGGCGCCGGCGTCGGCAAGACCGTCGTCATCATGGAGCTGATCAACAACGTCGCCAAGAACCATGGCGGATACTCCGTTTTTGCTGGCGTAGGCGAGCGCACCCGTGAAGGCAATGATTTGTGGCTGGAGATGTCCGAGTCGGGGGTCATCAAGCCAGGAGACTCCAACAACTCCAAGGCTGCGCTGGTTTACGGGCAGATGACCGAGCCGCCAGGGGCGCGTTTGCGCGTGGCGCTCACCGGCCTCACCGTCGCCGAATATTTCCGCGACAAGGAAGGCGCGGACACGCTGCTCTTCGTCGATAACATCTTCCGCTTCACCCAGGCCGGCTCGGAGGTCTCCACCCTGCTCGGACGTATGCCCTCGGCGGTAGGCTACCAGCCCAACCTGGCAACCGAGATGGGCGAGTTGCAGGAGCGCATCACCTCGACGCGGAAGGGTTCCGTTACTTCGGTGCAGGCGGTCTACGTGCCGGCGGACGATCTCACCGATCCCGCCCCGGCAACCACCTTCGCCCACCTGGATGCGACCACGGTTTTGTCGCGCCCGTTGAGCGCGCTGGGAATCTACCCAGCGGTCGATCCCCTGGCTTCCACCTCGCGCATTCTCACGCCGCGCGTGGTTGGCCAGGAGCACTATGACGTGGCCCAGGGCGTGAAGAAGATCCTGCAGCGCTACAAGGACCTGCAGGACATCATCGCCATTCTCGGCATCGACGAGCTTTCCGAAGAGGACAAGATCACCGTTGCCCGCGCCCGCAAGGTGCAGAAGTTCCTCTCCCAGCCCTTCCACGTCGCCGAGCAGTTTACCGGCTACAAGGGACGCTACGTAAAGGTCCCGGACACTGTGCGCAGCTTCAAAGAAATCATTGAAGGCAAGCACGACGATGTCCCCGAGCAGGCCTTCTACATGAAGGGCACCATTGACGAGGTACTCGAAGCCGCCGAGAAGATGAAGTCCGTGGCTGCCGCGTAAAACATATGGCCGATACTATGGAAATCGAAATCGTCACCCCGGAAAGGCTGCTGGTCAGCGATCGCGCGGAGCAGATCCAGATTCCCGGCAGTACCGGATACCTGGGCGTGCTGCCCGGCCACGCTCCTCTGATTACCGAGCTTACCAGCGGGGAGATCAGCTATCGCAAGGCAGACTCAACAATCGAGCGGCTGGCGGTGCATTGGGGATTTGCCGAGGTGCTGCCCAATAAAGTCACTATCCTGGCGGAGGTGGCGGAGCGCGCCGGTGAAATCGATGTGGAGCGCGCCCGGCGCCTGCGCGAATCCGCCGAGGCCCTGCTGCGAGAGAACCCCTCCGGCCCGGACTCCGAGCGCGCCCGGCGTGGCCTGCAACAGGCGGAGACCCGGCTGCACGTCGCCTCGCATAATGATGGCAGCATGGCCAACCTGGTACCCTGATCCTGCATGCAACCTGCAGCTCTGCCGTCCTTCGGGACGGCTTTTCTTTTGCCCAACTTTTCTTTCGCCCAACTAAGGTAAGAATGCGCGAAACCTTCCGCCCAGGGCTGGGTTTACATGGACAAGAAGTTTGGATCGGAGGATCTAAGAAATCATGAAACACGACATAAGTTCAATCCAGAAGCTGGCCATGACCGGCGCTCTCGTTCTCTCGTTTGCTGCCTTCGGAGCGGCGCAGACCACTACCAACGACAACTCGGCGGCCAACGCCACCACCGGCGCCAACACTGCAACCAGCACCCAGGACACCGGCGCTAAGAAGGGCAGAGGCGAAGGCTGGAAAGAGCTGAATCTCTCAGCCGACCAGAAGACGCAGATCAAGTCGATCCGCGAAGATGCCCGCAAGCAGATGCAGGCGGTGAAGTCCGACACTTCGCTGAGCAAGGAGCAGAAGAAGGCGAAGATGAAGGACATCCACGAAGACACCACCAGCAAAATCAACGCCCTGCTCACCCCGGAGCAGCAGCAGAAGTTCGCGCAGATGCAGGCCAACCATAAAAAGCGCCACAAGCGCGCTGAGAAAGAAAACAAGGGATAACTAAATCCAACAAAACAGCCATGCTGAACCAGAGAAGGCCGTCAAAACTGACGGCCTTTTTTATTTGCCTTGAAATAGCTGCCGGGGAGTAGACCGCCCGTAAGGACGACACGAAAAAGCTGTAAAGACAAAGATGCAAGCCCAGGGAATGGGTGGAAGCGCAGGCCTTCAGGCCTGCGAATAAATGCGAAGGCATTGCGCTTTAGCGCTGGCTCTCCGCGACACCGAGCGGACAATTTGAAAGCACAGGCCCATGCATAGGTCCCGTCAGGGGCAATTGATAGTAGCCCAATAGGAAGTCCTGAGTAAGACGAAGCATGAAACCGATCCCTATAGGACGACACGGAAAAGTTGTAAAGATATTTCCGGCTTTATGGGGGAAGCGCAGGCCTGAAGGCCTGCGAAGATGGCTCTTAAACCATTGCGCTTTAGCGCTGGCGAAATATGGCGTCTGTTGCGTTATGGCTTATGAACAAGCTACTCCTTGTGCGACGAGCTTAAAACTTCACCCCTAAAATAAAATTCGCCGCCGTTACTTAGACTTTTCCAACGCAAACTATAAGCAATATAAAAATATGTATTAAAGTTCTTGACAATCCAGAGTAGCTGCTTATATGCTGCGTCCTCTATCGCATTTCCGGCCCTTGGTCCTCCTCCGGCTCGACGGAGTATATTTACTTCGGCGGTCAGACCATCTCCGAATATAATCCTGCCAGCGGCGACTGGTCCGATTACATCTACGCCAATGGCCAGCGCATTGCCCGGGCGAACACTTACGAGAACGGCATCATGATCCAGGGAACCAACTGCTCCAGTTGCGGAGCGCTGAACACCTGGTTCACAGTCAATGATGCACAATATCTCTCCGGGTATACGATTCAGGCTGGGGACAAGCTGTATTGGAGACAGTACCAGAGCAACGCGCGTGGCGGCACGGGGATTTTTTTCCGGGACGGCAGCAACAATGCCTGGGGCGGCAAAGATCAGAATGGATATTATACGAACGACGACCCCAATCAGAACACGTGGGACAGGCGCATCGTCGATTTGAGTTCGTATGCCGGGAAAGTAATCAGCTGGATCGGCTTAGACAATGACTCGAACTCTCCCGCTGGCGCATGGTCGATTGTCTTTGGGGACATCACTCTGGTAAGCGCGGATGGAACGGTCCACGCCATCTACAACGGGGCTGCTAACTTTTCAGTCAGCCTGAACTGGACGACTGCGGGAGTAACCGGAGTGTCGGTTTCGAACCGCCATCTCTCCGGCCTCGGTCCCGCGACTGTGACGGAGGTAAGTACGCAGTACTACCACGAAGACCACCTCGGCACATCGAGGGTAATGACAACCGCAAGCGGCTGGCCGGTGTGGCAGGGAACCTTCGCCCCCTTCGGGCAGGAGGTCTCCCCGCAGATCACGATGAACCACTACAAGTTCACCGGCAAAGAACGGGATAATGAATCCGCTTTGGACATGTTCGGCGCTCGCTACTACGGCAGCAGCATGGGAAGATTCATGACTCCAGACTGGGCTGGTAAACCAACTGCCGTGCCATACGCAAATTTCGGAAACCCGCAGAGTTTGAATCTCTACAGCTACGTCCAGAATAATCCGACAACCGTCGGCGATCCAGATGGGCATGAAACACAGGACACACTGGATCCGCAAGCGGCCCAAGACGCTGGGCAAGTGATCGCAGGTGCTGGAGTGGCCTTGTGGAACGGGGTGGCGGGAGTGTGGAATATACCAAGCCAACTCCTCAATGACCAGACCGGCTACGGGCTTCCACTGCTCCCGACGGCATCATATGACAACACGACGCAGGTAGTTGCAGGTGCAGTCGTGCAATTAGGCACTTTGGTCTATGCTGGTGCCGAAAGTGCTACTGCGGCGGCCGGAGCTGAGGGCGCAACCGCAGCGGGTGAGACAGGAATATCCGTTCCAAAAGAAGGCATATATGAGGGTGCCGATGCAACGGCACCCGGGCGAACATATGTTGGACAGTCGGGAGATATTCCCAGCCGTCTCGCACAGCACGAAGCATCCGGGAAGTTTCCCGCCGGCACGAAGGTTACGGCAACAGAGGTAACGGGCGGCAAGGCCGCACGTGAAGTAGCCGAGCACAATAGAATTCAGCAACGGGGCGGAGTAAGGTCAAAATCTGGCTCACAAACATCAAACATCCGGAATCCTATCGGCAAGAAGCGATGGCATCTATTGAAGAAGCCGACTGATGAGGAATGAGAATCATGGGCACAGAAAAGAGAATCGAGGAGATCATTTCAGGCCATGAGGCTCGAAACTCTTCATTGCGCAATTTCTTCTTGGAAAAAAACGTCGATTTAGCTGAACCCCGGAAAATTGAGTGCCACTTCTGGAGTTGGAGTGGAGAAGATGCTGCGAACTTGGCGGAGGCCCTCAAAAGACGAGGGTTTGAAATACTAACAGAACATCCAGCTGCCATACCTCGCGATCCAAACCGGTGGAATGTAGAAGCCGCAGTGAGGCAATCAATCGATCTTACAATGAGACGAGAATTTACAGACGAACTCGTAAGACTGGCTGATTTTCATAAGGGGCTTTATGACGGCTGGGGCACTCGCATTTAATCATGCCATGCAAGAGCGGAAATTGGATTGGGGATCACCAGCCACCTACGGCCCTTAACCGGGATGGTGCTCAGCAGGTTTAGAAGCCTCGGTGTGTCTAATATACCCGTCAACAGGTAGACAGGTTTCCGCTGCGGTAAAAGCTCTGACCCCAGCTCAAGTATATTCCAGGAGTGTGCCTAGATGTAAGCCGACCTGTGCGTGGAGGCAAAGCGGGTGTGTTCTGACGATATCTCCAGTGCAGGGTGTTACGCGTCCTCTAAGTGGACGAAGTCCCTTTCAGAAAGGAATCCTCCTGACAGCTCCGAGAGTTATCTACACCTCGAAGTTATCTGATTCCTCTAGGCGGCACGGTCAACATCTTGGCAAGAGATTTTCCCTCGAAATGACAGCTATAAGATAGCGGAGATTCCCGAACTACAATCCGGAGCAACATGTCACACGCGCCCTTGCCCGCAGCCATAGAGGTTCCGATGGATCAGCCATGAAGAAAATCATCCTGTTTATTCTCTGGAGCTGCGCTGCGTTCGCGCAGGTTGCCAAACAACAGGAGCTTGGCTGCCTGCGCAGGTGAAATGGGAACATGCTCCGCCGAGGGCCAATCTGCAGTTGGAGACCGCAGCAACTACTGTGCTTTACTTCGGTGAAAATCAACGCTTCGCTTTGATCGGGTGTGTTGTCCTTCGAGCGCCCAGGCATCTCAGGATCAGCGATTGCGACGGGCAAGTCGTTTCCTTGGATGAATGGGAGGGCAGCACACCCGGCCAAGTGAAATACCGGCTCGTCAATAGGACGGTGCAGCTTTTAGGAGAGACGCTACCCGGCCTATGGCACGAGGAAAGACTGGCATCCACTCCGAAGGGTGATTTTCTGTTTCAGGGAAAGCTGTATCGCCACGTCGAGGACTTAGGGACGGGCGTTCGGGAGCTGCTGCATAATACACCGAAAACGGCTTGGAAATAGCGGCACCGTGCTGCTGATCCTGCTGCTCGTATCCGTTGAACTGGGTTCCCTGCGTCCGTCAATGCGCGCGCAGACATTGACAATCCGTCTTCTGAATGCAAAATCCGGCAAGCTATGCGCAAGCAAAACGTTACGTTTGAATGGGACAAGGATTTTAAATCAGCCCAGGTCACAGTAGGTGAGGATGGAGTGGGACGCGTCGAGGTGCCTCCAGGCGCAAAGCAGTTTATCATGCTCGCCGGCCCAAGAATCGGTAAAGAACCCAACCGCGTCGCCTATCGTAATTGTAACCAGCCGGCATCTGTCCTAATCTCGGTCTCGGATGTAGTCGGCACAGGTGTGGTTCCAAAGAACGTATGTGGCAATCAGCGCGTTGCTCCACATCCCGGGGAGATAGTGTTCTGGGCTCTACCTAAATCATTCTGGGACTTTCAATAATACCGTTGCCTGAGCAGCCTGGCATTCCTCACCAACTCCAAAATCTTCTTTGCAATTATTCTCCACTTCGATTAACATCCCGGCGTCTCGAAGGCTTTTGGCAGGGCTGGCCCTCAGATTTTGAAAGGAGCAGCTCAGGGCAATTGCACAACGAGTAGTGCAAAGAGGTGAACGTGGTGAACATTGGTGAAACATCGGCTTTTACAACGTTCACCGCTGCAATCGCCTGAAAGCAAATGCTTTGCATGCCAAAGGTGAACGTGGTGAACATTGTGGCGGGAAGGTGGGATTTTTGAGATTCGCGATCCACTCATCGGTGTTCGTGATCCGAGAGGTAGCGAGCGAGGGCGGGGTTTAATCGTTGGAGCTGTCCGGCGAATCCGTCGCGAGTTGATCGACGGCGAGATGCCCAGATTCGC